>JAGWWX010000084.1 GCA_018970215.1 Acidobacteriota bacterium | reverse complement strand
GTGGGCACTTCGACGAGTCCTCCGACCGTGCCACCGAGGCACCGGATCTCCTGGTTGGCTCCCTCGACGACATCGTCCTTCCGGCAACGCGAGTCCGAACCAACAACGATCACGGGACGGGTTGTTCCCTGGCGGCCGCCATCACCGCCGGCTTAGGGCTTCAACGCGACATCGAGACTGCGGTACGCGAGGCCAAGGCATTTGTTCTCCGCGCTCTTCACGGCGGAGCGACGTGGCGGCTCGGAGCGGGCCATGGCCCCATCGACCACATGGGGTGGAATCAGTGACCTCGCCGCCGCTGTCAACGACGACCAGTATCAAGCCCGCCGCAATCGTTCTCGCCATTGCAACAGCGACACTTGTACTCTTCACCGGCGTAGGACTTATCACGAATCCTCGCGTGGCTACCACCACGACGACACCGATGTATGTCGTCGGTGCACTGACCGCCGATCCTGCGTCACCGGCACTGTCAGCCTGTGAGCTTCCCGGCAACCCCCCGAGTGATATCACGTCGTCTCTCATCGTTCCCGTCGATACCGTGGCCCGTGGTGCTGCCCTGTGGAAGGGAAAGGGTGCGGGCGGATTTGACTGCACCCAGCGAGTTCGCACACTGCACGGTGAGGTGGACGTGCTCGCTTTTTATAAAGCTCACTTTGTCGCTCGTGGGTGGAAACTCTTCAGCGAAGGACCGTCGTATAAGAGCGCGGCGCAACAACTTCTCTTTCAAAAGGCCGGTTCTGACACTTTTTACTGGGTTGCCGGTATCACGGTCGATGAATCCAACGCGTCGTCAACGACGTACACGGTTCGCCTCTACCAAGGTCCTGGATTGATTTAGGAGCGAAGAAAAGAGATCTCTTCGTGCAATACGTCATTGCGCGTCGCGAGCGAACGAAACCCATGGCCTTCACCGGCGAACTCTCGATAGGTCACGGCAACTCCCCGGGCGACTAACGAGTCAACGTACTGCCGCACGAGCGCCACGGGAACGACCGGATCGTTGTCGCCCTGAAATATCAGAGCCCGTTGGGGACATCTGTCGCGGAACTGCGGCGACACACTCGCAAACTTCTCCGCAGACTCCGGCAAAGGTCCAATGAGGTCTTCGAGGTAGCCGTTCTCTGCTTCGTGGGTCGTCGAGTGAAGAGCGAGTGCATCCGTCACGGGATAGTGCGCAATGACACCGGCCACCCGCTCATCCTCCGCGCACAGGAGCGCCGTCATTCCACCCGAGCTGCCACCACGCACGAAGATTCGCGACGGATCGACTTCTTGTCGAGCGACGAGAAAATCAATGACATCAATAACATCTTGAACATCGGCTTCGCCGTACGAGCCGTACAGCGCCTTTCGGTAGTGCGCGCCATATCCCGTGGAGCCGCGATAGTCCACGCTCGCGATCGCCCATCCCGAACGTACGAGGTAGTGAAAGTCGTATCGATACTCTCTCCCGGCGTACGCCGTTGGCCCGCCGTGGATATGCACGATCAGTCCGGGCCGTTCATCGAGCGGTGGTACGTACTCGCTGTGATGAGGTTCGTAGTAGACGAAGGGCGTGCCCGATGACGTGCGCCGCACCTCGCCCACGGTGAATGGTGGCAGAGGAACATCCTCGAGGCGGTGGGATCTCCACTTTTTCGCTTTTTTTCGTGAGGTGAAGAGAGTTGTCGGGCTCTGGCCATCCGACGCCAACGCCACCAAGCGATCGCCGCCACCGTCAATCTCGTGAATCGCCACGGGCGCCGACTCGCTCACTTTCCACCCCGAGGCGTCTCTGGACACCACGGAAGTCGTTGACGCGGCAAGACTCACCCGCCACGTGGTCGTCGCGAGAGGTGCACTCCACTGCCAACCCAAAAACCAATCACTCCGGCCCTCGCCGGGGAACGTCTCGTCAACCTCTATCGAACCATCGGCGCTCGCAGCGAACGGGACAAAACGATCGTTCACTTCCGTGACGCCGTGGAGATCGCGCTCGCGGAAGTAGAGGTTGGCGGCAGCTCCCGGGGTGCGAACAAAATCGGGGACTAGCCGGAGATACGCGCGAGGTGCGCGGTAGGCCTGGGCGGAGTCCCACGGCATCGTTCCCGGCTGCCACTCCAGCCACGCAACCTCACCACCCTCTCGATGGCGTTGCACGCACAGGTCGCTCACGAGATGTGGCGTGTCGTAGACGTGGCGGCTGAGGCCGTTGTTCACGTCAACGACCACGATGGAGCGACCACGACGTGGTCCGAAATCGGCCACGTACCCAAACTCGTGGGCCGACCAACGAACGGGGTAGCCCTGGGCGTCACCATCTAATGGGTACTCCCCCACGACCCCTTTGCGGTGATGGACGACGAGCGCCGTACCGCGATCGACCGTCAGAACCACCGCCTTCTTGTCGTTCCAGACCGTCCAAGCTGGTGCGCCGTACGAATAGAGGGCGCTCCCGACTTTGCGGTCGTCGGGCGAGACGCAACGCCAGTTGTCGTCGTCTACTCGCCAGAGCTGCCTTCCCCCGCCACCGACCGCACTGCGTAGAACCCCCACGCCCTCACCCCACAGTCGAGGTGAACTCAGCGAAGGAGGGAGGCTGGCGAGTGGAGGGAGATTTGCCGACCACTGAGAGAAAGGTCGTGTCTCCACGATGACAGTGTAGGCAACGCCTAACCTGCGCTTATGCGAGCATTCGTTATTGACGCCACCGAAAGCGACGTCAGTGCCGGCGTACACGATGTGCCCGAGCCACCGTTCGATGACGTGACCGTTCGCGTCGAGTGGAGTGGTGTGAACTTTAAAGACGCCATGGTCGCCGAGACCGACAGTCGCGTACGTCGGACGCCCCGACTCATCGGTGGGGTTGATGCCGCCGGGGTGGTCGTCGCGTCGCGCGACACCGACTTTGCGATCGGTCAGCGTGTCGCTGTTCATGGTGGCGACATCGGAGTGGGGCGAGATGGTGGATTTGCCGAAATCGTGACGGCGCCGAGTCGCTATGTCTCGGCCCTACCCGACACCGTGTCCACCCGTGACGCCATGGCCCTCGGCACCGCAGGCTTTACCGCCCTCGCGAGCGTTCTCGCACTCGAACACCACGGTCTCGCCAGTGGCGATGGCGAGGTCCTCGTCACGGGAGCCACGGGCGGAGTCGGTGTATGGGCCGTCGTGGCCCTCGCACTGCGCGGTCACCGCGTGGCGGCTTCCACGGGGTCATCGAACGAAGCCGAGTGGCTTCTCCAGCGAGGAGCCTCCGTCGTCATCGGTCGAACCGACATCTCAGATCGTCCCGATCGAGTTCTCGGCAGCGAACGGTGGTCCGGTGCGGTCGACTGTGTTGGTGGAGATACGTTGCACCAGATTCTTCGTTCTCTGCGCTACGGCTGCGCCGTGGCGGCGAGCGGATTGGTGGCGAGTCCCACACTCACCACCAACGTGTACCCCTTCATCACCCGCAGTGTTGCCCTGTTGGGGATCGATGCGGTAGAGGCATCGGCGGCAACGCGACACTCGGTCT
>JAGWWX010000020.1 GCA_018970215.1 Acidobacteriota bacterium | reverse complement strand
ATCGAACGTGGCCCCCACTCGCCCACCGTGGAATTGGCGGGAGGCGGCTTCGATGAGCAGCTCTTTGACAGCATGACGAATGCTGGGTCCACCAACACTCTGTGGTGGATGAGAGATGGCAATCTACCCAGTGTGCCTTTCCAGCCGGTACGTCGTCTTCGGTACCTTGAGGCACGTATCGACACGATCGCGCATCCACCACCACATGACGGGGTGAGGGGTTTCATTGCCGGATCCGACGACGCCACCTGGCTGGTCGCCAACAACGCAGCCTTCGAAGATCATCCCGAACAGGGACGCTGGGAGCTCACGGAGCTTCACGAGCGTCTCGCAGAGCAGTGGTTTGACCCCAGTGGATTTTTAGTGCTGAGCGTGGGCGGGCAGATTGCCGCATCCTGCTGGACCAAGATTCATGAGCTGCCGGTCGTACGCACTGGTGAGATCTATGTGATCTTTGTGGCACCTGAATTTCGCGGACGAGGCTACGGAGAATTGATGCTGCAACACGGCTTGGCAATCATCCGATCAAAAGGTGTATCAATTGCATCTCTCTACGTCGAAGACAGTAACGACGCTGCAATTGCTTTGTACACCAAGTATGGCTTTACTACAAAACGTTTGGACGAACTGGTGTCGATTAGCCGATAGCCGCGCCGACAATGTAGGTCACTGCAGCAGAGGCAGTTGAGATTGCCAGGAATCGAGAGGCGGAACGAATCGCTCCTCGTCCGGTCATCTTGCCAATTGCGCCACCAAGACTTGCGGCAGCGATAACGCCCAGTGCAATCGATACGTCAATTGGCTTTCCCTCTTGGTTGACTAACCACGGTACGAGCGGAATGAAAGCTCCGAGCGCAAAGGAAACTAGAGAGCCAACAGCCGCTCTCCACGGTGACCCTATGGCCGACGGGTCAACCCCGAGCTCCTCACGGGCGTGCGTGCGGAGGGCCAGATCTGGATCACGCATTAACTCGTCAGCCAGGAGACCAGCCAGCTTAGGATCGACACCCCGCTCTTCGAAGAGGGCTACTAACTCGGCCTTCTCCTCCGCCGGATTCTCACGGAGGCTCTTTCGTTCCACCTCGATCTCACGCTCAAAGAGTTCCTTTTGAGCCTGCATCGAGAGATATTCGCCTGAGGCCATTGAAAATCCACCAGCAACGAGACCGGCGAGACCGGCGAGTCGAACTGACGATGGATCCGCAGCCGCTCCCGCAAAGCCCAACATAAGGGCGACGTTGGTCACCAGCCCGTCCGCCATGCCAAAAATCGAGGCTCGGGCCCATCCGTCACTGAGGTTGCGGTGGTGCTCTTCGTGGTGCTCTTCGGTCACGAACCAAGCGTACCGGTGAGACGTGGTGTCACGCCGGTAAGGTCGTTATGGAGGTAATTATGGTTACGCAAGTTGACAGCATCGATGCATTCAAGAATCTCGTCGGTACCCATCTCGGCTATTCGGACTACAAGACAGTTACGCAAGAGGAAGTGAATCTCTTCGCCGATGCAACCGGCGACCATCAGTGGATCCATGTTGACCCCGAGAGAGCGAAGGCCGGACCATTTGGTGGACCCATAGCCCACGGGTACCTCACTCTCTCACTGATTCCCGTTCTTATGGGACAGGTGGTGAGAACCAATGGAGTGCGCATGGGCGTCAACTACGGGACGAACAAGGTCAGGTTCCCAGCTCCGGTCCCCGTTGGATCGGAGATACGGCTCGGTGCCGCCGTGGCGGAGGTCGAGGACGTCCCGGGCGGGATTCAGGTTGCTCTGGATGTCACCATTGAGGTGAAGGACGCCCCAAAGCCGTCGTGCGTTGCGCAGGTTGTTTTCCGTTACTACGCCTGATTCCATGAAGCGACGGGATCTCCCTCAAGGAGAGATCAAGACAAAGGCAGTGCGAACGATGTTTGACACCATCGCACCGCGGTACGAATTGGTCAACCATCTCATCACTTTCAACCTCGACCGCCGATGGCGTCACCGAGCGGTTCGTGACCTCGCGCTGCCAGCGGGGAGCCGAGTGCTTGATGTGGCTGCGGGAACTGGCGACTTCTGTCGCGAGCTCACATCACAAGGGATGCAACCAGTTGCGACAGATCTCTCCTACGGGATGATGGATGTCGGCGGTGACTTTGCTCCAAGGGTCCAGGCGGATGCCGCCCGGCTGCCTTTTCGAGACGCCTCATTCGATGGCGTCACCTGTGGATATGCGCTCCGGAATTTCACAGACTTGCAGGGCGCCATTAGTGAGATGTCTCGTGTAACGCGCCCCGGTGGCAGAGTCGTATTTCTCGAAGTGGCAAATCCTCGCTCACGAATTCTTCGGGCCGGCTTTTCGGTGTGGTTCCGAGGCGTAGTACCCATCATTGGTGGCCTGATCTCAAATCGTGGCGCCTATCGGTATCTTCCAAAATCGACGGCCTACTTACCGTCGGTAGAGGAAATCGTGGCCATGATGCGCCAGGCGGGTTTTTCTACTGTTCAACATCGCATGATTCTCGGCGGACTTTCACAGCAGTTCACGGCTACTCGAGCCGTATGAAACTCGTCACTACTCCGCTTGCGGAAGAACTCCTCCAGCCCGCAATACGAGAAGCGGCGCGCCACGGTTGGCTCCTGCAGTCCACTGCGGAAATCCGTTGTGGATTCGGAGGAGTACTGCGGCAAATCGAGGTGCCAGCGCTTGATGAGGGGGTCGATACGTCAGAACTATTTCGCGAGATCACGTGCGAATGGCCTCAATATGTCTCGGCATTCGCTTCAGTACCCTTCTCACGAACCGAACAATTCACATTTACTATCCCTCGCATTACCGTCATTTTTCGCGAAGGCGACGCTCCGATAGCAGTCCATCTCGCCGAGGACAACCCTCGATCATTTTTCACCGAAAATGAATCCCTAATCACGGCACCACGAGCTGTACGTCTCGCCTACGAACCCAGCCCCGATTCGTACGCGACGGCCGTAGCGGAGGCAGTAGAGCATCTTCGGCGTGGCGATTTATCCAAAGTGGTTCTAGCGCGGAGTTGCCACGGTGAATTTTCGAGCGACGTCACCGGTGACGCTATCGCCGCTCGGCTTCACACCCTCGAACCTACCTGCACAATTTATTCACTACCGACCACAGATGGGTACCGCTTTGTGGGTGCAAGCCCTGAGTTACTCGTCTCTGTCGATAGCTCTTCGATTACCTGTCACCCTCTCGCCGGAACTATATCGACTGAAGGCGTTGAAGATTCCTCGACATATTCAACGTGGCTTCTTGGAAGTTCGAAGAATCGAGTGGAGCATAAATATGTGATTGACGACATCGTGGAACGATTGGGTGTGGTTGGCACTAACGTCGTCGCCGATCCGGAGCCCACGATTGTGCGACTTCGCTCTGTGACACATTTGGGTAGCCACATTCGAGCCCAAAGGCTTCCCCACGTCACGAGCATTGACGCTCTTTCCAGCCTCCACCCGACACCAGCGGTCGGAGGACTGCCACGTGCCGAGGCAGTCTCATTGATTGAGAAATTGGAGGCACGCCCTCGAGGTTCCTACGCCGGCGCCGTTGGTTGGTGTTCGGCAAATGGCGAGGGCTCGTGGTGGGTTGCAATCAGGGGTATCTCATTTCGTCGCCGCGAGTTCACGCTGTGGGCCGGTGCGGGAATCGTTGCTGATTCGGACCCCATTGCAGAACGTGAAGAAACGAGAAATAAGTTAGATTCGGTACTTCGAGCAATTGGGGTTGGCACCCTGAATTAAGACCGTGGCCCCTTACCGAACAAACGAGCAGCGCCCCATTTCGTCACCATCCATAGAGCCTCGGTGACGATGGCCCGCGACATCTTAGATTCGCCCTCAGTTCGATCTGTAAATGAGATGGGAAATTCGACGATCGAACAACCGGCCGAACGCGCACGGTACGTCATCTCAATTTGAAAGCCGTAACCGTCCGCACGGACTGTCTGGTAGCCAATCTTGCTCAAAGCTGATTTGGTGTAGACCCGATATCCAGCAGTTGAGTCCGCAACATGAAGACCCAGCATTAGAGAGGCATAACGATTGCCTCCCTTCGACAGCATCAATCGGCTCGTCGACCAGGAAGGTATTGCTCCACCGGGAACGTAGCGCGATCCAATGACTACTTCATTCGATGTCGCCAACGCCAACATTTCTGGAAGTGCGCGCGGATCATGAGAGAAATCACAGTCAATTTCTACGAAAGCCTCGTAGCCTGCTTCGAGTCCCCACGTAAATCCAGCGCGATACGCACTCCCTAGGCCTCCTTTGCCGGAACGCCGCAAAATTGAAATTTGGCCCAGTTCTCGGGCTATGACGTCCGCCACGTCAGCCGTTCCGTCGGGGCTGCCGTCGTCCACCACCAAGATGTCGCAATCGGGGACCGTTGACCGTAGCGTCCGCAGCATCCGCTCGATGTTGGCGATCTCGTTATAGGTGGGCAGAACTACTAACGTCCGCATAGGCGTAATCTACTTTACGGACCGAAGGCTTCGGTTCCCGGAACATGCCCGAGGCGCACAAATGACCGACGATTATTCGAGGAAACGACATCGGATGCCTCGTCGACTTCGTCTCATTCTGAGCGCCGTTGCCCTCATTTTCATCGTTGAATACCTTGTCATCCCCCAATTTTCATCGGCTCGAAAGGCACTCCACCTTCTACGCGACGTGAACCCCTTCCTCCTTGTTATCGCCGTACTCGTCGAGGCCCTCGCCATCGCCGCGTATAGCGAGATGACCCGAGTCGTGCTTACTCCCCACGCGCCACGACGTTTCGATACTTATCGCGTGAACCTCTCCACACTTGGGCTCTCGCACGTCCTTCCCGGGGGAACAGCACCCGCATCGGCGCTCTCGTACCGCCTCTTTTCAGAACTGGGCGTACCTGGCGCGACGAACGGTTTCGGCCTGGCGGCGCAAGGTTCGAGTAGTGCGGTCGTTCTCAACCTTCTCTTTTGGATCGCGCTCGTCATTTCCATTCCACTCCGAGGCTTCAACCCCGTGTACGGTTTTGCCGCACTTGCTTCTGTCTTCCTCATGCTCGCATTCTTTGGCACCATCGTTTTGATTACGCGCGGGCAACGACACGCGGATCTTTGGTTGCGAGCTATCGCCCGGCGACTTCCCCGCGTTGATCCCGACAGCGTCACACGCCTCCTTGAGCGGGTCGCTGAACGAATCAAGTTACTCACTGAAAACAGAGTCACACTGTGGTCGACCATTGGATGGGCGAGCGCCAATTGGCTGCTCGATGCGGCCAGTCTCTGGATTTTCATTTATGCCTTTGGAACAGCTATCTCCCCAATTGATTTGCTCGTGGCGTTTGGATTGGCGAACATACTGGCCGTCGTACCGGTGACTCCGGCGGGACTCGGGATTATTGAAGGAACTCTCATTCCGACCCTCGTGGGTTTTGGCGTCCCCCACAACCCCGCCATTCTTGCGGTGCTCGCATATCGATTCATCAATTTCTGGTTGCCAATCCCAATAGGTGGACTGGCGTACGTGACGCTGGAATGGCGTAAAGAGAATTAAATCTCTAACCGTTGGGATGCCGTCGCTTTATCTTTCAGTACTTTGTGAACCGATGTGCGTGTCACTGGGACCATTCGACGCCATCGTCGGTCAGTTCCCAAAATCCAAGAGAACTCATCGTCACGCCACGACAATTCAAACGATTCTGACACCGTTTCCATTGCCTTCGATTCCTTAATCGGAACGAGGACCTCGATTCGACGCTCCAAGTTACGCTCCATGAGATCGGCAGAACCGATCAGAATCTTTCGATCACTACTTCCTGGTGCTCCGAATACGAATACACGTGAGTGTTCCAAAAATTCGCCCACCACGCTCTTGACCGAGATATTTTCCGATAGCCCAGGCACACCTGGTCGCAGACAACAGAGTGTCCGCACAATTAATCGCACTACGACCCCCGCACGACTTGCGAGATAGAGGGCATCGATAATCTTGGGGTCGGTAAGTCCATTCACCTTGATGTCGATGCGTCCAGCCGCTCCCTTCGCCTGTTCACGTTCAATAAGGTCAAGAATCGTTGAACGGGCTGAAACTGGTGACACCACGATCTCGCGATACGACGTGTGCCGAGCGAAGCCGGTCAGGAAGTTAAAGAGGTCTCCGATGTCCTCCGTCACGGCATCGTCGTCAGTCAGGAGTGAAAAATCTTCATAGATACGCGCAGTCTTTGAGTTGTAGTTTCCTGTCCCGATGTGGGCGTATCGGCGGATGGTTCCGCTCTCGCGACGAACCACAAGGCACGTCTTCGAGTGGGTCTTTAGGCCCATAACCCCGTATACCACGTGCACACCCGCATCTTCGAGGTGTTTCGCCCACTGAATGTTGGCAGCTTCATCAAATCGAGCCTTTAGCTCGACCAGGGCCACGACTTGCTTACCCGAAGCAGCCGCCCGGATCAGCGCGGCAACTATCGGCGAATCACCTGATGTGCGATACAGGGTCTGCTTGATCGCAATGACGGATGGGTCGTCGGCCGCCTCATTAACGAAACTCTCAACCGAATCAGCAAATGACTCATACGGGTGGTGAATCAACACATCACCTTCGCGAATCACGTCAAAGATGTTCCGTGCATCGCCTATCTCTAATAGGCGAGACGGCGTCACGGGTGTCCATGTTGGGAGTTTGAGGTCCGGCCGCGGCAATCCGCACAGCTGCCACAGGTCTCCTAAACCCAATGCATTATCGGTGACGTAGACCCTCGCCAGATCAAGTTCCAGCTGATCTACGAGTAAGTCAAGATAATCCTCGTCCATCGAACGTTGGATTTCGAGTCTGAGTGCTTTGCCAAAACGACGCCGTCGAAGCTCCATTTCAACTGCAACAAGTAGATCATCTGCTTCGTCCTCTTCCAACGAAAGATCGGCATTCCGTGTGATTCGAAAAATGTTTGCCTGACCAATCGTCATCCCAGGAAACAACACGTGCAGATTCTTTACAATGACCTCTTCGAGAAGACACCAGCGACCGCCGCCTGGCAATTCCACAAAACGCGGCAGTGACCCAGGCACTTTTACCCGCGCGGCGCGCTCCTCACCCGTGGTGCTGTCGGTGACACTGACACCAATGTTCAACGACAAGTTCGAAATCTGGGGAAAGGGGTGAACGGGATCGACAGCTAAGGGTGTGAGTACGGGATAGATGCTTTCACGAAAATATGTGGCCATCGCTAACTGCTCGGCCTGGGTCAATTGATGAAAGGAGACAATTTCAATCCCCCGCGACATCAATTCGGGAAATATTTGGTCCGCAACAAGCCGCTCCAGTCGTTCGCTGAGGGTCAGCACTCGCTCACGGATCGCCTGGAGTTGTTGCAGGGGGCGGAGTCCATCAACTGAAGGTGTTGAGATTTCGGCGGCAATTTTGTCTTCCAGGCTCACCACACGCACTTGAAAGAACTCGTCAATCATCTCAGCAAAGATTGCGACGAATTTGCACCGCTCGAGGATTGGCAGGTTTGAATCGTCGGCCAGATCAAGGAGACGAGCAGCGAACTCCAAGCGAGACAGTTCTCGATTGGAGTACCGTTCAGGTCCAAATTCGTTCAGTTCTAGCATCGACGGTCTCTCTGTCACTAAAAGTCTAGGCGAGGAAGGTACGATGCCTCTGTGACGAATTCGACGCCGCCAGTCGAAATTTCCCCACCCAGTGTGTCACCGCGCCGATCCGTTGAATTGGGCCTTCTCATACTTGTCGATGTCGTCATTTCGGCACTTTATGTTCTGGCGTCAGTTGGGGCGAAGGGATCACTACCTGCCTCGCTTTGGCTTTTCCTGATTGCCATCTTCGGCCTGACGTACGCAATGCATCGAATGGTGAGAAGGTACGCTCCTCAGTCAAATCAGATAATCCTCCCACTGGCGGCCTTTCTGAATGGCATTGGTTATGTCGAGATTTCTCGATGGAATCCCACGCGTGCTCAGTACCAATCGATGTGGATTCTGGTTTCAGCTGCTGCATTTGGTCTTTGCCTCAAATACGTGAGGCGAATTCGCGACCTCGACCGGTTTAGATATCTGACGCTCACCACTGCCATTGTTCTCATGCTCCTGCCGCTCATGCCTGTTCTCGGAGTTGAGGCAAATGGCGCTCGCCTTTGGGTGGGAATTGGACCGGTCAGTTTTCAACCTGTCGAAATTGCGAAGCTTCTCCTCGCCGTTTTCTTCGCCAGCTACTTCGCGGCAAACAAAGAGATGTTGGCAAGTTCAACTAAGTCACTTGGGCGTCGAAATGTGGTAGACCCGCGAATTTTGATGCCGATTGTCCTCACTTGGGGAATAGCCCTTTTTGTTCTCGGAGTTGAGAACGACATTGGCTTTGCCATGCTTCTATTCGCACTCTTCCTTTCTCTGCTCTGGGTGGCGACCGGGCGAGCCCTCTATGTCGTAGCGGGCGTTGCTCTCTTGGCCATTGGCGGCGTGGTGGCCTCGCAGTTCTTCTACCAAATCCACCAGCGGGTGAGCATTTGGATCGACCCCTGGAGCGCGCACGCCTTCGAGCATGGCGGGCGGCAGATTCTGGCGGGATGGTTTTCGCTCTCCGCGGGTGGGTTAACGGGTACCGGTGTGGGCCTCGGTCAGGCGGGTCGCTGGGTTTCCGAAGTGTCGTCGGACATGATTCTTACGGCGATCGGAGAGGAACTTGGGCTTCTAGGCGTCATTTTCCTTCTGACGGCACTGCTCATCATCATCGCACAAGGCTTCAAGATTGCCCAGCAAAGCCACTCTGACTTTGCTCGTCTCACGGCTGTGGGATTGAGTTGCATTCTCGGATTTCAGACGTTTTTTATCTGTGCCGGAGTATTGCGCGTTCTTCCCCTTACCGGCATTACTTTGCCATTCGTGGCTTACGGGGGTTCCTCTCTTGTGGCGAACTATCTCGTAGTAGCCCTTTTACTCAAAATTTCCCAAGAGAACACACAGCAGAAAGTTGGCGGACGGGTCCGCACGGACATCACCGTTCTTTAGTTCTGCGATTCAATCACTTCGGGAGTGCACAAGATGGGTGCCGGGACCGTCTGACGAACTGCCAACGCGATGGCGTCCGAAGGTCGACACGGTAGTTGGACCCGCCCCTGTGGTGTCATCACATCAACCTCCGCAAAAAAGACACTGCCCTCGGCCCGTGTGATTCGTGCAGCAATTACATCAGCTTTTGTCCTTCGCAGAAATTCAATGAAGAGATCATGAGTATTCGGTCGTGGTGCCCACTGCTCCGACACAGCTTGGGCAATCGAAACTGCCTCAGGGAGCGCGACCGGGATGCTGACTGGCCGCCACGGAGACTCCTCTTCTTGCAGAGTGATGGTGGCCATCGCACTCGGCAAGTCGTATGTAACCGAACCAAATGAGAGCACGATGAAGCGTGTCCCATCGGTAGAGAGACCCTCGGAGCGAACTTCTTCCACGTCTCTACCCTAACTTCCTCGACGTCGAGACACGGAGAGTGCCGCCCCCGCCGCGATGGAGAAGACGATGGCGGCAGTGCCACCGTAACTAATCAATGGCAAGGGAATTCCCGTTACGGGCATAATCCCCATCGTCATACCTATGTTTTGGAATGAGCTGTAGGAGAAAAATACAAATATTCCGGCGACCATGAGGCGACCAAATTGATCTTTTGCGTCGCGCGACACCACGAAAAGCCGATACGAAACGAAGGCAATAAGAGCGAGCACACTCAGCGAACCAAGAAGGCCCAACTGTTCACCAATCGCGGTGAAGATGAAGTCAGTGCGCTGCTCCGGTACATAGCCAAGGGTTGTTTGGAGACCGCCAAAGAGTCCCGTTCCGAAGAGTCCACCGGCACCAATCGCATTTTTCGCATTGTTAACGTGGTAGATGAGGTCCGCAATGTTTTTGTCATTGGAGTTCTGATTAAGAAACGACACGAGTCGAGCGACCTGATACGGCTTGAGGTAACCAAAGTAAATCGACAGACTGGCGATTATTCCCCCGAGCACGCCCATCAGGGCCATCATGCGAGGAGGGACACCAGCCACCACGACCATGACGGCGACAATCATCGTCATGATGATGGCGGTACCTAAATCGGGCTGGACAGCGATAATTCCCATCGGAAGAAGCGACATTGTGATCAGGCGAGCAATATCACGCTTGCTCAATCCTTCGGGACGACGCGCGGCGTACGCCGAGGCGGCCAAAATCAGACCGAGTACGGCGAATTCCGACGGCTGAATTTGGACGAAACCAAAGTCGTACCAACGTTGAGCTCCGAGTGCCTCGGACCCAAAGAACATAACTCCAGCCACACCAATCACCGATGCGACGTACAGCGGAGTTGCCACGATCTCGAAACGCCGAAAATCGATTCGCGATACTACGGTCATTAACACAAGACCAATCGCCACCCATAGTGACTGCCTCTTGAGGTAGTAGAGGGGGTCGTACCCCGCGTGCTCTAGCGCCGTTCGCGTGGCACTGAAAATCATGAAATCTCCCAGGAGGGCAAGCGCGACGAAACCCAACAGAAGCCCTTTGTCAACTGATCCGTTGGCCAGCATGACGGTAGTTCGGCGTACGGCTCTCACGACTCAACGGCCTTTAGGAAAATCTCGATCGGGAGGTTGGTATTGAACCACCACTCAATTTGCAACTTGGCCTGCCACAACAGCATCTGGAGACCGTTGGCAACTCGATTCGAAGACTGACGCATCTCTTGCATCCACGCCGTTTCACTCGGGAAATAGGCGACATCAACATACGCCGTATGTTCAGCCACCACTGCCGGAGGAAGGTTATGTGCCTCGCCCGTTAGCCCGACGGTAGTGGCGTTAACAACAAGATCTGCAGTGACCGACGGCTGATGCGACACTTTGACTCGAGCGTCACTGAACACTTCGTGCGAAGGGATATCCCTGCGGACAATCACTTCGACACCTCCTGCGCCGTGGCGCAGGAGGGACTCAACAATCGAACGCGCCGCGGGACCCGATCCGTACACGCAGGCGATCTCGTTGCGAATATCGACGTCGAGTTGATGCACAATGGCACGATGAAAGCCCTCACCGTCGAAGTTATCACCCTCCAAACCGTCGTCTTTCCGGCGAATGCTGTTCACAGCTCCGATTGACAGTGCGCGCGGAGTCGGTTCGCAGTACGACAGCATGAATTCTTTCATGGGTGTTGTTATCGAAAACGCGTCAAGAGTCGTGGCGCGGTAAATGGACTCCGTGTCTGATGGAGTGACTTCAAAGGGATGACTTGTTCCTTCAATCCCCAAATAATGGAATGCCGCTTCATGAAGACGTGGGCTCAATGAATGGGCCACGGGAGATCCGATCACACCACTCCGGAACATCACAGACCCCGAGAGCGAGCTAGTTCAATGTTGCGCACATGTTCGGCATACGTTTCTGCGAATGCCTCTGTACCCGATTGATCGACAACAACGAAATATAGCCATCGGCCTTCGGGGGGATTCTTCATCGCTTGGAGCGCGACTGGGCCTATCTGACTTATTGGGGTGGGCGTCAGCCCCGGATACAGATACGTGTTGTACGGCGTCTTCGTTCGCAACATCGACGGCGTTACCTTCACGCCGTCACGGTCGAGAAAATACAGAACTGTTGCGTCCATCTGCAACCCACCGCCACGCGCGAGCCTGTTGAGAATTACTCGCGCAACCTTGGGCATGTTTTTTGCGTAGTAACCCTCCTTCTCGACAATCGAGGCTGCGGTTAAGAACTGATACATCGAGAGACCGTGGACGGTATCGCGAGGGTGTAGGCCAACCGCCGATAGCTGGGTGACAAATCGTGACTGCATTGACGTGAGCAACATCTTTGGTGTTTCTGTGTCTCCGATGACGTATGCCCCGATGCCCAAAAGTCCCTCAGAGTTTGGAGCGTTGAATTGACTGACGGACAGACCGAGCGCAACCGACTGCCACGCCTTCGCAAACAGCTCACCCTTCACGGTGGCCATCTGCCGAGCAATCTGCCGCACGGTAGATCCCGCAAAGACCGTTACGACATGAGCGTTCGGTGGCCGTGAAAGGATCGAGCGAATAGCACCGTGCGATGATCCTTTGGGAATCACGTAGTACCCGTCTCGAATTATCGGAGTGCCAAATATCACCGTGTCGAGTCGAAATGCCCAGGCGTTGGTGAGTACGCCACGGCGATCCATGTCGTTTGCTACTTCGGCGACCGACTCGCCGGGAACGACACGAATCGCAACCGGCGCACCGGCAGGTGACAAGGGGTGTGCGCACAGTACAAACCAACCGCCAGCCACGAGTGCGACGAGAGTAAGAGAAGCGACCAACCTCTTAGCGGTTCGCATCAAGCCAACTTTGCAGAAGAACCGTCGCGGCTGCGGAATCGATTAATCCTCGCTGCGATTTTTGTGTCTTGCCGGCTGCGCTCAACTGCCGCGATGCCGACACGGTCGTCAGACGCTCGTCAACCCAGAGAACTTCGCAATGTGGAAAGTGCTCCACGATGACTTCAAGAAATTCGCGGGCGCTCGCCGTACTAGCAGTTTCATTACCCGCTAACCCCAGCGGTCGACCGACGAGAATGCGATCGAAGACCTCTTCCTCGCTCATCCTTACGAGGTCCGACAGCCAATCTCGTCCAGCGTCCAAAGAAGGGCGAGGAAACGCCATCATCCCTGATGTATCAGAGATCGACACCCCGATTCGTTTCTCACCGGGGTCGAGGGCAACGGTACGGCCCACGTGGTTATCCCAGTAGCTCGGTGGCGCGACTCAACGCTGATTCCACACCCGCAGGGTTCTTACCGCCTGCTGTTGCAAGTTCCGTCGAACCACCGCCACCTCCACCGATGAGACCGCCGAGTTCCTTCACTAGAGCCTTCGCGTCGGGGTCTCCGGGTGTGGCAACCACCAGCGCTACCTTGTGGTCCTGCGACACGCCTGCGAGAACGACGCTTCGCGCCCCACGTGAACGAACGGCCTGCGCCACCGTTCGTAAATCGTCCACGTCATAACCATCCACGCGCGCAACAACAATTGGTCGATCGTCACCACCGCGAAGCTCGCCGGCAAGAGAAGCAAGATTTGTCTGTCGAAGGGCGCTCAGTGCCTTGTCGGTCTCTTTCTGCCTCTCGAGCACACGTTCGAGGGCGGGAATCACATCGTCAATGCTTGCCTTAAGCGTTGTGGCCACCGTGCCCAGCACTGCTTCGAGTTCACGACTACGTCGCACTGAGGCGCTGCCCGAAATTGCCTCAATGCGGCGTGTCCCCGAGCCAATTGAGGCCTCTGAGACAACTTGAATGTGTCCGATATCCCCCAGGCGATGAACATGGGTGCCCCCGCAGAACTCGAGGGAGTGGGCACCGGCTCGAACCACTCGAACCCGATCACCGTATTTGTCGCCGAAGAACGCGACGGCGCCCATCTTCTCGGCCTCCTGCTTCGTGGCATCAATCGTTTCGACATCGTCATTGTTAATTACGTCAGCGTTGACCATCTCCACGATTGCGTCGAACTCTTCGCGCGCTACCCCCTTGGTATGTGCGAAGTCGAACCTCAATCGGTCGGGGGCCACGAGGGATCCTTGTTGGCGAACGTGGTCACCGAGGACTGTGCGCAGGGCGGCGTGCAGTAAGTGGGTTGCGGTGTGGTTGCGACGAATCGCCTCGCGACGCGCCCCGTCAATTGTCGCTACCGCCGTCTGACCGACGATAATTTCGCCGGTTAGCTGACCCCTATGTGACACAAGGCCGCCCGCAACACTCTGCGTGTCGCTCACGACCAAGCGACCGCTCTCGGTAACAATGGCCCCAGTGTCGCCGACTTGCCCTCCGGATTCGGCATAAAAAGGTGTTGAGTGTAAAAACACTTCGGCTCGCCCATCTTCGAGAGTGAGAACACCCACGACGGAAGTTTCAAGTGAATAACGGGCAACCTCGCGACCCAAAAAAGTCGTCGGACCGGACTCGTCGAAGATCGCGCGGTGCGCCGAATCATCGCCCACTGCCTTCAGTTTTGCAGCCGATCGCGCCCGTTCCCTTTGCAGGTCCATCTCCGCATTGAACCCATCACGATCTACGGTCATCCCCTGTTCTTCAAGTACCTCCATTGTGAGCTCAATGGGAAATCCGTGAGTATCGTGCAATCGAAAGGCTGTGGTGCCAGGAAATGTGGTAGTTCCCGACTTCTTTGCCCCGGCTACTTCCTCATTCAAGAGGGTCATACCGGCTCGCAGGGTTCGGGAGAACGTTTCTTCTTCTCGTTGCAACACTGACGAAATAGTCTCACGATCGTTGACGAGAACGGGATAAGCGTCACCCATCTTCTCAATCGTGGCGTTCAGTACAGCCTCGGCGATGGACTTCTCGGAACCTTCGCGTCGTGCCGCCAGTATCGCTCGTCGAATAATCCTTCGTAGAACGTAGCCACGTCCCTCGTTACCAGGCAGAACTCCGTCAGCCACCAACATTGACATGGCTCGTCCGTGTTCAGCGATTCGGCGGATGGCGATGTCGGTCGTGGGCGATGATCCGTATTTCTTACCGATGATCTGTTGCGACGCCTCCATCAATGGAGCGAAAAGATCCGTCGTAAAAATTGAACTGGCATTGTTCTGTAGCAGCAGAACTCGTTCGAAACCGGCGCCTGTATCAATATTTTTACGAGGCAAATCCGTCAATGAGCCATCCGACCCTCTCGAATTTTGCATGAAGACGAGATTCCAGAACTCGACAAATCGATCACCATCGCCAAAGGCGGGACCTCCGTCGGCGCCGAAGTCGGGACCCTTGTCAAAGTAGATCTCCGAGCACGGGCCGCAAGGACCCGTGTCGCCCATGGCCCAGAAGTTGTCTTCGTCAAGACGCTGAATTCGCTCCGCACGAATCCCCGCCACATCACGCCATATATCTGCAGCGTCCGTATCAGAGATGTGCACCGTAATCCACAGACGCTCCGGATCAAAGCCAAAACCTTCGGTAATCAGACCCCACGCGAAGCGAATGGCATCTTCCTTGAAATAGTCGCCAAAGCTAAAGTTCCCAAGCATTTCAAAGAATGTAAGGTGCCGGGCCGTGGTGCCGATGATGTCAATATCGGGCGCACGGAAACACTTCTGCACCGAAACCGCCCGAGTAAAGGGAGGAACCTCTTCACCGGCGAAGTATGGCTTGAACGGCACCATTCCTGCGATGGTAAACAGCAAACTCGGATCATGGGGAATCAAACTTGCCGAGGGGACGACCGTGTGGCCTCGCTCAGCGAAATAGCTCAGGAATCGAGAACGTAATTCGGCTGCCTCCACGTACCTATTCTACCGGTGGCTCTTGCGAACGACCTCGACGTTCCTGCCAGATGGTGACTTTTGCGGCCTCGGAACCTTGTGAAGATGGATCGTAAAATCCGCCAAGCACGCCATCCGGTAGATACCGCTGGTCGACCCATCCGTCAGGGAAGTCATGGGGGTAGAGGTACGCCGATCCATGGCCCAACTCGCGAGCTCCCGCGTAGTGCCCGTCGCGGAGATGGAGTGGCACTTCCACGTTCGCCCCATTTCTTACTGCTGTTGTGGCATTCGCGAGCGCCCGCGTCACGCTGTTGCTCTTCGGCATGAGAGATAGTTCCACCGTTGCGTGGGCCAAAATAAGACGGGCCTCGGGTAGACCAACAAACTCAACGGCTCGATGAGCAGCCTCCGCAATGATCAAGCCATTTGATTGGGCCAGACCAATGTCTTCGCTCGCAAGTATGACGAGTCGCCGTGCGATGAAGCGAGCAGATTCGCCGGCTTCCAATAGGGCGACCATCCAAAAGAGAGCCGCATCGGGGTCGCTGCCGCGAATCGACTTGATGAAAGCCGACGTTTGGTCGTAGTGCGTGTCGGCACTTTGGTGCAAGACACGGCCGTCTCTCGCCAACGTCACAGTGTCGAGATCGATGTGACGAGGAGTACCAGCTAACAGAACCGCGACATCAAGGGTTGTCAACGCGGCTCGACCGTCACCGTTCACACTGGCAATAAGCGCACTTTTGGCGTCGTCGGACATCGTGGCGCCCTTCGCCTCCAGTCCTCGGTCGATCAGAACGCTCAAACTGTCGTTGCTATGAGGATGAAGTCGCCAGAGGGTCGTTCGACTCAATAGTGCAGCATTGACTTCGAAGTAGGGGTTTTCAGTCGTGGCCCCAATCAGAACGATCTCGCCATTTTCCGTCACGGGCAGAAGAAGATCCTGTTGAGATTTATTGAATCGATGGACCTCATCAATGAAAAGACACGTTCGTCGTCCGTGAAGGGACAACCGCTCTCTCGCGGCCGCAATCACATCTCGTACATCTTTCACGCCACTCGAAACCGCCGAGAGCGTCACGAAGTAAAAAGACGATTGTTCAGCAATCAAACGTGCCAGTGTCGTCTTTCCCGTACCGGCGGGCCCCCACAGAATCATTGAGCGCAGGTCGCCGGATGACACCATGAGCCGCAGAGGACGACCCTCCCCCACCAGATGATCTTGCCCCACGACGTCATCTAACGTGCGTGGACGGAGTACGTCGGCGAGCGGCGCGACGCGCGCCAACTGCGAACTCAGGTTCTCATCAAAGAGTGACGTCGCTACACCTTTGGAGAAACGCGGATACGTAAATCGCGAATCTGTCGTTCCGTAATTGCCTTTGGTGCCCCCGTCATCAGATCGGAACCGGACTGCGTCTTCGGGAATGCAATGACTTCTCTAATGTTCTCTTCGCCGGCGAAAATCGCCACGAGTCGATCGATACCAAAGGCAAAACCGGCGTGAGGAGGAGCACCGTAGCGAAATGCCCCCATTAGGAAACCGAATCGACTCTCGGCCTCTTCGTCGGAAATACCAAGCGATGCGAAGACTCGGGCCTGAATATCGGCACGATGGATACGCACGGAGCCGCTGCCCAGCTCCCAGCCATTTAAAACGAGGTCGTAGGCCTGCGAACGAACGGCAAGCGGGTCAGTATCCATCAGCTCGAGGTCATCAGCGTGCGGCATCGTAAAGGGGTGATGCGCCGGTACGGGGTTTCCTTCGTCATCGAGCCCCTCGTACATCGGAAACTCCGTCACCCACACGTAGCGATGAGGGCCTTGGGAGACCGGTGGTGAACCAATATCGACTCGTAACGCTCCGAGAACTTTGCAGGCCTGTACGTATTCGTCCGCCACGACCAAAATTAAATCGCCCGACTGCGCTCCATCGACCGATCGCACTGCCGCCCTTTCGACGTCAGACAAAAACCTATCGAGCGGAGAGTCCAATCCCTCGTCCGTCACGCGGAACCACGCCAGTCCCTTGGCACCCAGGTCTTTTGCCCGCTCCGTGAGCTGGTCTAGACGGGATCGCGAGTACTCGGAACCATTCGGTACGCGAATCGCCTTCACCGTGGGCGCGGCGAATGCCTTTACCTCACTCGCCTCGAAAACATCCGAGAGATCGTGCAATGTCATACCAAAGCGGAGGTCCGGTTTGTCGACACCGTACCGGTCAAGGGCCTCCGCCCACGTCATGGTGTCGATAGTGGTCGGGCGCTCGCCGGTGGCGGCTTCAGCGGCGTCGAGTACTGCCTGTGACACGAACTCCATGATGTCTAACTGAGTCACGAACGACGCTTCGAGATCGAGCTGGGTGAACTCAAATTGACGGTCGGCTCGCAAATCCTCGTCACGCATACAACGAGCGATCTGGTAGTAGCGGTCGAAGCCTCCGACCATCAGCAGCTGTTTGGCTATCTGCGGGCTTTGGGGAAGAACGTAGAAATCGCCGGGGTGTAAACGAGAGGGCACCACAAACTCACGTGCACCCTCGGGTGTCGGAGCCCACAGCATCGGCGTTTCCACCTCACAGAAGCCTTGGCGCTCCATCGCTGCTCGAAGGGCCGTATTGACTTTGGCTCTGACGCGAAGATTGCGTTGCATCTGTTCGCGCCGGATATCGAGGTATCGATAGCGAAGACGAATCTGTTCATCGATATCGACGCGATCGTTGAGCTGGAATGGTGGTGGCTCCGCAGCGGACAATACTTCCACAACGCAGTCAGTGATCTCAATCTCACCGGTGGACAGCTTGTCGTTCACGGTACCCTCCGGCCGAGCGGTCACCGTCCCCGTCACCCGAAGCACATATTCGGAACGGACGTCGACGCCTCCATCCACGACCACCTGCACAATTCCGCTTCGGTCGCGAAGATCGACAAACGCCAAGTGCTCGCCGTGCTCTCGCCGCTTCGCCACCCAGCCACACACCGTGAGTCGGTTTCCAATATCCGAGGACGTAATCGATCCGCACAGTCGGTCCCGAAGACTGGTCGCTTCGTAGTTCGTCATATTTCGCTGTTCTTTCTTTGCAGTTCTGCGACGTGGGCGACCACGTCGGCCCGCGGGACTTGATACTGGCGTTCACCTTCATCGCCGACCCGTAAGTCTCGCAGAGTCACGTATCCCCCGTGCGTCTCTTGGTCACCGATGAGGAGTGCCCATCGCGCACCACTTCGATCCGCCGCCTTGAGTTGGGACTTCATCGAGCGCCGATCAAATGCTCGGTCCACCGACACACCCGCGGCTCGAAGTGAGCTCGTGAGAGTCAACGCCGCTAGGCCCCCCGTCGTATCGACCACGTAGGCGAAGACGCCCGCCTCGCGAACTGCACTCACCACTGGCGACTCCTCGGCTTCTAACGCGAGGATCAGTCGTTCAATTCCGCTGCCAAAGCCCACTCCCGGAGTGGGCGAACCCCCAAGGTCCTCGGCGAGTCGGTCGTACCGCCCGCCACCACCGATGGCGTTCTGGGCGTTCGCCAGAGCATCAGATGCGAACTCAAACGTGGTGCGCGTGTAGTAATCAAACCCCCGAACAAGGTTTGGATTGGCGGTCCAGGGTATTTCGAGAGCGTCAAGACCTGCCGTTACGACCGCAAAGTGGTCACGGCACTCGGCGCACAGTGAAGCGGGCAGAGTCGGCCCTTCCTGCACGAGTGACACACACGAATCTTTCTTACAGTCCAGCACTCGGAGCGGATTTGTCGACCAGACCTTCGTGTGTTCGTCGCACAGCCTCGTCTCATTCTCCTCAAAGTATGCAGTCAAAAGCTCAACAAACTCTGCTCGACACTCCGCATGACCCATGGAGTTGACCATGAGCGTTATCCGACGTAGTCCGATGGCTTCGTAGAATCGCCACGCGAGAGAGATCACCTCTAAATCGATATAGGGATCATCCGATCCAAGTGCTTCGACCCCTACCTGGTGGTGTTGACGATATCGACCGGCCTGTGGTCGTTCGTACCGGAACGCCGGGGTGGCGTACCAGGCTTTCCACGGCGGCGTTGGATTGTGTTGCACAAACGCTCGGACAACCGACGCGGTCCCTTCGGGGCGCAGCGCGTAGGTTCGCTCGCCGCGGTCGGTAAATGTGTACATTTCCTTGCGAGCGACGTCCGACTGTTCGCCGATTCCGCGGTGAAAGACCGCCACGTCCTCAAACATCGGCGACACGATGAGTCCGAAACCATAACGCCGAGCCTCGTTCGCGAAAGTTCCAATCAGGAACTCCCACAGCCTCGACGCGGGCGAAAGGACGTCATGGGTACCTGGAGGTGACGTCAGCTGACCGTCGCTCACGATGTTCCCTTTCGCCCCGGCAGTTCGCGGAACGCCTCGAAGACTCCTTCGACGTTCTTTAGTGCCACTATCAAAGTAGTCAAATGAGAGGGGTCGGCAAACTCCACATCAAAGGTCATTTTGACGATGCGATCGGCCGACGTGGTTGACGAACTCGCCACGATATTGACGTGGAACTCGGCCACCACTCGACTCACATCAAACAAGAGACGACTGCGATCGAAGGCGTGAATCTTGAGTGTTGCGCGGTAGGTACCCCGCGCCGAACCGTCCCACGCCACATCGATTACTCGGTCTCCGAGCCGACTCGCAAGTGCGGCAGCGTTGGAGCAGTCAGTGCGGTGCACCGAGACTCCTCGGCCTTGCGTGACAAAACCCATGATGGCGTCGCCCGGTACCGGCGAGCAGCAGCGAGCGAGGTGAATCAACATGTCGTCGAGACCTTCGACGTACACCCCCGCCGTACGTCGACTGTCGCGGCGGAGCCGACCAACCTTCTGCACGGACGTCGGGATCTGGTCCGACGAGTCGCCCGATAGTTCACGCTCTAGTCGTTGCACCACGCTCGTCGCTGAAACGTGCCGCTCGCCGATGGCCACGAGAAGAGCATCAAGATCGTCAAGATTCAACTGTGCGATGACGCGCTCCATCGCCTCGGAGCCAATGGATGTGGAGATGGGTAGTCCCGCCCGCCGGAGAGCGCTGGTCAGATCATCGCGACCCGATTCGATGGCGTCTTCTCGACGCTCACGTTGAAACCACTGACGAATCTTGGTCTTGGCCCGGCTCGATACCGCCACGGCGAGCCAGTCTCGCGATGGTGCTGCGTCGTCGGACTTATCGGTCACCACTTCCACGATGTCCGCACTCTGCAGTTCCGTATCCAGAGGAACGAGACGTCCATTGACCTTCGCCCCGACACATCGATGACCAACTTCGGTGTGCACCGCGTAGGCAAAATCGATCGGCGTCGAGCCTTTCACCAAAGAGATGATGCGACCCTTAGGTGTGTAAACGTAAATTTCGTCAAAAACTAAGTCCGTCTTGAGGACTTCGAGGAACGAGAGGGCGGTCCCGTCCTCTTCGCGCTCAGCTTCAACCATCCGCTGCATCCACGCGATTTCGCTCGCCGATGGATTCTCTTTGTAGCGCCAGTGAGCCGCGACACCATTCTCCGCTCGGTTGTGCATCTCCTTGGTTCGAATTTGAATCTCGACCTCTTTGGCCCGTGGACCCAGAACCGTGGTGTGCAACGACTGATACTGATTGAACTTGGGCGAGTTGATGTAGTCCTTAAAGCGCCCTTCGAGGGGGCGCCACACGGCGTGGATGGCACCGAGCGCGCTCCAACACTCGCGGTCTTCTTCGACAATCACCCGAAGGCCGATCAGGTCGAAGATTGAGTCGAACTCCTTACCCTCCACCACCATCTTCTCGTAGATCGACCACAGATGCTTTGGGCGTCCGCTGATCTCGGCGCGAATACCGAATTCGTCTAACTTTCCACGCAGTACCGCCATCACCTCGGCGATGTACGCTTCGCGTTCGGGCTGACGTGCAGCCACCATCTGTTCGATCTCTGCGTACTGACGCGGTTCTAGAGTCGCGAACGAGAGATCTTCCATCTCCGACCGGACGCGCTGGACGCCAAGCCGGTGAGCGATCGGCGCGTAGATATCGCGGGTTTCCATTGCCGTACTACGTTGCTTGCTGATTGGCATGACGGCGAGAGTTCTCATGTTATGTAGACGATCAGCCAACTTGATCATGATGACCCGGAGATCTCGCGCCATCGCGACAAACATCTTGCGTACCGTCGCAGCCTGCTGCTCTTCTTTGGTAGCGAAATTGAGGCGATCTAACTTGGTGACGCCATCGACGATGTCGGCGACCGCATCGCCGAACTGATCGCGCAAATCGTCCAGCGATACCGTCGTATCCTCCACGGCGTCATGCAGCAGCGCCGCCGCGACCGTTGGCCCGTCCATACCCAATTCCGCGACAATCGCCGCCACGGCGATGGGATGGGTGAC
>JAGWWX010000083.1 GCA_018970215.1 Acidobacteriota bacterium | reverse complement strand
GCGTCGGTTCGGCGCTCACGATCCGGCGTACGCCGTCCATCAACTCTTGAGGAATTCCACCGAACGGCAGACCCGTCGTCCCCGTGGCACCAGGATGGCCGTGTCCGCCACCACCCATGCCCGGTCCGCCACCCCAGCCGCCACCCCACGCCACTAGTCGGCCTCCACGGTTTGTGCCAGGACTTCGTTATAGAGCGGCACGTTTGTCAGCAGTTCTTCGTGGGTACCTTCGGCAACCACGCAACCCTCCTCCAACAAAATCACTCGGTCGGCCAGGGCGATCGTCGAAATTCGGTGTGCAATAACGACGGTCGTGCGGTGTTCGAGCAGAGTCTCGAGCGCTGCGTGAATTTCGGCCTCGACGTGTACGTCGATCGCGCTCGTGGCGTCGTCGAGAATCAAAACGGGCGGATTCACGAGGAGGGTTCGTGCAATCGCGATGCGCTGGCGCTGTCCGCCCGACAACGTGTAGCCGCGTTCGCCGACCACGGTGTCGTAGCCCTGGGGGAGTTCGGAGATGAACTCGTGGGCGTTCGCCGCGCGCGCGGCCGCCACGATGTCGGCCAGGTCAGCGTCGGCTCGACCGTAGGCGATGTTGTCACGAATGGAGACGGAAAAGAGGAAAGGCTCATCGAGGACGAGCCCCACCGTCGCTCGCAGACTGGGAAGAGTGACGTCACGTACATCGTGACCATCGATTCGAATAGCGCCGTCGCGGACGTCGTAGAAGCGAGCGACGAGTCGAGCGACCGTGGACTTGCCCGATCCGGTGCGCCCGACGATGGCGACCGACTCACCGGGTTGCACGGTGGCGTGAAAGTCACGAAGGATGTCGGGACCGTCGCCGTAGCCGAAACGAACGTGATTGAACTCCATCGCGCCGCGAACGTCGAGGAGATCGACGGCCCCCGGGCGTTCAGTGATCTCGGGCTGTTCGTCGAGGATTTCGAAGATTCGCTCGGCGCTCGCTCGAGCCCGCTGGCCCATCATGACGAGCTGACCCATCATCATGAAGGGTGCTTGCAGCATCAAGAGGTACGCGTTGAAGGCCACAATGGTGCCGACGGGAGTGTGCCCGTGGATAACGAGCCACCCACCAGAGAGCAGCACGAGGGCGAGGCCGAGCTGGGGGAGGTTCTGGACCCACGGCGCCCACTGTCCACGAATGTCGGCATCTTTGGTGTAGGCCCACGCGACTCGCTCGGCGGCGTCGGCGAGTCGGTTGACTTCCGCGGCCTCCTGGGCGAAGGATTTCACGACGCGCACGCCGTTCACGTTTTCGTCGACAATGCTGGCGACGTCCGCGAGCCGAGCTTGGATGATCCACGAGATGGGGAACATCACTTGGCGCATCTTGACGCCCACGATGTAGAGAATCGGCATGGTGATCATGGCGACGAGTGCCAGTGCCGCGTTGATGGACAACATGAATCCGAAGGCGACGACGCCGATTGACGCCTGGACGATGATCTGGGGCGCGAAGGTGAAGTACATCTGCACCGAGCGGATGTCGCTATTGGCGCGAGAGATTAACTGTCCCGACTGGACGCGATCGTAGAAGGAGAACGAGAGCCACGTCAGGTGCTCGTACATCAGATTGCGAAGATCGGACTCGACGTTGTAGGCGGTGGTGAAGAGAAAACGTCGAGAGAGATAGCTCGTGACGCCCGCGAGTACGCCAATGATGAGCACGCTGATCACAATCGGCTGGATCGCTGCTTCGTCACCACCGGTAATGGTGTTGATGGCGTTCATGAGGATCTTCGGCACCACGGTTTGGAAGATCAGGCTCACGAAACTAAAGCCAATGGCACCGAGAAATGTCCACCGATGGCTCTGCATGACCGGGAGAATCCGACGCCACCATGAGAGGCTCCGGTCGCGAGAGATCTCCGCGCGGGGACCGGGAAATCGGGCCGATTCGCCCACGCGCTCGAAGTGGGGGCTCGGGGAACTCGCGTGAAACGCTGGTTCCACGCGAGACGACGGCATTGAGTCAGCGTAGCGGGGTGTGAAAAAACTAATTCTGCCCTTTCGCGTGGTCTCGGCGTATCGTGGCGACGTGCCTGAACTTCTCGTCGTTGACCATCCCCTCATCGCCGACGCCGTTCGTCAGCTCCGAGACGAACGCACGGCGAACAGTGACTTTCTTCGTCTCGCCGGTGAGATCACCCGGTTCTTGGCCTACGAGGCCTTTCGCACCGTTCCCTTTCGAGCGACAACGGTCGATACGCCGGTGATGAAGAACGCTCCCGCGGTGCGGGTCGAACGTGAATACGTCATCGTCCCAATTTTGCGCGCCGGTTTGGGAATGAGTCCCGCGGTGCAAGCGGTGCTGCCTCGCCATCGCGTCTGTTTGATGGGTCTACGTCGCAACGAAGAGACGTTGCAACCCGACATCTATCTCGATGGTCTTCCCGACGACCTCGCCGACACGTCCGTCGTGATCACCGATCCAATGCTCGCCACGGGTGGATCGCTCAACGCGGTTCTGGAAATCATCAAGGCTCGCGGTGCGACGGATATCACCGCCCTCGTGCTCATCGCCTCCGTCCCGGGCGTCGACGCCGTGCACGAACGTCACCCCGACGTCAGACTCGTGGCGGCCGCGCTCGACCCCGTTCTCAATGATGTGGGCTATATCGTTCCGGGACTTGGCGACGCCGGCGACCGACTCTTTGGACTACCGGTTCGACGTTAGAGACCGATGTCTTCGTGCCAGAGTTCCGGGTGCTCGTGAATAAAGGTCTTGAGAATCTCGGTGCAGGCGGGGTCGTCGAGAACAATCACTTCCACGCCGAGTTCGTCGAGCCAGTCGTGGCCGCCGTGAAAGTTTTCTGATTCGCCAATCACGACGGTGCCGATATTGAACTGACGCACGAGACCCGAGCAGTACCAACACGGTGACAGGGTCGTGACCATGACGCAGTCCGGGTAGTCCCGACGGCGTCCCGCCTTGCGAAAGGCGTCCGTCTCCGCGTGAACCGAGGCGTCATCTTCTTGCACGCGGCGATTGTGACCCGACCCGAGGAGGGTGCCGTCACGGTGAAAGAGGGCCGCCCCGATGGGGATGCCACCTTCGCTGAGACCCTGACGGGCTTCGTCGTAGGCCGTCGCCAACATGCGGCGGGCGAGATCGCGGTCGAGTGGTGGTCGTGTCATGGTGTCAGTCTGTCGCATTCGCCGTCGACGGACGAGTCTTTGTCGAAGGTACGCACCACCGCGATATCAGCATCATCACGGCGAGGAGAAGGGGGGCAATCCACCACGTACCGGTCCGGTGGTAGCTCACCAGTGCGCCCGTCACACAGAGAGTGACGATACCGACGGTGGAGATGACGTCGCGCCCCGCGTTCGTCTGACGACCGGCACGCGCCACCACACCGGTGACGGTAACTCCGACGGCAAGCACCACGAGTGAGCTCGTGGTGCTCGGGGCCACCAGGGTGGTCACGAGAGTCCAAAGGGAGGCAAGCCCCGTCGCAATGTACGGCGTGCGCGTCGTGACGATGTGCTGCGGTCGCCCGGACTCTTGATGGGCGATGTAGCCCGCGTCGCGATCGAGGACGTAGTACACGAGGGCGGCGGCGACGAATCCGAGGGGGATAGAGAAGTCAGCGAGTCCGCCAAACATCGACCCCTCGTCGTACCAACCAAAGGCTCCAGTAATAGGTGACATCCACTTCGGGGGAAAGCCCACGGCACCAAAGGGCTTGGCGTACGCCGCGACCGCGAGGGACATCCCGACGATGAGGGCGGAGAGGGCGTTCCAGTTCACGCCCCAAAATCCGTAGTA
>JAGWWX010000082.1 GCA_018970215.1 Acidobacteriota bacterium | reverse complement strand
TCGAGAGTGACGTACGTCGCGGGTCGATCGTTCTTGATGTGAATGAACTCCGTGATGGATACGAGAGCCGCCGCACCACCTCCGACACCGTTAAAGATGGCGACGAGCTGGGGCATGGCCGTCATCTGGACGAAGCGAGCGGCCGGCACGGCCACGATGGTGCCGATCACCATGCCGAGCACGATGAGGTTGACGTGAGCGAGACCCTGCCCGTCGGCCCCCTGGTGAAAGAACGTGGCGCCGACGGCGATGGCCATACCCACCGCGGCCACGACGTTGCCGAGTCGGGCCCGCTTCGGTGAACCGAGGCCCTTTAGTGCGAGAAGAAACGTCGTCGCGGCGACGAGGTAGAGAAGGTCGATCAAGGTGGTGCGACTCATGATTGACTCTCTTCACTGGTGGGCTTGGGTGCGGGCTTCGCCTTAAACATCTCCAACATGCGATCGGTCACCACGAAGCCACCGACCACGTTGAGTGTCGCCAAAATCACGGCCAAAAATCCGAGGATCGTCTCCAGCGGCGTCGTGGCTTCGCCGAGAATCAACATCGATCCCACGAGGATGACTCCGTGGATGGCGTTTGAACCCGACATCAGGGGCGTGTGCAAAATACTCGGCACCTTGGCGACAATCTCAATGCCGACAAAGATGCTGAGCACCAACACCGTGGTGTACTGCAGCAGGGCGTTACCCATTTACTCACTCTCCTTCGCCGGAGCCACGATGGGCTGGTGGGCTACACCAAGGGCCTGAGCCGTGGGTGCGTGGTTGATCTGACCGTTGGTCGCCACGGTGGAGCCAACGACGACTTCGTCGGACCAATCGGGCTGTACCGTTCCCTTCGCTCCGAAGAGTCCGAAGAGCTTGAGAACGTTGTTGGCGTACATGAAGCTCGCCGACGCGCCCATCTCCGACGGAGGATTCTTCATTCCGACAATCCGTACACCGTGGTGCGCCACCACTTCCCCCACTCTGGTGAGCTCGCAGTTACCGCCACCGTCGGCCGCCATGTCGATGATGATGGATCCCTCGCCCATCGCTTCCACCATGGCGGTCGTCACGAGAATTGGAGACTTACGACCGGGTACGGCCGCAGTGGTGATGACGATGTCGGCATTCGCTACTTCGCTGAGCAGTTCGGCCTGTTGTTGGGCCCGCTCCTCGTCGGTCAGTTCACGGGCGTATCCCCCGGCTGCGTCGGCCGTGACGCTCAACTTCACGAACGTTGCGCCGGCCGATTCGGCCTCTTCCTTGGCGGCACTGCGCACGTCGTACGCACGAACTTTGGCCCCGAGACGTCGGGCCGTCGAGATCGCCTGAAGTCCCGCAACGCCCACGCCCATCACGAGAACCTTGGCGGGACGAATCGTTCCCGCGGCGGTCGTCAGCAGGGGGAAGAAACGGTCGAAGTACTCCGCACCGGCTAACGCGGCGCGGTAGCCCGACACGGTGGCTTGACTCGAGAGTGCATCCATGTACTGCGCGCGCGAAATACGGGGAACGAGATCAAACGACACAATCGTGACGCGGCGGTCGTTGAGCACTGTGACGACGTCGGTCGCCAACAGCGGTGAGAGGAACGATAGGTGCAACGATCCCTCGGGGACCTCGGCCGCTTCGGCCAGCGTGGGTGGGTTCACGCGAAAAGTCACATCGCCCGACACCCGATCAGCCACCGTGGCACCGGCGGTGCGATAGTTCTCGTCGGTGAAGTGAGACGCCGTCCCCGCGCCCGTTTGCACGTGAACTTCCCACCCGTCTCGCACGAGAGCCGCTACGGCTTCGGGGGTCAGGGCCACCCGGGTCTCGCCCTCGCGCGACTCTCTTTGTATCGCAATCTTCATAGTTCCTGTCTACCAGCCGGTAACCCCGTTCCCGGCGAGTCGGAACATCTGCGATGCTGTCAGCATGACCTCTCCCCTCGCTTCACTCGGTGTGTCGAGCCCGTGGGGAACGTGGATCGTGGAGGGTGATCACGACGGACTGACCACTATCCACCTTCCCGGTGCACGACGTCGCGCCCACGGTGCACCGAGTCCTCTCGTACGCGCCGCCGCTCGACAGCTCGAGCAGTACTTCGCGGGGCGACGAACGACCTTCGAACTCGACCTTCACGTGAGCGGCACCGAGTTCCAGACGCGCGTGTGGACGCAACTAGCGGGCGTCCCATTCGGGACGACCGTCACCTACCGCGACCTGGCCGAAGCTGTGGGCCACCCCCGGGCCTATCGTGCCGTCGGATCGACGAACGCCAAAAATCCCTTTCCCGTGGTGATTCCCTGTCACCGGGTCGTCGCGAGTGGGGGTCTCGGTGGCTACGCCGGAGGACTCGACATAAAGCGTGGACTCTTGGCGCTCGAGGACCTCACGCTTTAGCCCTGAAGAATCGCGGCGGCCGCGTGGCGGCCACTCACGAGTGCGCCTTGAATCGACGGGGTGGACGTGGCGTCACCCGCCACGAGAAGCCCGTCGCGCCACTGAGCGCCGCCCCGCGGTCGACGTGTCACCACGGGTAGTGCGCGAGGAATAGGTGTTGCCACGATGTCGCTGACCTCCGAGGTAGTGAGGTCGAAACGACGCGCTACTTCCTCGCGCACCGCGTCGCGCTGTGTCGCGTCAAAAGGCCCAAGGACCGACGCCGCCACGAGGCCCGCCGCGGGTGGGGCGTAGCTCGGAGCCGAGGCCGAAAGAGCAACCGCGTTCGCGAGGAGCGATGAATCGGCGTCGACCCGCAGTCGACCATCACTGATCGGCGGACACGCGAACCACCAGGTCGTCACACTGCGCCACTCACTCGACACGGGGGCGTCGTTAGTCGCCACAATGACGTGGCGGGCTCGATACTCACCGAGCGTCGTTGTCACGCGAGTTGGTTCCACGGACGTCACCTCTTCGGCGAGTCGCACGTGTGTCCGCGACAAGCGTCGGCGCAGTGCCGCGGGCAACGCCGCCATGCCCTGTCGCGGGACCGCGGGCACTCCGCGGAGAAAGCTCCGTAACGCCAACTGGGTGAACTGCCACGAGGTGGTGAACTCTCGTTCGAGGAGCACGCCCTGCAGAAAGGGTTGCAGAATCGATGCGACCGTGTCGTCCGAAACTCCCGACGACGCCCACCCCTCGCGCGTCGAACAGTCCACTTCGCGTAAGAAGCGTGGCGTCGCACCACGTGAGACCTTGAGTCCGAGGCGAAGGAGCGGCGCGAGATCGCGCCACGGAACGGCACCGTGCAGGGCGCCCGCGAGGGAGCCCACTGCATCGCGATACGGCAACGCGAGCACTCGGTCGCGTCCGTCGCGCCGCACCACGATGCTCGCCGGGAGTGGACACAGCGACAACTCGTCCAGTACTCCCGTCGCGCGGAGTTCGGGGTAGGAGGGGTTGAGGAGCTGAAATCCTTCGTCGATGGTGAAGCCGTCGACGTGTCGCGTCGCGACGCGGCCACCCACGCGTGGCGAACGCTCCAGAAGAACCACCTCACGACCGGCCTCCTCTAGCACCTGGGCGGCGCGGAGACCCGCGAGGCCCGCACCCACGATGACGACGTCGGCGGACTCGGTCATGGGTGTGATCGCGAGGACGTGACCGAATCGGCGAGGGCGTGGAGAGTGAGGCGTGAAGGCGGTGGTGCATCGTTGCCCGTGACCGTGCGCCACCACTCGTTGGCGATGACTTGGACCGCACGGCGCGCGACGAGAAGAAGGGCGACAGCGGCGGGCACTTCAATAAGTCCGGCGGCGATCACACTCTGCGTGAGATCGCCACCTCGAGCAGTCGTGAGATCAAACCACGCATCCGCCAGAAAAAAGACCGCTGAGGAAATCGCGAAGAGAATCAGGATGACTCGGCGGCGCCAGATAGCCCACGCGGTCGCGATCAGCAGCACCG
>JAGWWX010000081.1 GCA_018970215.1 Acidobacteriota bacterium | reverse complement strand
CGAGCGTGGCGAGCCCTCTAATCCTCGAGCTTGAGGGCGGCGACAAAGGCCTCTTGCGGAATCTCCACACGACCGATGTTCTTCATCCGCTTCTTACCCTCTTTTTGCTTTTCGAGCAGCTTGCGCTTTCGCGTGATGTCGCCCCCGTAGCACTTGGCGAGTACGTCCTTGCGAATCGCCTTCACCGTCTCGCGAGCGATGATGCGGCCACCAATCGCCGCTTGGATGGGCACGTCGAACATCTGCCGGGGAATAAGTTCCTTCAGGCGTTCGGCCATTTTCCGTCCGTAGTAGTCCGCATTGCTGCGGTGGACGATTGTTGAGAAAGCGTCGACCGGCTGGTGGTTGATCAAGAGATCGACTCGCACCAACTGTGACGTCACGTAGCCCGACGGTTCGTAGTCCAGCGAAGCGTAACCCTTCGTGCGCGACTTCAGGGCGTCAAAGAAGTCAATGACCACCTCCGCCAACGGCAAGCGATATCGAATCTCCACTCGTTCCGTTGAGAGATACTCCATTTTGGTCATTTCGCCACGGCGACTCTGACAGAGATCCATCACGGGACCGAGATAGTCGGCCGGTGTGAGGATGGAGATATCGAGCATGGGTTCGTCAACGTGGTCGATGCGACTGACTTCCGGCATCTCGGTGGGGTTATCCACGTCCCGCACCGTCCCATCCGTCAGGTAGGCGCGATAGACCACGGACGGGGCCGTCGCGATGAGCGAGAGATTGAACTCGCGCTCGAGACGCTCACGCACGATTTCCATGTGCAACAGGCCGAGAAATCCGCATCGGAAACCGAACCCGAGGGCGTGCGACGACTCAGGTTCAAAGGTAATACTCGCATCATTGAGCTTGAGCTTGTCGAGTGCATCACGTAGGTCGGGAAGTTCGTCGCCGTCGATTGGATAGATTCCGCAGAACACCATCGGCTTCGCGTCGTGATAACCGGCAAGGGGTTCGGACGCAGGTTTGGCGGCATCGGTCACGGTTTCACCAGACTTCGCCGAACCCACCTCCTTAATTCCGGCGATGAGATACCCCACCTCACCGGGACCGAGAACATCAAGGGCGACCGTGCTGGGTGTGCGCTTGCCAATCTCTTCCACGTCGTACACGAGTCCGGCCTGCATCAGGCGAATCTTTTGATTCGCACGCAAGGTGCCGTCAACAATCCGAATCGAGCTCACAACTCCTCGGTACTGATCGAAGTGCGAATCGAAGATGAGACCACGCAGCGGAGCGTCGGCGTCGCCGTTCGGTGCGGGGATGCGTTCGATAATGGCGTTGAGCAACTCGGGAACGCCCTCGCCGGTCTTCGCGGAGATGGTGAGAACTTCGTGGGGGCGAATACCCAACACGCGGTCGAGCTCCTCACGACATCGGTCGGGATCGGCCGCTGGAAGATCGATCTTGTTCAACACTGCGACAATCTCGAGATTGTTCTCGATGGCCTGGTAGCAGTTGGCGAGGGTTTGGGCTTGAATGCCTTGGCTGGCGTCAACGAGTAGTACGGCGCCTTCACACGCGGCGAGTGATCGCGACACTTCGTACCCAAAGTCGACATGGCCCGGCGTGTCGATGAGGTGGAGAACGTGTCCCGCGTAGTCGACCCGTACGTTCTGCGCCTTGATCGTGATCCCGCGTTCGCGTTCAATGTCCATGGAGTCGAGGTACTGCGCGCGCATATTGCGCGCCTCAACGGCTTTGGTTATCTCCAGTATCCGGTCAGAGAGGGTCGACTTACCGTGGTCGATATGCGCAATGATGGAGAAATTACGGATTTTCGACTGATCGAGTGGGGAAGACGGGGTGGCCACAGCATCCTCAGGCTACCGGCGCTGTCACACTCTTTTGGACTGAATCGAAAGAACTGCTAGCATTTCTCAGCCCGCCGGAAATCCGGCACGACGTTATTTCGAGGTTTTTTGTGGCGAATATCAAGAGCCAAATCAAGCGCATACGCACCAACGAGCTCGCTCGTCAGCGCAACAAGGCTGTGAAGTCTGAGATCCGCACGCGCGTGAAGAACGCGGTGACCGCTGCGGGTACCGAGTCGGAGGCCGAATCACTGCGCCTCGCCATCAAGCGTCTCGACAGCGCCGCCTCCAAGGGCGTCATTCACAAGAACCAGGCGGCCAACCGCAAGAGCGGATTGATGAAGCGCCTGAACCAACTGAAGTCGAACTAGTTTCGACCGCTCGCACTCAAACGTGCGAGTCGAGCCGTCAATATTTCCAAAACGACGTCGGCGTCGAGCGCGGTGGCACCTTTGAGATCAACGTCCGCTTGTGCCACAAGGTGCAAGGCGTGGGCGACGCGGTCTGAACCCAGCGCGTTATAGGTGGCGAGCAGTTTTTTTGCGGGGTATTCCTTCATACCCAATAACGACATCACGGACTTGGTTGTCACGGCACCGGAGTTCACGAGTTGAGATAACCGGATGTAGTGGCGCTGAAAGATTCCGATGATCTGAATCGGCACGCGACCCTCTGACTCCACCATCCTTCTCATTGTCGTCAGGGCCTCGGTGAGACGTCCTCGGTCGACCGCATCCGTGAGGTCCCATTCGGGAACATTGCCCATCTCGCCCAGGTACGGTTCGACGTCGGCAACGGACACCGTCTGGCTGTCGTAGACCGCGTGCAGAGTTCGCGCCAGCGCGTCCACTCGCTCCACTTCTTCGCCGATGCGCTCAAGGACGAGCTTGACGACCGCAGGCTCGACGTTGACGCGATACTCCTTGAACTTTCCGCGAAGGTACGCCTCTTCTTTGTTGTACCCGACGGAGACGTCGACCACTCGGTCCGCCAACTTGGTCAGTGCCGGTGGCTTACTCGCCGCGCCCGAAAGCAACAGAGTGACGCCAGGGGTTGGTGACGCACACCACTGCTCGAGCGACGCCGTGGCGGCCTTCGTGAGGGCGTAGGCATTGCGGACAACGACCACTCGTCGATCCACAATGAAGGGCGGCGTGTTCAGCGCATTGATCACGCGTTGGAGAAACGTGTCCCGTTCGTCGGCGGTACTCGTGTCATCGTTGACGGTGAACTCTTCGAGTGCCATCCCGGGTTCATTGCCACCGAGGAGTTCGTTCACCAGCGTCCGGGTTTCATCGTTCACGATGACTTCATTCGAACCGACCAGGGCAATGACACTCTCAGCCATAGCGGGTCTCCGATAGGCGGGCCAGTGCATCGCGCACACGCACCGTGCCACGAACATCGTGAACGCGCAGGACCCGTCCCCCGGCCGTGATACCGAGTGCCGAGGCGGCGAGGGTGGGCTCGCGACGCTCCGTTACCGGCAGGTCGAACATGACCCCGAGAAAGGTCTTATTCGATGCGGATAGGAGGAGAGGCGATCCAAGTTCGGCGAGTTCGGCTGAATGTCGGAGGAGCTCCAAGCTCTGGGCCGCCGTCTTTCCCAAGTCAAACCCCGCATCCAGAATGATCCGATCGTCGGACACTCCCGCCGACCGTGCGCGGTCGCGCCGGTCGATGAGAAACTCCCGCACGGTGCCGACGAGGTCGTCATACTGCGGAGTGGGATCGGCCACTCGCGGGCGAAGGCGAATATGTGTCGCGACCACCGTGGCGCCCGCCGCCGCCGCCACGGGAAGGTAGTCGGGATCCGCGAAACCACTGATGTCATTACCCACGACCGCGCCATGTTCAAAACACGCCTGAGCGACGCTTGCGCGCCACGTGTCGATCGACAGTGGCACGTCGAAGCGACGACGAAGTTCTTCAATGGCCGGCACGACGCGCTCCAACTCTTCTGTTTCGCTGACCTCGTCCCCTGGCCCCGCCTTGACTCCGCCCACGTCGAGCAGGTCGGCGCCGTCGCGCACTAACTCGTCAGCCCGAAAGAGAAATTGATCGAGGTCAAACGTCGCGGCCGGAGCAAAAAATGAATCTTTGGTTCTGTTCAAAATTCCCATCACGAGGGCACGATG
>JAGWWX010000019.1 GCA_018970215.1 Acidobacteriota bacterium | reverse complement strand
TGGGGCCACGTGGCAATGGCCGCGGGCTCCTGGGGCGGACTCTCGAGAACGGGGTCGCCCGCGACGAAGCGCTCCAGCAGTGTTGTAAAGGGAAGTCGAACCCCACCCGCGACGAGTCGCACGGAAAATGCGGGACCCGTCTGCACCTCAATGAAAGTGGTTCTGCGCACCCGTTGAAAGACACTCGGGAATCCAAATCGTCCGTAGCGTTCGACGTACACCGTGCGAGCGGGTCCCGGCGACGCGCAGAAGCCCTGCTCGAGGGGGACGAGCACTGGTCGCGCCGCGCCGCCCACAATCAGTCCTCGCGCGTGGCTCAATCGCTGGCTGGCAGCTGCAACGGCGGAGAGTCCGTCGACGTGGAGTTGATCAAGAATCTCTTCGCTCGTCGCCGTCGCTCGTCCCCCGAGGCGACGACGACCCCACAGCCCCGCTGCGGAAATGGTGATTCCCTCCACGATGGCGGCAACCAACAGGGCGAGAGACGCCACACCAAAAGAAGTGAAGTGTGGTGCTCCCTTGAACCACTCCGAACCCCGAGGGTCGATGAGGTCAATGACTCCCACGGCGAGTGACGACGCCACCAAGGCGACGTTGAGGGCGATGGGCGCCCACGCGAGCCACTTAAGCCGTCGGTAGAAGGTCTGGTGATTGGTCTCCCATCGTTCACTCGCGCGGGGGTCATCAAGGTGTCCGGCGGATCGCGATGCAACATCGTCGGCGCTGGTGACGTCAAGACACTCCATACCGGTCGCCGTCGCGACTCGAAGGCGAGCGACACGAGTGACGGGTACGTCGTCGGAGTAGGACGCCTCCAACGATGGGGCGACGAAGATGACGCGGCTCTGTGGCCGTGACTGAACGTTCCGTAACGCCGTGACGAGCCGTCGCACGGCCGGATGTGGCGACGACCAGTCGCTGCGCGTCGAGGCCATGCGGCCACTGCATACGACGGTTACGGGCTCGTCGATATCGTCGAGAATCGAGGCGACGCCGCCCAGAGTGTCGGGATCGTCGGGGTAGACGTCAGAGAAGATGAGAACTCGCTGTCCTCGGGGGATGTCGTATTCGGCAACCTCACCACCCATGTCCTCTAGTCTCGCAGAGTTATAGATCGGCATTGACGGAGGCGACGTGGAGATTCGGGAGGGAACCCCCGATAACTGGATCTGGCGCGACGAGCTCGTGCCGCCGGGTCCTGCGGTCATCTTCGATATCGACGGTGTCCTCGCGGACGCCGCGGGCCGACAGCACTATCTCGATTACGGCGATTGGCGGAGCTTCTTTGAAGCGTGTGGTGACGATCCCGTTATCGAAGAGATTGATCGGCTACTGGACCTCCTCGATGATTCACTGACCGTTGTTCTTCTCACGGGCCGTCCCCGGCGAGTGGCACCGCACACCATGGGTTGGCTCGAACGGTACAAAGTGCGGTGGGACCTGTTAATCATGCGCGAGTATGGCGACTACTCCGGCGTCGACTACTTCAAACGTGGCGTCGTGCACGAGCTGCGGCTCTACGGGTTCGATCTTCGCCTCGCGTTAGATGATGACCCGAAGAATCACGCGATGTACGTGCGCGAAGGCGTACCGTGCATCTACATTCACTCGGGCTACTACCTCTAAGGCAACGTTCTTTACGACAACGTGGCGGCGACAGTTCGACCGGCCCGTCGCCCCGAGCCGATCGTCGCGGGAACCCCGACACCGTCGTACGCCATTCCGGCGAGCCAGATGTAGTGCTTTTCGGCGGCGTCGTGGGCTCGTCGCACGAGATCGGCGTGACCAACGAGATACTGCGGGAGCGCGGCGGGCCATCGTTGCACGATGACGTCGGGTGTCGCGGGCCACGAACCGAAAATCACCGCCAACTCCTCACGCACACGCTCCACGAGGGCCTCATCAGAAAGTATCGCGGCCCGATTGTCGTCACTACGCCCGACGTGTATGCGAACCACGGCCGTCTCGTTGTCGGAGAGGTACGTCCACTTGCGGTCCAGCATCGTCCCGGCGGTAATCACCATCGATTCACCATCACGAAATGGCGTATGTAACGGCACTAGAAAGCCAGTTCCCCGAGAGGGCAAGGGCACCGCATCGCGGTTGACCACAAACGTCACCATGGCCGTGGTAGCCCGAGGGATCGAGGTGAGCTCGCGGAGTGCGGGTTCGAGATGACCGAGTAGTTCGCCGGTGACGAATGCGGGTGTCGTCATGATCACCGCGTCGGCCTCAGTGATGGTGTTGGCGGTGGCGACCGCCCAGCGCCGCGTGGTGCCGCGGGTGAGACCCGTGACGTGATGTTCGGTTCGAATGTCGACGCCACGAGAACGCAGGAGGGTGTCGAGTCGCCGGGGCAGTGATCCGAGTCCGTCGCGAAGTGAATAAAAAAGTGGTGCCGGAGGCGTCGGAGTAGCGGACGGCGTGGGACGCAGGGCCCGCTGTAGTGAACCACCTCGCCGAGCGGCGGCGTGGAGTGCGGGGAACACGGTGGCCGCGCTCAGGTCATCGACGCGCCCCGCCTGAATGCCACCGATCATCGGCTCGATGAGTTCGTCGACTAACGCCCGTCCGAACTTGCCACGCAGTATCTCGCCGATCGATGCGTCGTCGCCGATCGAAAGACGACGCGGAAAGAAACGGTCACGGAGAAAACCCCATCGGGCACGTCGTGACAGTCCACGCAGCTGTCGCAGTTGCGACCATCGCGTGGGTACTCCAAGAACGAGGCCCGTGGGAAGAACTTCGAGGCCGTGTCGAAGGTAGATCCACGCGCCCGACGCACCAATCGGCACGAGGTCGTCACTCCATCCGGCGTCGCGAACCAACGTGAGCGCCTCGTCCCGAGTGGCGAGAAATCCGTCGGCGCCGAGGTCGACCGTCCGTCCATCGAGAACCGACGTCTGAAGAGCCCCTCCGACAACTCCCGACGCCTCAAGAACGGTGACGTGAATTTCCGGTGCCGATTCCGTGAGTTCGAACGCGGCCGCAAGTCCGGCAATACCGCCGCCGACGATGACGACGGACTGCGTGGTCATGCCCGAGAAAGTACGACGCGAGCGAGTAGGCCCATGAAGTCCGGGTCGTCGTTGAGCGACGCCGTTCTCACCAGATTCACCCCAACTTCGCGCGCCACTGCTTGTGTTTCGATGTCAATGTCGTAGAGGACTTCGAGGTGGTCGGAGACAAAACCAATGGGGCACGAGACGATGTCAGTGACTCCCGCCGCGGCCTTCGCGCGCACGACGTCCAAGATGTCGGGTCCAATCCACGGCTCCGGCGTTCGCCCCGCGGACTGCCACGCAATATCCATGTGCGTAATGCCCGCGACCCGCGCAACATCTTCCGCCGACTGTCGCAGTTGATCGGGGTAGGTGTCGCCCTGGGCGAGAATTCTTTCCGGTAGAGAGTGGGCGCTAAAGAGAACGAGTGCGTCCTCACGGCGTTCTTCCGGGATCGTCACGAGGGCCTCTTGCACCCTGCGAGCGATGAGTTCACTAAAGCCCGGAACGTCCCACCACTGCGTGATGGGCGTAAAGGTGACACCCTCGAGCTCGGCCGCGGCGCGCGCCATGTACTGATCGGTCGACATCGATGATGAGTGGGGTGCGAGAACGAGACCGATGACGTGGGTCAGGCCGTCGCGGCGAAAGGAGCTCGCGGGCTCCTCGAGCAGTGGAGGCTCGTACTTTGAGCCAAATCGCACATCAAATCGTCCCGGTGCGAGTACTTCGAGTTCTCGTCGAATCCCTTCGACTTGCGCATCCGTTCGCTCACGAAGGGGGGAAATACCCCCGATGGCCTGGTACCGGCGGGTCAGATCGTCGAGCAGTTCGGGCGTGGGCGGTCGCCCGTGGCGAATTCTGGTGTAGTACGCCTCAATTGCCTCCGGTGAGGATGGCGTGCCGTACGCCATCACGAGAACGCCCGTTCGCATCATCGAACGCCGGCCCGACCTTCGGCGTGCACGAGGGCCACGACCGCTTCGAGAACTGTGGGATCGGTTTCGGGAAGGACGCCGTGGCCCAAGTTGAAGATGTGCCCTGGTGCCGTTCCCGCGCGACGAAGAACCTCACGGGCAGCCTCACGGGCAATGTCGGGACCCGAGAGACATCGGGCCGGGTCGAGGTTGCCCTGGACGGGACCCCCGCCGACTCGCCGTCGGCCGTCGTCAAGATCGACGTGCCAGTCGATTCCCATCACTGAACTCCCAGCGGTCGCCATGAGATCAAGAATCTCGCCGGTGCCGACGCCAAAGAGAATGGTCGGGACCCCTAGGTCGGCAACTCCTTCGAAGACTCGCTTCGTCGCGGGTAGAGCAAAGCGCTGATACTCATCTCGCGTGAGAGCGCCCGCCCAGGAGTCGAAGAGTTGAAGGGCCCGTGCGCCATGTCGAACCTGCGCGCGGAGAAACTCCACCGTGATCGGCACCAGCGCGTCCATGAGCGCGTCGAACAGCACGGGATCGGAGTGCATCAATCCTTTGATGACGCCGAAGGTGCGCGTCGGAGCACCCTCGACGAGGTAACTCGCCACGGTAAAGGGAGCACCCGCGAATCCGATGAGTGGCGTGTCGGTGGCTGCGAGTTCCGCGACGACCCGATCGACCGTTCCCGTGACGTGGGCAATGTCGTTCGCGGTCAACGGACGAAGTCGATCCAAGTCCTTCACGGTCCGAAAGGGGCTCGCCACCACCGGGCCCCGACCGGGTACCACGTCGACACCGAACCCAATGGCCTCGAGGGGCACGACGATGTCGGAGAAAAGAATGGCCGCATCGACTCCGTAGCGACGCACGGGCTGCAAGGTAATTTCGCAGGCCAGGTCGGGATTGGCGATGGCGTCGAGGATCGACCCCGACCCCCGGAGGGCGCGGTATTCCGGGAGAGAACGGCCCGCCTGTCGCATGAACCAGACGGGTACGTGGTCGACCGCCTCGCCCCGACAGGCTCGAATGAAATTGGGCTCAGTCACCAGGTCCTCCGATATGCCTGTTCATCGTAGGGGTCGGACCCAGAATCAGGAATCCTTCGGGAACCTAAGATGGTTCACCCCCAAAGTGGGGTATTGGTGCCGAAGGAGGCCCATGCACGAGCGCGAGATTGCCGAAGAGCAACAGTTTCTCGAAGAGGCCTACGCGGCTCACTCGCGACTCTTGGAAGAGGCGGAGACGAACCGCAAGCGTTTTGCCGTTCCCCTCGAAGGGGGACCGGGGGACATGGAAGTCCGAGAGGCTTCCATGGAAACGTTCATGCGGCGAATCGAAGATCTCCAGGTGGGCGAAACAGCGCTCTACTTCGGTCGACTCGACTTTCTCCCCGAAGCGAATCGCGGTGATCGCCCATTTCGTCTCGGACGTCTTTCCATCAGTGACGAAGATCAAAATCAGTTGATTGTCGACTGGCGCGCACCCGTCGCGGAAGCGTTTTATCGTGCCACCGCCGTCGAGAACTTCGATGTGCACCGTCGCCGCCACGTTTCAATTCGGTCGCGACGGGTCGTGTCAGTTGAAGATGAGTATCTCGGTGGCGAGATCGATTCGGTGTCTGGCGAGCTCGTGGAGACCGACGAGGGCTACGTAGAAGGTTCGCTCACCGTGGGTGGGCCGGCTGCGTTACTTGCGGCACTCGGTCGTGCCCGCACGGGCCGCATGGGCGACATCGTGGCCACGATCCAACGCGAGCAAGACGAAATTATCCGCTCACCACTGAACTGCGTCCTGCTCGTGCAAGGTGGACCGGGAACGGGAAAGACCGCCGTTGCCCTTCACCGGGCGGCCTATCTCCTCTATACCTACCGGACTCAACTCGAGCGGCAGAACGGTGTTCTCGTTGTCGGTCCGAACCCCGTCTTCATGCACTACATCTCCAACGTCTTACCCTCACTGGGCGAGTCGGGAGTCACGCTGTTGACGACTGGCCGCATGGTGCGCGGCGTCACGGTGACGGGCCGTGAGAGCGACACGCTCGCCCAGCTCAAGGGTGATGTGCGTATGGTGCGGGTGTTGGCGCGAGCGATGGCAACCCGTCAACGCTCATTACGACAGGAAGTCGAAATACCTTTCGGCGTCACGGTATTGCGCGTCCAACCCGACGACACCGCGAGCATCGTGGAGCGTGCCAAGAGTCGCCCCGGACAACACAATCCTCGACGTAGCGCGGTCGGCCGTGAGCTCGCACACGTTCTGGCGCAGCAGTATCGAAAGAAGGTTGGCCCTGCGTCGTTCACTTCGTTCGCCGACGACAATGAGCTCAAGGATGCCATTCGCGCGCTACCCGCATTCAAAGAGTGCGTGCAGCGAATCTGGCCCCGACTGACCGGTCAGGATCTGGTCCGTGACCTATTCGGCGCGGAGGCACTTTTGCGAGTCGCCGGTCGCGGCGTCTTGACGGACGACGAAATTGCCCTCCTCGTGCGACCTCGCGGTGACTCAATGGATGATGTGGCGTGGACCGAAGCAGACCTTCCTCTCATTGACGAAGCGCGAGCACTTCTCGGTCCACGGAAAAAGCCCCGCACCGCATCCAAAGTTGTCGATAGCGAGTTGAGCATGGACGACATCGAAATGTTGCCCGAGCACGTGCGTGGTGCGGCGGTGCGTGATCGCAGGGCAAATACTCGAGTTCTTGCCCGCGACTACGACGAAGCAGAGTTCATCAAGTACGGCCACATCGTGGTGGACGAAGCGCAAGATCTTTCGGCAATGCAACTACGTGTCATTGCACGCCGCACCGATACGGGTTCGATGACGATTGTGGGCGATATGGCGCAGGCCACCACAGCGGCCGCGTCGGCCTCGTGGGAAGAGACGCTGCGGGTCATTGGTGTGACCAAGGAGCCCGTGCGGGTCGATCTCACCGTGAGTTACCGCACGCCCGAAGAAGTTTTGACGTTCGCGCAGCCGACGTTGCGTGAAGCGATGCCCACACTCGCACCACCCGAACCGATTCGCCGTGTGGGCGTGTCGCCCCGCATCGTCCCGGTTGACGACCTTCACGCGGGCCTCGTAACGACGGTCCGAGAGGAACTCAGCGAGATCAGTGACGGTCGCGTTGCGGTGATCGTTACCACCACGCGCGTGGTGGAAATTGTCAACGCACTGCGTGCCGGTGGACTCGACGCTGCCGATCCCGAGAGCTCGCCCGAAGGGGGACTCGCCGCTGATGTCGTGGTGATCGCGGCAGAAGGGGCAAATGGCCTGGAATTTGACGGCGTTATCGTCGTTGAACCGTCGGAGATTGCGAGTCGTGGGGGCGCCCCAGGCTCGGTGACCCCCCGTGGGTTGCGCACGCTGTACGTGAGTTTGACCCGCCCGACGCGACGCCTCGCTCTCGTGCACACCCTGCCGCTACCGCCCACGGTGACGCAGGGACCTCAGACCTAGGTGGAATGTGGCACGTCGAGCCAGTTTTCCGCTAGAAAATAAGGCGTGAGTCAGGCAACTTCCCCCCTGGGCCTGGCGAAACAGGACAAGATCGTGCACGATCGTCCCCCGATGCTGGCCATCGGTGTGATGATTTGGCTCGGTTCGGAGTTGATGTTTTTCTCCGGCCTCTTCGCCGCGCTGTTTACTATTCGAGCCCACGTTTCCGCGTGGCCACCCGTTGGAACGGAACTCGACACGCTGCAGGCTGGCATCTTCACCATCATCTTGGTGGCGTCGTCGGGCACGATGCAGTGGGCCGTCTGGCTCGCGGAACACCGCCAGCGTGAGAAGGCGCGTACGTGGGTCATCATCACCATCGTGATGGGTGCCGTGTTCGTCGGGAACCAGGTGTACGAGTGGATCAACCTCACGACTCGGTGGTACACCAACTCGTACGGATCGGTCTTCTACATCACGACGGGTCTGCACGGTCTGCACGTTTTCCTTGGACTAGTCGCCATGGCCTTCTTGCTCTACCGCATGAAGGGTCGCACCGGTGACCCGGGTGAGCTCGCCGCCTTTCAAGGTGTGTCGTACTACTGGCACTTCGTCGACGTCATTTGGGTGGGGCTCTATTCGGCCCTGTTCTTGCTGAAGTAGGTCGTTATGTCACTTCGCTTTTCACTTCGTCGTATCGCGGCGCTCGCCGTCATAGGACTACTCGCACTGTTGTCAGTTCTCTCGACCGTGGCCAGCGCGGACTCGGATACCGATCCGATGCTGACCTCTTCCATGGGTTCGGGGCAACCGAATTCGGGACAGCCCAACTCATCCATTGTGACGAGGGATAAGAACGGCAACATCGTGCAGTACGGCAACGACGCCATTCTCTATAAGTCGCCGAGTCAACTCACTGGTAAGTCGGCCGAACAACTGCGCCTACTCGGTGAGGCGCTGTACATGCAGAACTGCGCCTCGTGCCACGGCACCAAGGCGGACGGAGTTCTTGACAGCGGAACGACCGGTTCGTTCCCTAGCTTGATCGGCCTCGGACCCGCCACGATTGACTTTTGGATCTCCACGGGACGTATGCCCGCCGCCGACACCACGTTGGTGCAGGCGAACCGTAAGACGCCACGTTTGACACGGGAGCAAGGTCTGGCAATCGCGGAGTGGGTGAACTCGCTCAGCCCCGCGTATCCGCTCGTACCTGAAGTCAACACGACCGACGGCAACTCGGCCGAGGGTTTTAGCCTCTACGCGCTGAACTGTGCGGCGTGCCACACCATTACGGGTGGCGGTAACGCCCTCGCTTACGGCACCTACGCTCCGTCCCTGCACTCCGCTTCGGCGACAGAAGTCGTCGAAGCCATCCGTACGGGCCCCGGCAACATGCCGAACTTCTCCGGCTCGTTGAGCGACGAGCAGGTCCGCGACATCACTCGTTACGTCACGGCGAATATTCAAAATCCCGCGAATCCTGGTGGACTCGGTCTGGGTGGATTGGGTCCAGTGGCCGAAGGATTTATTGGGTTGGCACTCGGCGTGGGACTCCTCATGCTCGCCGCATTCTGGGTAGGAGACCGCCAGTGAGCACTGAACACCACACCCCCGTATCGCTGTCGAGCGTGAAGGACACCGATCCTCACATGCAGCCCGCCGCGAAGAACCCCGAGAAGGTGGAGCGACGTATCGCGTGGACCCTCGTCTTGGGCCTCGTGAGCTTCATAGGTTTTGGTTGGACGTACTGGATTGACGCCGCCCCGTGGACGCTCGGCGCCACGTTGGGTGCGGGGTTCACCTTTATCGGTGTGGGGATGGTGGCGTGGGGTAAGTACCTCATGCCGAAAGGACCCTTCGTCGAAGAGCGCCACCCATTGCGATCGAGCGACGAAGAACGTGACGCCTTCGCATCGGTGATCGCGAATCGAGGTGGCAGCGTCGTGAAGCGTCGCCCGCTCCTCGGTGCGCTCCTCGGTGGTGGCATGGGCGTCTTCGGCGTCGTCGCACTCTTCCCGCTGCTGCGCAGCCTCGGTCCACTGCCGAAAAAGACCCTGACGCACACCGACTGGAAGAAGGGGTCCTACCTCGTGACGCAAGATGGCCGACGAGTTCACGTCGATGACTTCATCGTGAACGAAGTCGCCACCGTCTTCCCCGAGGGCTTTCAGGACACTGAGAATGGACAGGCCGTCGATCAGACCATCGTGATTCGTCTCGACACTGAGGACTACGTCACCATGAAGGGCCGTGAGACGTGGGCGCCCGCGGGCTACGTGGCGTACTCCAAACTCTGCAGCCACCTCGGTTGTCCGGTCGGTCTCTACGAGCAGTCACTACAGCTTCTCGTCTGCCCGTGTCACCAGTCGATGTTCGATGTGACCGTTGGCGCCATGCCGAACTTTGGACCCGCGCCGCGCCCGCTGCCGCAACTACCCCTCTACATCGACCGCGACGGCTACCTGCGTAGCCAGAGCGACTACAACGAACCTGTTGGTCCTGGATACTGGGAGCGCTCATGACCGCGTTGACAACGAAACGCACGAAGAAGGCCGCCTACGGCCCCTACGGGAAGCTGGGTCACGCTCTCAACGAGCTCGACGACCGCATCGGTGCGGCCAAGGCTCGCAACTTCCTCGACAAAGTTTTCCCCGACCACTGGTCGTTCATGTTGGGTGAAATCGCCCTCTATTCGTTCATCATCTTGTTGGCCACCGGTGTCTTCCTCACCCTGTACTACGTGCCGAGCATGGAGCACGTCACCTACAACGGCTCCTACGCGCCACTGCAGGGACAGCGAGTAACGCAGGCGTTTGCCTCGTCTATCGATCTGTCCTTCTCGGTTCGCGGCGGTCTGCTGATGCGGCAGATGCACCACTGGGCCTGCGACATTTTCGTCGGCGCCATCGTGGTGCACATGGCCCGTGTCTTCTTCACGGGTGCCTTCCGAAAGCCTCGCGAACTCAACTGGTCGATTGGCAACACCCTGCTGACGCTCGCCATCGTGAACGGCTTCCTCGGCTATTCGCTTCCCGACGACCTCGTCTCTGGTACGGGTATCCGCATCGCCTACTCGATCTTGCTCGCAGTACCGGGCGTGGGCTCGTACCTCGCATTCTGGATCTTCGGCGGTAACTTCCCCGGGACGTTGATCTTGTCGCGTTTCTTGATTCTCCACGCGCTCGTGATTCCCGGCATCATCCTCGCGATGGTTGGAGCACACTTGTTCTTGTTGGTGCGCCAAAAGCACACCCAGTTCCCTGGGCCGGGCCGCACCGAGAACAACGTGGTGGGTTCACCAATGTTCCCTGTGTTCATGGGCAAGACGACGGGCTTCCTCTTCCTGGTTGCGGGTGTCACGACGTTGCTCTCGGCTTTCGCGCAGATCAACCCAATTTGGCTGTTTGGTCCGTACGACGCCGCAAAGATTTCCTACGCCGTGCAACCGGACTTCTACATGGGATTCCTCGATGGTGCGTTGCGCATTTGGCCGTCGTGGGAGACGAGGCTCTTTGGGCACAACATCCCATGGGAAGTCACCATCCCCGCCCTCATCTTGCCGGGCATTATTTTTGGCCTCGCCTACGCGTGGCCGGCCCTCGAGCGCAAGATTACGGGTGACAACGAGATACACAACCTGCTCGACCGCCCGAAGGATGTGCCGTTCCGAACGGCCTCGGGCGCGGCCGTTTTGGCGCTCACCGTCGTGCTCTTCATTGCGAGTTCAACCGACGTAATCGCGAACTTCTTGCACATTTCGCTCAACACCATCCTGGTGGTCATGCGCGTGCTAACGATCATTGTTCCGCCGATCGTTTTCTACGTCACCTTGAAAATCTGTCAAGAGCTTCGTGACGTTGAGAACTCATCGCGTCGCAAGACGCCGAACATGGTGAGCCGTACCGCTGAGGGTGAGTACGTCGCCGTACCGGCGCCGCACCACGAGGACGACCAACACCACGAAGAGTCACCCATCCAGGTCCCTTCGTTCATTGATGAGTCGTCCGACGACGGCGGATCGTCCGGTACGCGTACCGTCGATCGGTAGGTCGGTGGCCTCTCGCCGTCAGCGCCGTCGCTCTACCCGTTGGCGCCTGACGGGAACGATAACCGGCCTGCTCGCTCTGGGCCTTGCGGGCTACGCGTTCTTGTGGTCGGAGGGAACACCCGCCATCGCCACGACCACTACGTCCTCCCTCCCCGCCATTCTCGAGCGGGCCGAACCGGGTTGGACTGTGGTGGGTCAAGGTAATCGCGGCGTTCTGTCCGACCGTAAAACGATCACTATCGCCGGCGTCCCCTTCACCGCCGCACGTTTTCGCTCGTCGACCACTCGCCTGAACTGGCACCCCGGAACCGAAGATCCCCCGAACTACCCATCACTCCTCCCCGGGTATTCCGCCGCGGTGAACTTTGCGTCGGGACCAGAAGCGGACGGGCTCGTGGGGGCCTTTAACGGCGCCTTCAAGCTCTCCGCCAAGGCGGGGGGATTGAAGGTAGGGGACAAGGTTGTCGCGCCGTTCGTCAAAGGGTACGGAACCGTCGCCATCGACGGCGATGGCTACGTACGAATCTTCCCGTGGAACGTTGGCCGCCAACCTCAAAACTTCGCTCCCGTAATTGTTCGGCAGAATCTGCCGTTGATGGTCGATCACGGCAAGGTAACGGCCGTCGCGCAAAACTCCTCGTGGACCATCTGGGGTGCGACCCTTCACGGGACGGTCGGGCAGTCACGAACGGCGATGGGTGTCGACGCTCGAGGGAACGTGATCTATGTGGCCGCCGTGAAGCCTTGTCTCCCCGTGTCGATTGCCCAGGCGATGGTGCAAGCGGGTGTGGTGACGGGCATTGAGATGGACATCAATCCCTATTGGCCGGTATTGGGTATGGCGACATCCCCACTCTTTAAGTCAACGGGTAACTTTGCGTACTCACTCCCCGGTTCGATGCACAATCCGCGAGTGTTTCTTGATGGTTGGATTCGCGACTATTTCTCGGTGAGTGTCCGACGCTCGTAGTGAACTGCAGTCAAACTGGTTCCTCACCACGCGATCGCGTGTGCATCTCGCTATGAGCTGCTCACCATTCGCGGCGAACACCGTGCGCTGATATCGGTGAACTCAACGAGCGTGCCCGTCAACGACCTGATTGCCGCTCACTCCTCGCCGTCATCGTCCTGCTCGTCATCCTTCCAGACGTATCCGCACGATCGGCACTGATATGGGAACTCATCGTTTGGCAAGATGCGGACGCAACCGGCAATATGCCACCACACGCCATCACGCGATCCCATGTAGTCGCGGACGAAGACAGGAGAAGAGGGGACGGCCGGCTCACCCGTGAGGGTGGTGTAGATGTAGTCGTCGGGCTCTTCGTCGTCACTTTCCTCGTCCCACGGCGGCAGTTCTGCGAAGTACCACTGTCCGTGAACGTCGGTACCGGCCTCAAAGTTTTCAATGCCTTCAGGTGGTGCCATCGGGTAACCGTGGATATCGACGACAATTTTCTGTGACGAACACCGAGGACACGCCTCCATGTCACTGTCGCGGTAACCGAATTCAATCTCACTTTCCATGACACCAGTATTGAATTTGCCTATAACACCCGCGAATCGTGTCGTTAGGCTGACGCTGTGGCGCAGGTACTGATCTACGACGGCGACTGCGGGTTCTGCACCTCTGCGGCGCAGTGGATTAGCGCTCGCTGGGCTTCACCGGGCACCCGTAGCGTTCCGTGGCAGTTTCTCACGGAGGCCGAACTGGCGGCCATGGGTCTTACGTCCGAACTGGCTGCCCAGAGGGTGTACTGGTGGGACTCCACGACTCTCGTCGGTGGCGAGAGGGCTATTGCCGCGGCTCTGCGGGCAGCCTCATTGCCGTGGCGACCCATCGGCACCATGATTGATTCGCCTCCGGTGCGGCTGGTCGCCCGTCCGATCTATCAGCTCGTCGCAAAGTATCGACACCGTCTACCAGGCGGAACCCCGGCCTGCAGGAGCGATCTGAGGAACACTGACGTACGAGACCACTAACGAAAGAATGCCGTCTCGTTGTTGAACTTTCCCGTGTTCCGAACTAAAGGTCAGACGTCGCTCCGTTGGAATTATTCTCCCGCATCGCCATGATGTCGACGAGACGTGAGGCACTCACAATCTCTCTCGTGACGCGGCGCCGGGAGGCCTTGAATAGGGAGCCGTCGGATGTAGTGCAGCCACAAGCTACAGCGAAGTGGTGAAAACACCGGAGACCAGCTGCCACCCACTGGGGAGAGTGATGGGAGTACCGATGATGCCACTGGAAGTCACCGCGGTGAGATTGACGTGTCCCAAGATGGCGTTGGTGAGGTCGGAGTTGGTGAGAACGGCGCTTTCGAGATTGGCGTTGTAGAGATCAGCGTTGTGAAGATCAACCCTGTGGATGTTGGCGCGGGTGAGATCGACGTTCGAGAGGTTGGCATTATCGAAGTTGGCGCCATCGAGGTTGGCGCCAGTGAGGTCAGATCTCGATAGGTTGGCGCCTTGGAGATTCGCGTTGGTGAGGTTGACGGCTCTGAGGTGAGCGTTTTTGATCTCGGCGTTCGTGAGGTTGGCGCGGGTGAAGTCGACGTCGTCGAGGTACGCCCCATTGAGGTTGGCGCGACTCAGGTTGGCACCTTCGAGAGTGGCGCCGTCAAGATTCGCGCTTTCAAGATTCGCACCTTGGAATTGGACATTGGAGAGATTGGCACCTTCGAGGTTGGCACCTTCGAGAATGGCGTTGATGAGGTTTGCTTCACTGAAGAACGTATCTTCTGAGTGGACATTGGAGAGATTGGCACCTTCGAGATTGGCGCCCTTCAGGTTGGTCCATTTCAAATCGACGCCGTTGAAATTGGCGCCTTTGAGATTCGCATGGTGGAGGTCGGCGATCGGCCCAACGAGGTAGCCATTGATCAACTGCCACCCACTGGGCAGTGCAGCGGGCGTACCGGTGATACCTTCGGACCTCACATAAGTGAGGTCCGTGTTAGTGAGATCCGTGTTGCCGAGGTCGGTGTCGACAAAGTTGGCGCCCTTGAGATTCGCGTTGGCAAGGTTGAGGTTTCTGAGATTGGCGTTGATGAAGATCGCGCCCCTGAGGTCGGCACCGGGCCCAACGAGGTAGCCATTGATCAACTGCCACCCACCGGGAAGCGTGGCGGGCATACCAGAGATGTCACCGGAACTGACCCCGGTGAGGTCGATCTCGGTGAGCTCCGTGTTGTCGAGGTCAGCGCCCCTGAGGTCGGCACCGGGCCCAACGAGGTAGCCATTAATCAACTGCCACCCACTGGGCAGTGTGGCGGGCGTACCGGTGATACCACCGGAAGTCACCCCGGTGAGATCCGTGTTGGCGAGGTCGGTGTTATCGAGATTGGCGTTGGTGAAATCGGCATTTTTGAGGTGGGCGCCGCGCCCAACGAGGTAGCCATTGATCAACTGCCAGCCACTGGGCAGTGTGGCGGGCGTTCCGGTGATACCGCCGGACATCACTTCTACGAGGTTGGCGATGAAGAAATTGGCGTTGGTGAGATCAACATTGGCGAGTGTGGCGAAGCTGAGATCTGCGTTAGTGAAGTTGGCACTATTTAAGTTGGCGCCATTGAAGTTCGCTCCGATGATGGCAGCGGTAGTGAAGTTGGCGCGGGACAAGTCGGCGTTAGTGAAATTGGCGCCCCAAAGGTTCGCGTTAGTGAAGTTGGCGCGGGACAGATTGGCACCCGTGAATTTGGCGCAGGAAAGATCGGCACCCGTGAAGTTGACAAAGGATAGATCGGCGTTGGTGAGATCTTGCTCGAGGAGCTTCTTGATTGCAAGACGAACCTCAAGGGTCTGATCAGACCAGCGCTGCTCTGAATTAATTTGCGCCACGAGTGACTTAATTAATTCGTGATCGCCGAGATTTTGCTGACTCATCTCAGTAGTTGTATCAATGCAGTATTACGCCAACTACTCGATGGATGTGAATTTTTTCAGAATTGCGGTGCTGCGGGGACTTTTCTCCGTCCGATCAGGGATTTCTTGGTTGCGTCTTTGGAACAGCACATCAATTCCTACCGTCGGTAACGGTCATAAGGAATGCAACAAGTGCGAAGGTAATGCATTTCGTCGTCGGAATGATCATGACGTCAGTTGCAACCGATCCACATGCGCTTCACTCAGTTCACCCGTGAAATCTGGCGTGGATCACGGGGACGTTATCCCCCGATCTTGCGGCTCCGTCGACAACGACACTTAGCCTTCGTCGGCAACCTCTTGCAGGGAACTAGTGGGTTCCGCCGCGACGACTCTCGGCCGTGCCACCGAACGCGGCCCAGAGGACCAGTCCGATGCCGGGGACGAGAAGCCACATGCCAAAGACCAGCGATAGAACCGTGAAGAAAGCTCCCATTCCTAAGACGAAGGGGAAGATGGACGTTCCGGGAAAGGCGTCCACATGGCCCGCACCCGACTCTCTCGTAGCGTTCGGGTCGTCTTCAGGCCGCGTGGGCATCCGCTTGCTCCACCACCAGTAGTAGGAACCGGGAAGGAAGCCCAAGGTGCCACCGGCCACGATCATGATGCCGCCACCGTTCTCGCCGCTCCAGACCCAGTAGACGATACCGAGGAGGGCGAAGAAGAGCCCGAGGCCGAGGAGAAGTTTCGCTTCTTGCTTCATGCCGAGTGGTCCTTTCCGTGGCCGAGAGCCTTCGCCTCGGGGTGGTTGTGGTCCCACGTGGGTCGCTCAGAGCGAATCTGGGGGAGGCGGTAGAAGTTGTGGTGCGGTGGCGGTGATGTCGTGAACCACTCGAGAGTGTGTCCGTCCCACGGGTTGTCACCGGCGGGGTGCTTCTTCCAACTCACCACAACGTTCACGACGAACAGAAGGGTGGAGATGCCAATCATGATGGCACCGACCGAACTCCAGGTATTCGCCGTTTGCCACGCGGGGTTGTTGGGGTAGATCGCCATACGACGGGGCATGCCATCGAGGCCGAGCCAGTACTGGGGAATCGTGAAGAGCTGCGTCCCGAGGAACAGCAGCCAAAACTGCGCCTTACCGATTCGCTCGTTGAGAAGATATCCGGTGATCTTCGGACCCCAGTAGTAGAGACCGGCCATTCCCCCGAGCACGAGCGCCATCACCACCGAGTGGAAGTGCGCCACCACGAAGTAGGTGTCGTGGGTGAAGAAGTCGAGCGGAGGGCTCGCGAGATAGATTCCCGTCAATCCACCGATGAGGAAGGTGACCACGAAACCGATAGCCATGAGCATCGCCGTGGAGAACCAGATCTGTCCGCCCCACATGGTGCCAATCCAGTTGAAGAGCTTGATACCCGTCGGTACGGCGATCAAGAGACTCATGATGGAGAAGAACGGCAGAAGAACGACACCAGTGGTGAACATGTGGTGCGCCCACACACCGAGGGAGAGGGCCGCGATGGTGATCGTGGCGAACACCATGCCCTTGTACCCAAACACGGGCTTCTTCGAAAAGACTGGGATGATTTCGGTCACCATGCCGAAGAACGGCAGGGCCAAGATGTACACCTCGGGGTGTCCCCAGAACCAAAAGATGTGCTGCCAGAGAACCGGCACACCTCCACCCGCGACGGAATAGATATGTGTTCCAAAGTGACGGTCGGCGTAGAGCATGACGAGGCCCGCGGTCAGCACGGGGAAGGCCAGCAAGATCAAAATAGAGACCACCAACAAGTTCCACGTGAAGATGGGCATGCGGAACAGAGTCATTCCCGGCGCCCGGAGATAAAAGACCGTGGCGCAGATGTTGACACCGGTGAAGATGGCCGAGAATCCCGTGAGGATCAGTCCACCGATCCACAAGTCGGTGCCGTAGCCCGGCGCCTGAATGGCGTCCGATAGGGGGGGGTAGGCGACCCAACCGAAGTTGGCGGCACCTTCGGAGGTAAAGAAGCCGAGCAGCATCGTGATGGCGCCGGAGAGATAGAGCCAATACGACAGCGCGTTCAGTCGTGGGAACGCCATGTCGGGCGCGCCAATCTGGATTGGCACGATGATGTTCGCCAACGCTCCGAAGGCGAACGGCCCGGCGAACAGGTAGATCATGATCGAACCGTGCATCGTGAAGAGTTGGTTGTACTCCGAGAAGGACACCAGGTGACCGTTGGGGTTAGCCAACTGTCCGCGAATGACTTCCGCGAGGGCACCACCAATCACCAGCATGATGACAGAGGTGATGGTGTACGACAGTCCGATCACTTTGTGGTCGGTGGACGTGAGCCAGTTCAAGATGCCACGGGGACCGTGGTGCTCGTGATGTCCGTGGTCGCCGTGCGATGCGGCGGCGTGTTCGTGCGTCAACGTGGTCATAGCTTGTTCGTTCCTCCGGATGCTTCAGGCTTCACGGGTACTCGCGCGGTCATCTGCTCCGCGAGAACCTTCTTGGCGGCGTCGGCCTTGGCCTTGCCGTAAGGAGTATTAAAGGTGGCGAGCCACGCGGCGTAGTCGCTCTGAGACACGACCTTCACCTTGAAGTACATGATCGAGTGGTAGAGACCACACATTTGGGTGCACTGACCCGAGAACGTTCCCGTTTTCACGGCGTGCAACGAGAACGTATTCGTGACTCCCGGAAGGGCGAAGCGGGAGAAGTTGAAATCCTTGACGTAAAAACCGTGCACGACGTCGGTCGACGTCAAGATGATCTTGACGTCCGTGTCGACGGGCATGACCATGGTCGGCTCTTCCGTCGTGCTTCCTACGGAGATAGCGTTCTCGTTCTCGTAGGTGAAGCCCCAGCCCCACTGGAAGGCGTTCGCGTGGATGGCTGTCGTCGTAGGTGGCTCGGCGACCACTTTGTTTTCGACAACGATGGTGGCGACGAAGAGACCGATCACAATGAGAATCGGCACAATCGTGTAGACGATCTCGAGGGGAACGTGGTACTGGGTCTGCTTCGGAATGGCGTCACCCTTGCGGCGATAGCGAATCACCGCCCACAAGATGAGTCCGGCCGTAAATCCGCCAATGATGGCAGCGGCCACGGAGAAGCCCTGCCAGAGGTGGAACGTTGACTTCGAAGTCTCCGTCACACCTTCTTTGGCGTAAAAGCTCGGAACGGTACAGCCGGAGAGAACGAGTCCCGCTGCGGGAATAGTCAGTACGCCGGCCAGTCGCGCGAGACGACTTTTCACCGACGCACCCTTGGGGGGTAGGGGCGTCAAATCCACAAGGAAACCTTACTCATTTCCTGCGGAGAATCGACAGTTCTCGTCGGGCCGAAGGACCTACGCCACGTCAGATTTTCCCTACCCACTTGGTGACATTTGACCCCACGTCGGAGACGTGGGGTCAAATGGAAAGAACTGCGGTGAGCGACTACGCCTGAGGCTTGTCGTCGCCTTCCTGAGCCTCTTGGGCCGCCTTGGAGTCCTTGAGTCCCTTTTCGAACTCCGTCTTGGCCGAGCCGAGGTTACGAGCCAGCTTCGGGATGGCGCTGCCACCAAAGAGGACGACGCCGACGACGACGAGAACGATGATGAAGTCGGGACCAGCGAGATTGGCGATCATGGAAGTTCCTTTCAGCAACTACTACGGCTAACCCTACAACGCCGCTAGCCGGCGAGGGCAACGCCCAATACGAGCGCCGTGACGGACGCGACAAAGCCGAGCCCGGCGGTGGCGCCGCGTCGTGACGCCGACTGGGCTTTGCTGTGGAGGTAGGCGAGAAGCCCCGCAGCGACCACGAGGGATACCTTCAGCATCAGTACGAACTGCCACCCGATGCTGGCACCCGAACGGTTGATCTCCATGGTGTTCCACAGCCCCGTGATGATCACGAGTGCGTAGGCCGGCCAGCTCAGGCGAGCAAAGGCCCGCGCGGCCTTCGCCGGAAGGTCGGGAGCACCCTGTCGCAACGTTGGCACGAGACCGGCCATGACCAGTTGACCACCGACCCACACGCTCGCCGCCAGTATGTGGAGCGAGATGCGAAGGGTGTCGAGTCCGCTGGCGAGATGCGCGGTGGTGGCGAGCATGACTACTTACCCTGCCAGTTCGGCGTCCGCTTCTCGGCGAAGGCGATGGCACCCTCCATGGCGTCCGCGCTGCGGCCAATCATGCCGAACTTTTCGTTGTTGATGGCCCAACTCGCCGCCTCGGTAATTTCGAGTGACGACTTCATAACGTCCTTCGACGTGCGAACGGCGAGAGGTGCGTTGGCTTCAATCCGCGCCGCTAGTGCGAGAGCCTCTTCGACGACCGCCGCGCCGGGAACCACCTTGTTCACGATGCCCAGTTCGTAGGCCCGTTGAGCGCTGACGGGGTCACCCGTGAGCGCCATCTCGTACGCGATCGTGAGCGGAATGCGCTTGCCGAGCCGGATGAGACCACCGCCACCCGCAATGAGTCCGCGCTTCACTTCGGGGATTCCGAACTGTGCGTGGTCGGCGGCGACCACCATGTCACAACTAATCATCATTTCGAAGCCGCCCGCGAGGGCCGATCCGTTCACGGCCGCGATGAGTGGCTTGGGAAAGTCGCGTTGTGTCAGTCCGGCGAAGCCCTTGTCGGTGATGGGGAACTCGCCCGTGGCGAACGCCTTGAGGTCCATGCCCGCCGAGAAGGCCTTGTCGCCCGCACCGGTCAGAACAACGACCCACACGTCGTCGTCCGTCTCGCACTCGTCCAGGGCGTCCGACAGCGCCACGGCCGCCGCGCGGTTCATTGCGTTGCGTGCTTCCGGTCGGTTGATGGTGAGTAGTTCGACGTGTCCGCGTCGTTCGCGAAGTAGTTCGTCCGCCATAGATGCTCCTTTGGTGAGTTCTCTAGCGGAACGCTAGTGGAACAACGCGACCGCGCGTTGGTGAGAAACTAGGTTTCGTGACTTCTCTTCCCCTCGTGCTGGGTGTTATCGACGGATACGCCAGTGAAGGCGGCTACGACGTGCCGGGCGGTATCGCGACCAACTACTCGCCCGCCATTGGCCTCGGCCGGGTCAGTTCCCCGGGCCACGGGGACAACTTCTGGCGGGACTACGAGTTGGTATTTCGAGCCGCCCGCGAGATAGGTCTCGACGGCGTCGCGATGACCGTCGAGTGGGCGCGCGTGGCGCCGCGCTACGACACGGTGGACGCCGCCGCGTGGGCGCACTATCGGTCGATATTGAGCTCGGCTCGAGAGAACGGTCTCCACGTCGCCGTGAACGTCGTGGGTGAAGCGTGGCCCGCGTGGCTCGGACAAGAAGCGTGGCTCTTGCCGTGGGTCGAGGATGTGTTTGATACGCACGTCGCGCGACTGATGGACACGGTGGGTGACCTCATCTCGTCGGTTCGGATCTTCACGCGAGATCTCGCCAGTGATGGCTTTCTCTACGGCGTCATTCCACCCTGGCGACACCGAGCCCGTGACGACGGTCGTGATGCGCGCGCCGCGATAGAGCGAATGACGTCTCGCGCACTGGCGCGTCCCGACATCGCCGCTCGGACGCGACGGGTCAAAGATGTCGTGGCCCATCTCCCCGACGCGGTCTGGTCGACCGTTCTCGAACGCCGCGGTGAGTACGACGAACTACATGTCGCGACCCTGCTCCCGGGTGATGGCCCCACGGCGCACGATTCGTACTTGCTACACCGCGATGGCGAGGGGTACACCGGCTCGCTGCCGGCCGCCCTACGCCGCTAGCACGTTAGAGAACTTCTTCGTCCGGGTGAGTGCGGCGAAACTCTTCTTCAATGGCGCGCGCCTTGCGCTTGGCGTGTACGTGGTGCCAGATGCCACCGGCAATGACCAAGATCAAGATGCCCAGTCCGAAGCGACTGACGTACTTCTCGATGGTGGGTAGAGCGTGACCGGACAAGTAGCCGAGCAACGTGAAGCCCACTCCCCAGACGATGCCCGACGCGGCGTTCGCGATGAAGAATTGGCGATAGGGCATATGGCTCATTCCCGCGAGACCGGGCATCACCGCGCGAAGAAAGGCCGTGAAGCGACCGAGGAAGACGTAGATCGGGCCACGTTGGCGCAAGAGGTCGAGCGCCTGGTGAATCGCCCCCTTCCGGTGTCGCACGATGGGCAATTTGAGAAGTTTGTCGCCGTGATTCTTGCCAATCCAGTACCCAATGGAGTCGCCGGCGATGGCGGCCACCGACACTCCCACGCAGAGAATTACGACGTTGACGTGATCTTGACTCGCGGCGACACCACCCAGCAGTACTGCCGTTTCGCCGGGTAGGACGAATCCGATGAAGAGCGCCGCTTCGCCGAAGGCGAGGGCGAAGACGATGGTGTAGACGCCCGCCGGAGGCACGGATGTCAAGAGATTGACGAAGAACTCAAAGATGGACGTGAGAAGGGCGGCGGTCATCACGCCCCTATCCTTACCGTTTTTCCGCGCGACGAAGAGCACGCTCTCGTTGGTGTGACGCTGGCAGACTTTGACGTATGCCACGACTCCCACAGCTCTCCGGCGGTCCCCGTCGCTTCCTACTCGCCGAGTACGCCCTCCTGCCGCTACGAGCGTTCCTCGGTGGCACCTTTCTCTACGCGGGCCTCCAAAAACTCGCCAACCCGGGTTTCCTTGATGCGCACAACCCCGCCTCCATTCAGGCCCAACTGATTGGGGCGTCCACGACGAGTCCCATCGGCTCGCTCGTCGCCCATCTCGTTGAACACGCCACGTTGCTCGGGGTGGGCATTGCGCTGGGCGAGGTCGCTATCGGCGTAGGCATCGTGCTGGGACTGTGGACCCGACTCGCGGCACTCGGTGGCATGGCACTGTCATTCGGACTCTTTTTGACCGTCAGCTTCCACTCGTCACCGTTCTACACCGGCTCGGACCTCGTCTTCTTCTTTGCGTTCACGCCCTATCTTCTCGCCGGCGCCGGGACGCACCTCTCATTGGACGCCGTGATCGCTCGACGCGTTGCTCGTCGAGAAGGACGTCCCGACCCGATGGTGACGGCCGTTCCCTTTGCGGTCGTGCAGCAACACTGCGGACAGTTCGACGCCGGGACGTGTCGGGCGCAACGCGGAGCTCCTTGCGAGAGCGGGGCGTGCCCCCTGCTCGTTCGCGACATCCCGTCGTGGCGTGGTCGCCGTCGGTTGACGGACCACGAGCGTCGCACGGTGTTGATCGGCGCGGGCTTCGCCGCCGCGGTAGCGGGCGCCGCGGCCGTACTCTCGGCGGCGGCTGCGGTGGTGGGGCGCGTCGTTGGGGGCGTAGCGACTTCGGAGGTCACACATCTTTCGACCACCACCACATCAAGCACCTCGACGACGACGCCACCGTCAACGACGACAACAACCCCCGGTACGGTTCTCGGCGCGGCGAACGAGGTGGCCGTGGGCTCTTTTGCGACCTTCGAAATTCCCTCGTCGGGAGAACCGGGCATCGTGATTCATCCGCGTCGTGATGAATGGTTGGCCTACAACGCGGTGTGTTCTCACGCCGGCTGCACCGTGACCTACATGTCCGCGAACGAACAGATTGTCTGTCCGTGTCACGCGTCGATCTTTGATCTCGAGTCGGGCGACTTGATTTCAGGACCGGCGTACACGGGGCTCGCGAAACTGAATGTCGTCGAGCGCGACGGACAGCTCTATCTCGAGTAGTGCTCGTTAGCGGGAGCTGACGACGCTGTCGCGCCACCGCGACTCGATGGTGCGAAGAAACTCCTGACCCCGCGGGACGTGCATCAGGAGGTCGCGAACACCACCGGGTCGCGCCAACATCCAACTATGCCCACCGGGGACCCACTGAATCTCGCTACCCGACGCCCGGGCAAACCCGTCGGCAGCGTCGTTGGTCACGACGCGATCGAAACAGCCCCACAAGGGGAGTATGGGGATACCTTGTTCGGCGACCGCGCGCACGCGGTCGGTGAGATCGAGTTCGAGGAGCATCGTGGCGACCGGAGCCGATCGTGCCACCGTTCGCACGTTGCTGCGGAGGTCAGGGAGTAAGGCGCGAATCGTCGTGAACATGTGACCGACGAGAAGATCGGGTGCGTCCATCATGACCGCGGTCATGAGATCGGCAATAGGGGCGACGTCCGGCAAGACGGGTGAGAGGATGCGCGCGGTAAGGCCCCGTCGCACACTCCACTCTGGCGTGGCGATGCCGTCGCGGTAGATCACGGCGAGGACGTCGGTGGGGTAGCGCGACGCAAAATCAATCGCGACGGCGCCCCCCATGGAGTGACCCATGACGACACAACGGGTGATACCTAGCTCTCGTCGCACGATCTCGATGTGGTCGGTGAGCGCCTCGAGCGAG
>JAGWWX010000080.1 GCA_018970215.1 Acidobacteriota bacterium | reverse complement strand
CCGGTGCCCGCAGTGAGTAGAAGGCCTCTTCGGTGACTCGGGCGACGACGTCGCTGGCGACGGACGCCGTGCGCGGTGCCTCGCTCACGACAATCAGTCGCCCCGTCTTTTCCACCGAACGGACAATCGTCGGGACATCCACGGGCGCAACGCTCCGCAGATCAATAACTTCGACAGAGCGCCCCTCGCTCGCCGCCAGAGTTCGACACCGAAGAGCCGTATGAACGTGAGGTCCGTACGTGACGATGGTGACGTCTGATCCGTCGGCCGCCACGGCGGCCTCACCTGCACGTGGAGCGCGAGTCGAGAAATCGACCTCTCCCTTTTCCCAGTATCGACACTTGGGCTCACAGAAGATGATGGGGTCGTCACTCGCCACCGCTTCTTGAATCATCCAGTACGCATCCTGTGCATTCGAGGGCGACCAGACCCGCAGGCCCGCCGTGTGGGCGAAGTACGCCTCGATGCTCTCCGAATGGTGTTCGATTGCTCCGATGCCACCGGCGTAGGGAATACGAATCACCATCGCCATGGTGTACGCCCCACTACTCCGAGCGTGTTGCTTCGCCACCTGCGACACAATTTGATCAACGGCGGGAAAGACAAAGCCGTCGAATTGAATTTCGACGATGGGTCGATACCCCCGCATCGCCAAGCCCACACTGGTGCCGACGATGCCAGATTCCGCGAGCGGTGAGTCGATAATGCGATCGTCGCCGAAATCCTTTTTCAAACCATCCGTCACACGGAATACACCACCGAGAGTTCCGACGTCTTCGCCCATCAGGAGTACTCGCGGATCGGCGTCGAGGGCGGCACGAAGTCCAAGGTTCAGCGCTTTCGCCATCGTCAGTGTCTCGCGACTCACGACGACTCTCCGATGCCGAACTCGAGCATTTCTCGGCGGCCTGCCTCCACGAGGGAGTGGGGCTCGGCGTAGGCGTAGTCAAACATGGACAAGGGTGAGGGGTCCGGCATGGAGAGAACGTCGGCTCGCAGTTCCCGGGCGAGCTCGTCAGCTTCACGGACGATGTCGTCGAACCACTGCGACGAAATCTGGTGCGTTCGAATCAGATGGCTCTTCACTCTTTCGAGCGGATCACGAAGTCGCCACCACTCAACATCGGCGTCGATGCGATATCGCGTGGGGTCATCTGACGTGGTGTGCGCCCCCATTCGGTAGGTGAACGCCTCGATCAGTGTCGGACCCTGACCCTCGCGAGCACTGTCGAGGGCGCGCTTCGTGACCTCGTAAACGGCCAACACGTCGTTTCCATCCACGCGAATTCCCGGGAACCCGTAGCCCTCGGCTCGGTGATAGAGAGGAATCTTCGACTGACGGCTCGTCGGTTCTGAAATTGCCCACTGATTGTTTTGGAGAAAGAACACGACCGGCGCCGTGAACACTCCCGCAAACACGCACGCTTCGTGGATATCGCCCTGGCTCGATCCCCCGTCGCCGAAGAAGGTCATCACGGCCTCGTGAGCCCCGTCGCGTTGAATACCCATCGCGTACCCGACAGCGTTCAGTGCCTGATTGCCAATCACAATGGTGGGTACGGAGTGGCGATACACCCGGGGATCCCACCCACCCATCGTGACCCCGCGAAAGAGAGCGAGCCACGCACTCGGCGGAACGCCGCGAGTCCACGCGATGCCGTGCTCGCGGTACGAAGGAAACGAAAAGTCCTGCGGAGCCATCGCTCGGCCCGCGCCGATCTGGGCAGCCTCTTGCCCCTGCAGTGGGGCCCACAGGGCGAGCTCCCCCTGGCGTTGCAGAGCGGTTGCTTCATTACAGAGGCGACGAATGATCGCCATGTCGCGGTAGAGGCCCTGAATCTCGGGAGCCGTGAGACTCGACTCATACTCCCTGTGTGAAGTGAGCTCCCCTTCAGGATTCAACAACTGCACCATGGGTACTTCCGCCACCGACTCCCCTTTGAGTTCGACTGCCGTCTGAAACTTACACCCCAAATGCGACGGGGGTCACGAGTTGCCGAACACGTGCCTGACGGTGGGTGACCCTGCGCGAGAGGACGCCGCGATGACGTGTCGAGAGAAAACAAAAGGGGCCGGACACGAAGTCCGGCCCCTTTTGGGAACTGACGACTACTGCTCTGACGCCACCTTGCGGCCGGCCAGGGCGTAGTAGATCACGAAGGACAGCGCAAAGCCCACGGGGAATGCGATGTCACCCAGCGACGGGTTGTGCTTCGGGAAGTAACCGGTGTACCAGACCTGGTTCGAGAACAGGTACATCGAAACGACCACGCCGAGCACGAAAGCGATCGGACCGGCGTAGTTTTCACGGTTCGCAAAGAGCAGACCGGAGACGTCGCGACCCTTGCGCAGAATCTTGTCGGCGAAGACAACTCCGAGCCACGGACCAATCCAGTAGGCCATGACCAAGAGGAAGTCTTCGATGCGCTTCACGTTGTCGAGGAACTGCGCAGCCACGAGGTATCCAGCGACACCCCACACCACGGCCATGACGGCGCGGAGGTGGTGAGTCTTCATCTTGATACCCATGGTGAGGAACGACATCGATCCCGAGTACACATTCAACACGTTGGCGCAGATTGAACCAAGGACGACGCCCAACAGGACGAGCGTACCGAGAGTTCCGCCGAGAAGGTTCTTGAAGTCATCGGTCGGCGATGCACTGCCCATACCCGCGCGAACGGCGAGCAGACCAACAATTTCGAGGATGCTCGGAGCAATGATCAAACCGAGAGCGGCGAAGCGACCAGCGGCCTTCGGGTCTTCAGTCTTCGGCAGGTAGCGCGCGTAGTCCGAAGCGAAGGGGTTCCAACCGGCGGAGTAGCCATAGACCGCACCGAGGTAGAGCCAGAACGCACCGGACAGGTGCCAGCTCTCCGGAGAGGCAACCGACGGCTTGCCAATGATCACGATGGCGGCGATACCAAAGACCACCACGAGGTACGGCATGAGGTACTTCTCCACCGTCTGCACCAAGTTGTGACCGATGAAGGCAATCGTCACCTGCGCAAGCGCCACGATGATCAAGCACAGGGTGGTTGACCAGTCCGTGATGGTGCTGAGCGCGAGTGCCCCGGAGATCGAGTTGACCGCAAACCAGCCGATACCCGCGGCGAGAGAGTTAAACAGCGACGGCAGAATGTTGCCGAGGCGTCCAAAGCCCACGCGACTGAGGATCATCTGCGGCACGCCGTAACGCGGGCCGTCCTGAGTCAGGAAGTATTGCGACAACGCACCGAGTCCGTTGCCCAAAAGAACGCCAAGAATCGCCTGCGTGAGGCTCAAGCCGAAGAACATGCCGAGTGCGCCGACGTAAATCGTCGCGAACTCGAGGTTCGGGCTCGTCCACACCGCAAAAAGGTTCCAGGCCTTTCCGTGACGGTCGCCATCTGGGATGGCTTCAATGCCGCCCGGCTCAACGGCGAGAATTTCCTCGCCGTAGGCCTCCTCGCGGTATTCCAATTGAGACATATGTTTCCCCTCTTAGGTTTCGTTGATAAGTCCAAGGTCGCAGTACGACCGCTACCGACGCTACCGATGTCACGGGAATTTTTAGGGGATTCTTACCCCCCACGCCATCAGGGTATTTAAGTCAATTATGGCGATTTTTCAGGGGTCGTATCTAGTGAACCGCGACCATTCGCACGGTGTCGGTGACACCGCCACTGGATCCGGCCATGATCACGACGTAGTCCCCCGGTGCGACGAGCCCGAGTTCTCGCGCCCGACGAATACCTTCCTGCGCGAGCACTTCAATATCGATACTGCTCGACAGCACAACATCATTGACGCCCCAGCTGGATTGGAGCTGGCGCCGCGTGTGTTCGCTCGGTGTAATGGCGATAATCGGCATGGACGGACGAAACCGCGAAATAGCTCGTGCCGTCATCCCCGAACGCGTACACGCAATGATGGCCGATACCTGTTCCTCGGTCGCCGCGCGCCACGCGGCGGCCGTCATAGCCGCAGTAATCCGCACCGCTTCGCTTCTCGAGCCGACGACTTCTTGAACGCCCAACGAGGCACCCCAGGCCCGGTAGTCAAAACTCGCTTC
>JAGWWX010000018.1 GCA_018970215.1 Acidobacteriota bacterium | reverse complement strand
ATCCAAGCGGCGATTGGTGGCCGCATCATCGCTCGCGAGACGGTGAAGGCGATTCGCAAGGACGTACTCGCCAAGTGCTACGGGGGCGACATCACGCGAAAGCGCAAACTGCTCGAAAAGCAAAAAGAGGGTAAGAAGCGGATGAAGAACATCGGTCGTGTGGAGATTCCACAAGAGGCCTTTGTCGCCGCCCTCAAGCTCGAGGATTAGAGGGCGCGCCACGCTCGGAGAGTGGCGTCGGCCGCCATTGCGTGCCGGCCTCCGATACGCAGGTGTGCGGCGATAAAGAACGAGAGCCACCCAAAGGCGCGTTGCCACGTTGGTCCATCGGAGCGATAGGTGGTCGTAAAGACGTCCCACGTTGAGGGGTGAAGAGCGAGCAGTGCGCCGCCGAGGTCGCACGCAGGATCACCCGCACAGAGATCGCCAAAGTCGACGAGTCCGGTCAGTTCTCCGTCGCGGACCAAAAGATTGCCGCCGTGGATGTCGCCGTGCAGCCATCGCGGCTGTCCGCTGAATGCGGGTGCCCGACGTGCGTGGTCAAAGTGGCGGACGAGCCAACCGTCGCCGTCTCTCTCGTTGTTCTCGATGAAGGCATCGAGGCGGCGTTCGAGCGGGACGCCGCGAAAGGGATTCATCGGCGCATCGTGAGGGGCGACGCGATGGAGATCACTCAGTGCCTCACCGAGAACTCTGGCCGCGTCGACTGAGGTGATGGGGCCCGTACGGAGGGCAATCTCACCGTCAATCCACGTGGTGACGGTCCACGGGTGAGGGAAGAGTTCGTGAGGACGACCTCGCCACACGATGGTGGGGGTGGGGAGGCGCAGTGGTGCGGTGGCTTCCGCCTGCCAGCGGTGCTCGTTGTCGATGAGCGCCACGGCGCTCGTGCGCCGAGGGAGTCGGAGAGTATGTCGACCCGTGCGCCAAATGTCATTGTCAAAGCCACTTCCGACCAGCACCAGCCCCTCACTGGACTGTCCGGCCACGGCCAACAGGGCCGTAGCGACGGCGTGAGTGGACTCGATATCAGCGGGGGGAAACTGCACGTCAGTATTCTGCCCGCACGAGGAAGAGGGGAGCGAGAAGTGTTAGCACTCGGTAAAATCGACTGCTAACAGACCATGCCGAAGAAACCTTCCCCCCGGACTCCTACCTCACCCGACACACTGGCGCCTCGCCAGTCCGCCATTCTCGAAGCAGTGGTGACGGAGCACATTGATACGGCGCACCCCGTGGGCTCCCAGTCGGTACATGACAGTGCCAACCTCAACGTGTCATCGGCGACGATTCGATCTGATATGGCGACTCTCGAACGCGAGGGGTACCTACTGCAGCCCCACACTTCCTCGGGTCGCGTTCCCACGGAAAAGGGGTATCGCTACTTCGTCGATCACTTCCGACGCGGCAAGTTGGCGCCCGCCAAAGAGTCGGAGTTAGGTGAGTTTGTCAGTTCACTGCAGGGCGAGCTCACCGCGATGTACGAACAAGTCACCGCGAAGCTCGCGGATGTGACAAAGTACCCCGCCTTCTTCGTGCGAACAGCTCCCGACGTTGCGGTCATTAAGGACGTCAATCTCGTTGACTTCAGTGACCGTCGCCTCCTCGTCGTCGTCACGTTGTCGACCATGGAAGTCGTGAAGTCGGTCGTCAACTTGGATTTTTCCGTCACCCCCGACGACGTCCAGGCGGCGAAGAGTCAACTTGCCTCGCTGCTCGTCGGCGTCTCGTTGGACGATCGCGTTGAAGTGCCGAGCCGCGAAACGACTGTGTCACGAACCGTTCGCCAATGTGTCGAGGTAGTGCTGAATTCAGTTGCCGTTCAAGAGGGAGATCAAGTTTTCGTGGGCGGCACCGCGAAGGTCGCTGACCAGTTCGACACTCTGGATACGGCGCGGTCCGTCTTGGATGTCCTTGAACGCAATTTGGTCATTGTCTCACTCATCACCGACATTTTGAGCCGTCACGATGGACTCGCCGTGGCCATCGGCTCTGAGCACGGGTACACACCGCTCGCAAACTGTGCTGTCGTCGTGGCGCCAGTGACTGTCGATGGAGCCCCGGCGGGTGCGGTGGGACTCCTCGGTCCCACTCGGATGAAGTATCCCGAAGCCATGGCTGCGGCGACCATCGTGTCACAGCAGCTCTCTGAGAAGATCGGTGACCACGAATGAGCAGTCCAGATCTTTACGCGGTGTTGGAAGTCGACTCCTCGGCCTCCGCCGATGATCTCAAGAAGTCGTACCGCCGGCTCGCGCGGCAGTACCACCCCGATACCAATCCTGGGGACGCTGAAGCAGAGGCGCGATTTAAGGAGATAAGTCAGGCGTACGAAATTCTCTCGGACCCCGACCGACGGGCCCACTACGACAGATTCGGTTCGGATGTCAACGGATCGGGCGACTTTTCGAGCGTGCAGGACCTCTTCGACATGTTCTTTCAGGGTTTCGGCGGATTTGGCGGTGGTGGTCACCGCCCGGGACCTCAACCGGGCCCCGACGCTCAAGTTTCTCTCCGCATCTCACTGCACGACGCCGCCGTTGGCGCACGTCACGAGGTCACGGTGACGTTGCCGGTGGCGTGTGTCGACTGTCACGGTTCGGGTGCCGCCGACGGCACCTCGCCCATTCCGTGTCTCGAGTGTGGCGGTGCGGGTCAAGTGCGCGCCGTCCGCAACTCTGTCTTCGGACAGATGGTGACGTCGGCGCCGTGCCGACGTTGCGGTGGATTTGGGTCAGTTATTCAGACGCCGTGTGCGCACTGCCGCGGTGAAGGTCGACGATCCGAGCCGAAGAGCCTGACTATCGAAATCCCGCCGGGCGTGGAGAACGGTTCAACAATGCGACTCGTCGACCGTGGGCCCGCGGGTCTTCGCGGGGGTCCGAATGGGACCCTCTTTGTCGAACTCGCCGTGGAGGACGATCCTCGCTTCACCCGACACGGAGACGATTTGCACCACGAAGCATCGATCTCGTTCGCGCAAGCCGTCTTCGGGTGTGACGTCACCGTTCCGACGCTGGAAGATGAGACCGTCGTCGTGGTGCCGGCCGGATCAACCCACGGCACCGTACTTCGCGTTCGCGATCAGGGGATTCCGCATCTCCGTGGTCGTGGTCGTGGTGACCTCTATATTCACCTCGCAATTGAAGTGCCCACAGACTTATCGCCCGAGAGCGAGCAGATGCTCCGCGATTTCGCCCTGTCTCGAGGCGAAGATGTGGCGGAGGCGAATCACGGTCTCTTTGGACGGCGAAAGGCAGGTCGCAAGTGAGTTTGGTGGAGTTCGAGCGCCGCGTCAACGCGCTGACGCAGATGCACGTCGCCGACGTTTCGTCGCCGGTTCTTGACAAGGACGATCGACACCATCTCTTTAAGGTGCTGCGCGCGAACGCCGGTGAAGAGATTGTCGTGACCGATGGGCGAGGCTCGTGGGCATTCGCCACGGTCGGGGATGGTGACGTGGTGCGAACGAGCGACGTTGTCATCGATCCCGAACCGGTACCAACGGAGCTCTACATCGTCCCCTTGAAGGGCGACAAGTCGGAACTGGCAGTCTCCAAACTTGTCGAGCTCGGCGTTACGACGATTCGACCTCTGATCTCTGAGAATATGCAAGTCAAGTTCAAGGGTGAACACCGCGACAAGATTTTGGAGCGATGGCACCGGATTGCGCGTGAAGCGGCGGGACAGTGCCGTCGTACCTATGACATCACGATTACGGATCCCGTCAAGATTGCGGACGTGCCCGCTGACGTGGCCGTCGCCGAACCGGGAACCACCGGTTCCCTCCGCGGAATTCGCGCCATTGCCATCGGCCCCGAAGGGGGTTGGGCTCAGGACGAATGGTCGGAGAAACAGTTGCGCATCGGCCTCGGAACAACCGTTCTTCGCGGTGAGACGGCGGCCATCGTCGCCGCTACCTTGCTCGTCTTGCGGGGCGAAGGTTGGGCCGTCACCTCGTACGAAGGGGCGGTTCGCAATAATGGTTTCATTCAATGAGTGACTGTCTATTTTGCAAAATTGTGGCGGGGGAGATTCCATCCTCCAAAGTGGCGGAGTCCGACACGGCGTACGCGTTCGATGACATTGCACCACAGGCGCCTGTTCACGTTCTGGTTGTCCCCAAACAACACATCACTAGCGCCGATCACGTGACCACCGATCACTGCTGCTCCGTCGATGATCTGGTGCTTCTCGCCCAACAGGTCGCTGACATCAAGGGTGTTCGAGCCTCGGGCTATCGCCTGGTGATGAATGTCGGCGCAGATGCACAGATGACGGTGCCGCATCTGCACCTTCACGTTCTCGGCGGTCGCCTGCTGGAGTGGCCTCCGGGATGAGTCTCGACGCGCCCCACGGCGCCACGGAAACAGTCACGACCTACGTGCCCAACACTCACTTGATGACGGGTCTACTCGGCCCACGCGATGAGTTTCTCCGAACTATTGAGCAGGCTTTTCCGAATGTTGCTATCCGGGTGCAGGGAAATCAGATCGCCGTGAGCGGCGTCAATCCAGCACCAGTGCTACGCCTCTTCGATGAACTCGTTCTCTTACTTGAGAGTGGACAAAGTTTGGATTCCACCAAAATTTTGCGCACCGTCGACATGGTGAATCAAGACCTTCGCCCCTCAGAGGTCTTGCGCCACGAAGTGATGCGCGGCGCGAAGGGCAAGTCCATTCGTCCCTCAACGGCGGGACAAAAGCGGTACGCCGACGCAATTGCAACGTCGACCATCACGTTTGGAATTGGTCCAGCGGGTACGGGAAAAAGTTACCTAGCAGTGGCGGCGGCCGTGCAGGCGTTACATCGGAAGGAAGTGCATCGCATTGTTCTGACTCGTCCCGCAGTGGAGGCCGGCGAACGTCTTGGATTTCTTCCCGGGGACCTCATGGCCAAAGTCGATCCGTATCTCCGCCCGCTGTATGACGCCCTGTACGAAATGGTCGGTGCGGAGGGAACGCAACGTTTGATGGAGAAAGGCACGATAGAAGTCGCGCCATTGGCGTTTATGCGTGGCCGTACGCTGAACGACTCATTCATCATCTTGGACGAGGCACAAAACACGACCCCCGAGCAGATGAAGATGTTCCTGACGCGCATTGGATTTGGGTCGAAGGCCGTCGTGACGGGTGACTTAACCCAAATTGACCTCGGCGGAAATCGATCGGGACTAGCCAATATCGAGTCCATTTTGAGCGGTATTGAGGGAATCTCCTTCGTCCATCTCACGCCGCGCGACGTTGTTCGTGCCAAGATTGTTGCTGACGTCGTTGCCGCCTACGACCGCCACTCCTCATGACTATCGATCTCTACGCCGCCGACGAGCAGGACTACGTAAAAATGAATGTGGCCAAGTGGTCAGATCTCGCCGAATCGGCTCTCTACGACGAAGGCGTTCAAGGTTCAGCGGAAGTGTCGCTTATCTTTGCCGACGAAGAGGCGATTGCGGACCTCAACCAGCGATTTATGGGTAAGTCGGGTCCGACCGATGTGTTGAGCTTCCCAATCGACGACGAGCCTCTTCCGATGGGTGCCGGTCACAACACTCACGCGGACTCGGATGTGGTTGAAATGGAGATTCCCCAGCTGGTCGGTGACATCGTGATTTGTCCTGCCGTAGCGGCACGCAACGCATTGGATCACGGCGTGTCGTTTGAAGATGAGGTCGCCCTGCTCGTCGTGCACGGGGTCTTGCACCTGCTCGGTTGGGATCATGTGGATGACGGCGAGGCCGAAAAGATGGAAGCGCGAGAGCAAGAGTTGCTCCAGCGTTACTACCGATTGAGAGTGGTGAAGTGATCGCACAAGCTTGGCAACAGACAGACTGGATTTTGCTCGGGACTGTCGTTGTACTCCTCAGCCTGTCGGGCTTTTTGGCGTTGGCCGAAACCGCACTGGTGCGCATGACGCGCTCCAAGGCAGCCGCCTTGGCCGACGATAAGCGTCGAGGTTCGCAAGCGGTCTTGCGACTGTCTGCCTCACCCGACGAATTCCTCAACCCGTTGCTGCTGTTGATCTTGGTGTGCCAGTTGGTATCCGCGACGCTCGTGGGAGTCTTGGCTGAACATCAGTTCGGAGCAGCGGGGCTCGTGGTTGCCACCGTGACGGAAGTGGTCTTTATCTTTGTCGTGTTCGAAGCGATTCCTAAAAACTTCGCCGTCATTCACGCCGATTCATCGGCCCTTTTCGCCGCTCCGATTGTGGAGATGATCTTAAGTTTTTGGCCCATCAAGGTCATTGCGGGCATTCTCTTGAACCTCGCGAAGTGGGTACTCAAGCCCTTCGGCGTGAACGACGATTCGCACAAAGTGACGGAGTCGGAAATTATTGCAATGGCGAGTATCGCCGAAAAAGATAAGTCAATTCAAGAACACGAACGCGACTTCATTCATTCGGTCCTCGAGATGGGCGACACCTTGGTCAAAGAGGTGATGGTCCCACGTGTCGATATGACTTGCGTCGACTCTTCGGACACCGTGCAGGAGGTACTCGACTTCGCTATGACCGCTGAGAAGTCGCGCTTTCCCGTGACGGGCGAGGACATTGACGACATTATTGGAGTCGTCAATCTTCGATGGATGTTGCAACAGATTCGGAAGGGCAATGGCGACAAAACCATCGCGGAAATTGGTCTCAAGGAGCCCCAGTTCGTCCCAGAGACGCGCAAAGTGGCTTCGTTAATTGAAGAGTTCAACCAAGCCCGCCACCATCTCTTTATTGTGGTCGACGAATACGGCGGCACGGCGGGAATTATCACTCTCGAAGACGTTCTCGAGGAACTTGTAGGCGATTTGGAGTCCGAATTAGCTGAGCCTCAGCCGATCTCCGAGCGGCGCGCCCTCACGGAGGGTGACGAACGTCCCGTCCACCCCACGCTCGGGTGGCCCCGCACGGTTTCGGGTCGAATGAACATCGACGACGCAAACGACGAGTTTGAAGTTGATCTCCCGACCGACGGAAGCTGGGACACCGTTGCGGGTCTGGTTCTGACGACCGTGGGTGGCGTACCTGGTGTTGGTGCGACGCTCGAAGTGGGCCAGTATCTCATCACGGTGAGCAAGGTGGACCGTCACCGCGTCGAAGAAGTCACTATCGACCTTCTCGCTCGCGACTCGTGACGCGTTCCGGATTCGTCGCCATTCTCGGGCGACCGAACGTTGGAAAATCGACCCTCCTCAATGCCATCGTTGGCGAAAAAGTATCAATTACGTCGTCAACACCGAACACCACGCGCCACGCGGTTCGAGGAATCGTCACCGAGGGCGAGACGCAAGTGGTCTTTGTTGACACTCCGGGACTCCATCGTCCGAAGTCCACGCTCGGAGGTCGAATGAACGCAACGGCGCGTCACGCAACGAGTGGCGTCGATGTGGTGATCGCCATGATTGATGGGCGCTCCGAGATCGGTCCCGGCGACCGAATGGTGCTGAGCACCTTGATTGAAGCGTGCGGACCGACGGGTCCGATTCCTATCGTGGCGGTGAACAAGATTGACCGCACCGCCCACGAGGTCACGGCGGCGGCGCTACTCGCCGTCGCCCAGTGCGTCGAAGACCTAGCGCGTGACGCTGGTCGCTCGGGGGTTGCGGAACGAGTCGAGTACTTCCCGGTATCGGCTAAAACGAAGCGTGGTGTCGACGCTCTCATGTCGTTCATCGTCGAAAGACTTCCCGAGGGCCCTTTTTTCTATCCCGAAGATGAAGTGACAGACATACCCGAGGCGGAGTACGTCGCCGAACTCGTTCGCGAGCAACTCTTTTCTCGCATGCGAGAAGAGATTCCTCACTCCCTACACTGCCGGGTGACGGAGTACGAGTGGCCACACATCACCGTCGAAATTTTGGTAGAGCGCGAGTCGCAAAAGGGAATGGTGATCGGACGTGGTGGCCAAGTATTGAAGGATGTGGGCATTGACGTCCGACGCCAGATGCCCGAGGGCGCCTTTTTGGAACTCGTGGTCAAGGTGGAGCCAGGGTGGCAACAACGCGACGACATTCTTGACCGGCTCGGTTACTGAGTCTGGCAAACTATTTTCGTGGAGTTTGATTTTCGAGCGAAGGTGTGGGAGTGGCGTGGGCCCGCTCCGTTTTATTTCGTCTCAGTACCCGAGGAGTACTCGGAGGAGATACTCGCAATGTCGTCAGGCCTTACCTACGGCTGGGGTGCAATCCCCGCGCTGGTGCGGGTCGGGGCGACGACTGAAACCACAGCCATATTCCCGAAGGACGGCCTCTATGCCGTGCCTATGAAGAAGGCATTGCGGGTGCGCGAGCAGTTCGACGCGGGCGACAGCGTGGACGTTCACTTAGTTCTCGGTGAAGAGGTGCAACACGCTCGTTGGAAGGGGCGATAGTGGCGGAGTTCACCCTCCTTCCCATTGCGTGGGTCGTCTCAACTCGGACCGTCACCGAGGATGACGCTTGGGATCAGGAACGAAGTTCACTCGTACTTGACGACGCCGTTCCCACCGAAGCCCTCATCGGCATTGCGTCGTTTTCCCATCTCGAGATCATCGCGGTAGCGCATCGTGTGGTCGACGGCGCCAACGTTCGCTGGTCGCGTCGACCTCGCGGTCGGACGGACTGGCCGGAGCAAGGGGTCTTCGCGCAGCGAAATAAAGATCGCCCGAATCGCTTGTTGTCGACCACCGTGCAGCTACTCGCCGTCGACGGTCGAGAGTTACATGTTCGAGGACTTGACCTTATCGATGGGACGCCCGTAGTCGATATCAAACCGGTTTTCCGATGGACCGGTCCCCGAACGCCGGTGGTGGCACCCGAGTGGTCCGACGAATTAGGACGCGACTACTTCTGAGCCACTAGAGCCTGAAGGAACTCTTCCGCCTCATGTCGTTCGACCGTGCGTTTCATCGGAGGCAGTTTCTTCAAAATCTGCGCTCGGTAACTCTTTGTGGCGAGGCGATTGTCGAACACGGCCACCACACCACGGTCATCGGCCGTGCGAATTAATCGACCGATGCCCTGGGCCAGCATCATGGCGGCGCGAGGGAGGTCGAGTTGGGTGAAGCCTCGGTCGCCGAGGCGTTCTCGCCGTGCGGTGTCAACGGGATCGTCGGGCGGTCGGAAGGGGAGTCGGTCGATGGTGACCAGCGAGAGCGACTGGCCCGGAATATCAAAGCCCTGCCAGAAACTGTCGAGAGCAAAGAGACTCGCCGATTCGTCACTCTTGAAGAGCTCCGTGAGGCGCTGTTTCGACATCGTGCCTTGCACCAAGACGGGCGTATCGATGCGATCGGCAATCGCGGCGGCCGCCTGTTCCATGTGCGTGCGATTCGTGAAGAGCGCGAGTGTGCGACCGCCGGCCGCTCGAACGAGGGCCGTCAGTTCGTCAAGCATCGCCGGAAAGTAGAGATCGTGCTGGGTTCGGTCGGGAAGATGCTTGGCGACATAGAGCAACGAATGTTCGGCGTAGTTGAAGGGACTGGCCACCGATAAAGAGTCGGTTCCAGAACTCGGCAACCCCAGCTGGGAAATCAGAGTGTCCGGGATTGTGGCCGACGTGCAGATTGCGGTGACCCCAGGCCAGAGATTTTCCTCCAGCAGTTCGCCCACATCCAAGAGTGAGAGGTGGAGAGCGAACTCCTTGCGATCCTCACTAATCCAGACGAGGTGCGCACCCCGGGCCGCTTGAATGCGCGAGAGAGCCGAGGCCAACGACGTCATTGTCTGGTGTGCGCGAATACGACCAACGGAAAGTGTGTCGTGACCCGGCGTGGGTTTGAGCGCCTCCACGAGCGCCGTCAACAGTGTGACGAGGTGGCTGAGGGCATCGCTCAGGTTGTCGCTGAGGCCTTGTAGTTGTCCGCTGGCGTGTTGAGTGGCGAGTGCGTCAGCGAACTCGTCGGCCGCCGCGAGGAGATCGTCGGTGCGCTCTTTCGCCCCCACGTCAAGACCGTTGCGCAGCATGCCGGCGGCGGCTCGAAGGGCCGTGGGAGTAAGAGCGACACCGAGATGCGACGCCAACGTGTCGTGGATCTCGTGTGCCTCATCGAAGACCACCACTGAGTGCTGAGGAAGAAGGTTGCCGCCAGTGGCAAGGTGAGCGGCGTAGAGAGCGTGATTCACAATGACCACGTCGGCCGCCGCGGCACGCTCTTTGGCCTTTTCGTGAAAGCAGTCGTCACCGAACTCGCAGCGAGAACGCGACACGCACTGCAGAGGGGTTGCGGCAACTTGTCGCCACGCTCGTTCATCAACTTCAAATCCGAGCGTGTCGCGATCACCATTCGACGTATCACTTGCCCACTCAGCGATACGACGAATCTGTGCCACGACCCCTTGAGGCATCTCTGCTCCGTCGTCGAACGTCAGTTGGGAGGTCGCGAGACCGATCTCGTTCGCGCGGAGGTGGCAGAAGTAGTTGTTCTTGCCCTTCAGTATCGCCGTGGAGAATCCCGCCGACTTCTGTGCAATCTGTGGAGCGTCCTTCGAGGACAGCTGGTCTTGCAGATTCTTCGTGGCCGTCGCGATGACGGCGCGCCGGTGGGCTGTGGCGAGGGGTGCGAGGTAGGCGAGTGACTTTCCGACGCCGGTGCCGGCTTCGACGACGAGGTGACGACGGCGGGTAATTGCCACCGCCACCGCCGACGCCATCTGTTGTTGACCTTCGCGATCCTCGCCGCCACCCGGCAAATCGGCAGTGACGGCATGTAGCAGGTCCAAGGTGGCTTCGGCATCGACCGGCGCGAGCTCGTCAGACACGTCACGACCCACGTCCTCGTTGACGTCAACGTACGGAAAATCGTCGTCGGGATCGAAGGTTTTCACGTGGGGACACTATGGGTTGGGTACGACAGGGCGTGGGATGCGCCAACTAGCGTGGCAACGTGCCCGATCCGCGTCCCACCCCTCTTCCGGGGAGTCTCGACCGTTCGCGGATTCCCCGACACGTTGCCTTGGTCATGGACGGCAATGGACGTTGGGCCCAGCAGCGCGGTCTGCCACGAACGGATGGTCACGCGGCGGGGGAAGAGGCGCTCGTAGACACGGCGTATGGTGCTCTCGCTGCCGGAATCGAGACGATCACGGTGTACGCATTTTCTACCGAGAACTGGCGCCGCCCGGTCGATGAGGTCCGTTATCTCATGGGCTTTAATGAATCCCTGCTCAAGCGCCGACGGGATGAACTTCACGCGGAAGGCGTGCGTATCACGTTCTCTGGTCGCCGCGACTGGCGAGTTCCTCGCCGTGTACTAAAGAACATGGAGGAAGCCGAAGAGCTCACGAAGCGCAACAAGGTGATGACACTCAACATGGCGTTTAACTACGGTGGCCGCGCGGAAATTGTTGATGCCGTTCGCCAACTCGTCGATGACGGTGTGCGTGCCGACAAGATTGACGAACGGGCGATCCGGGCTCGTCTCTATCACCCCGAGATTCCCGATCCCGATGTCGTGATTCGAACGTCGGGCGAGTATCGCATCTCTAACTACTTACTGTGGGAGATTGCGTACTCCGAACTGGTATTTACCGATGTGCTGTGGCCGGACTTTCGACGTGAACACCTCTACGCCGCAGTGGAGGAGTATCAGCAACGCAATCGTCGCTACGGAGGACTTGAACAGTGAAGTGGACTAAGGGAACCCTGATTGTCGGATTTGTGCTCTACGTCTTCTTGTGGTTGCTCTTCTTTCACGGTGCTCGCAACTTGCTGCCTCTATTAGTCATCCCGCCGGTGCTCGTGGTTCTGGTCGGCGGAGGCAACTTTATTGACTACGTGATGGGAATACGCCATCGGGCGCCACGGTTTCGCGACCGTTCTGACGAGTAGTGAGCACTCTCCGCGACGAAGCCATCGTGCTGCGGACGTATAAGTCCGGTGAAGCCGACCGCGTGGTCGTGATGTGGACGAAGGAACACGGAAAGCTCAAGGCGCTCGCCCGCGGTGTACGAAAGGGCACATCAAAGCTCGGCTCGGGTCTCGAGCCGCTGGCGCATATCGATGTCTTGCTCGCGGATGCCCGGGGCGATTTTCATATCGTCCGGCAGGTGGAACACGTCGAACTCTTCTCACGGCTTCGGCTGGACCTCGACCGGCTGACGGCGGGTTGTGCACTCACCGAAGTGGTAGAAGCAGTCCCCCTAGACGGGGTTCCCGACCGAGAGATTTTCATCATGTTGTCGCGCGCATTGGCATCGCTCGACAACACGAACTTTCATCCCTACTTGGTTCCCGCGGCTTTTTATCTCAAATTGCTCGTTCTCGATGGCAGCGCACCGCAGCTCGACGAATGCGTGACCTGTGGATCTTCCGATGGGCTCAGCTCCTTTGACGCTGAGATAGGGGGAGCACTGTGCTCCGACTGCCATCGAGGTCGGTTGCTCTCGAGTGATGCGCTGGCCCTCATGCGACGACTGCTGGGTGGCGACTTGGCCGGAGTTCTCAGCGACGACCCCCCGCCTGGTTCCTACGAGGTTCACGAACTGGCCATCGAAGCGCTCGAACGCCACTTCGGACGCCGCTTGAAGGTGGCTCGCAGTGCACGTCCACCGGAGACGTCACGAGACGACCGGTAGGGTGCGCGCATGGCCTCACCCGTGATCTTTTGGTTCCGACGTGACCTTCGGCTCGCGGACAACCCGGCACTGACGGCCGCCGCGGCACTGGGACGACCCGTTGTTCCACTCTTTATTGTCGATGACCATCTGCTCGCACCATCCGGTCTCGCGCGCGCGACGTACCTCGAAGCCACATTGCGATCCCTCTCTGACTCGATGGACGGCGCGCTCGTCGTTCGACGAGGCTCGCCGTCAGAGGTGCTACGCGAACTCGCGAAAGAGGTCGGTGCCGACAGTGTCTTCGCCACGGGCGACACCGCGAACTACGGTCGCCGACGCGATACTCAGGTCGCTGACGATCTCGACACGGTGGGTATCGCGATGCACTATGTGTCCACGCCCTACATTGTCGCGCCGGGCACCATTCGATCGAAGACGGGTGACCCTTTCAAAGTCTTCACGGCCTTTCGCCGAGTCTGGGACACTCTCGAGTGCGAAGCTCCAGTGGACGCGCCGACGGTGTCGTGGCTAACTCTCGAGAGCGAGCCCCTCACCGTGATATCCGACAGCGCCGGGAAGGTGCGCCCGGCATTCTTCACGAATCGACTACCCGATACGCCGCCACCGCTTCCACCGGTCGGTGAGGCCGCGGCGTGGGAGTTGGTGACGTCGTTTCACTCCCGCATCGATCGATACGACGACACCCGGAACGAACCCGGTGTGGACGGCACGTCGGCGCTGAGTCCGCACTTACGGTGGGGGACAATCCACCCCCGTCAACTTGTTGCCGCTTTCGCCGGACCCGGCGACGGTCGGCGCGTCTGGATTTCGGAAGTGACGTGGCGCGAGTTCTACGCCGATGTCTTATTTCATCAACCGCACTCGGTGTGGGAAAACCTCCAACCCCAAATGAACTACCTCCAGATCGATCGGGACGCTAGGGCTGTGGCACGGTTCGAGGCGTGGGCACTCGGTGAGACCGGCTATCCACTCGTCGACGCCGGCATGCGCCAACTTCTAGAAACTGGATGGATGCACAACCGTGTTCGAATGGTGACGGCTTCATTTTTGGTCAAGCATCTACACCTCGATTGGCGTTGGGGTGCTCGGTGGTTTATGTGGCGACTGTTTGACGGCGACCTCGCGAGTAATCAGCACGGTTGGCAGTGGACGGCGGGAACGGGAACCGATGCGGCGCCGTATCACCGTATTTTTAATCCCACGACTCAGGCGGAACGTTTCGATCCCCACGGAAACTTCGTGACGAAATATGTCCCCGAGCTTCGTGGGGTTGCGGCGCCGCAGTGCCTCCAGCCCGGCGGTGGGGATGGGCTCTTGGCTCCGCCGAACTACGCGAAACCCGTCGTGGATGCCAAAACCGAACGCGAAGAGGCACTGCGACGTTTCGCTGAAGCTCGAGAGGTGGCAAAGGCGGCCCGTGGCTGAATTCGGCGTGTACGTACACGTCCCGTTTTGTGCGCACCGCTGCGACTACTGCGCCTTTGCGACGTACGCGGACCGCGATCATCTCATGGATGACTACGTGGACGCAGTCCGACAAGAAATTCGTCGCGCGGTCGACGAGGGAATGCCGAAGGCGACGAGCATCTTTTTCGGTGGTGGTACACCATCGCGACTTCCCGCGAACGACCTTCTCGACATACTTGACCACATACCGCGTGAACCTCTCGCCGAGGTGACCGTCGAATGCAACCCCGAAGACGCCACGCTTGAACGACTGTTGACGTATCGCGCTGGTGGCGTGACGCGAATGAGTTACGGCATCCAGTCGACCCAAGAACACGTCGTGCGCGAGCTCGGTCGGCGCCACGGCACCCTGTCGCACGTGGCGGTCAGCGAAGCGACTGCCGCAGCCGGTTTTCCTACGTGGAATATGGATCTCATTGTGGGGGCGCGGGGCGAGTCACTCGTCGATGTCGAACGAACGGTGCGGGATGTTCTCGAGCTTCCTTTTCCACCGCCACACATCAGCTGTTACGTTCTCACACCCGAACCGGGCACGCCACTGGGCGAGGACCCAACTCGTCATCCAGATGAGGATCATGAAGCCGATGCCTACGCCACCGTGGGGCGGCTCCTTGAAGCGGCGGGGTACCAGTGGGAGGAGATCTCCAACTGGGCGAAGCCCGGCCACGAGGGCCGGCACAACCACGTCTATTGGAACCACGGTAACTATCGCGGGTTTGGTTCGGCGGCTCATTCGCACGTCGACGGCCGCCGATTCTGGAACGTCCGAACTCCTGATCGATATATCTCACTTCTCCAGCGCGGCGAATCGCCCGAAGGGGGCGAAGAGTTCGTGTCACCCGACGCGCAACTCTTTGAGAGTGAGTCCCTCGCCCTACGTACTCGTCGTGGCGTTCCCCTCGAAGCCTTTGACTCGCTCGAGGAGATTGCGCATCTCGTCGCCGTTGAGAGCGAACACGTCACACTTCGTCCCGAGGGACGCCTCGTGGCGAATCAGGTCATCGTGCGACTTCGTTCTTCGAACTACGCACGCGAGTCCGGTAGCCTGTAAGTCATGTCGGCAGAGAGTTCGTTAGACCCCGCTCGTCTCGACAAAGTCATCAACTTGGCTAAGCGTCGAGGATTTGTGTTTCCGTCCGCGGAAATCTATGGAGGGTTCCGATCGACGTACGACTACGGCCCGCTCGGTGTCCTCATGCTGCGCAACGTGAAGAACGCCTGGTGGCGATCGATGGTGCAACTCCGCGACGACGTCGTTGGTATCGACGCCGCCATTCTGTCGCCCCCGGCCGTATGGGCTGCATCCGGTCACCTCGCTACCTTTACCGATCCGCTCGTGGACTGCAAACAGTGCAACGAGCGCCTCCGCGCGGATCAGATTGATGGCCAGTGTCCGAAGTGTGGTAGCCGTGACCTCACCGAAGCTCGCGCGTTCAACTTGATGTTCAAGACGCACGCAGGACCCGTGGAGGACGACGGAACCGTGGCGTACCTTCGCCCCGAGACGGCGCAGGGAATGTTCACTAATTTCCTCAACGTTCTCACGACGACGCGCAAGAAACCACCATTCGGCATTGCGCAGGTCGGTAAGTCGTTTCGCAATGAGATCACACCGGGCAACTTCGTCTTTCGAACTCGCGAGTTCGAACAGATGGAGTTGGAGTTCTTCGTTCCGCCCGCGGAGGCGGCGACGTGGTACGACTATTGGATTAACGAACGGTTCCGTTGGTACCACGACCTTGGTATCGATCCCAATCACATCCGCATTCGCCACCATGACCCCGAGGAGCTGAGTCACTACTCCGCGGGAACGGCCGACGTGGAGTTCTTATTCCCTTGGGGATGGGGAGAACTGGAAGGCGTGGCAAATCGCACGGACTATGACCTGCGGGCCCACTCAGAAGCGTCGGGAACCAAGCTGGAGTACTACGACCAAGCGAGTAATGAACGGTGGTTCCCGCACGTCATCGAGCCAGCCGCGGGGGCTACGCGCGCCATGATGGCTTTTCTGCTTGACGCATATCACGAAGATGAAGTCGAAGGCGAGACCCGATCTGTCCTCCGTCTGCACTGGCGTCTCGCTCCGTATCAGATTGCCGTCTTGCCCCTGTCAAAGAAACCCGAGCTCGAAGAGATATCCCAGCGGGTCCGTCGTGCCCTGGCGGAACACTTCATGGTGGACTACGACGTCACCCAGTCAATTGGGCGACGTTATCGGCGTCAAGACGAAGTCGGTACCCCGTTCTGCGTAACGGTGGACTTCGACTCACTCGACGACGGTGCCGTCACGCTGCGAGACCGCGACACGATGGAGCAAGTTCGAATCTCAATCGACGCACTCGTCGGCGAAGTACTCCAGCGCACCTACGGTCGCTAAAGCTCGTTGACGTCGGCTAGAACGCGGTGACGAGACCGATTCCCACGAGTAGTGAGACAAACAAGATCACGGCCAATCGGCGGTCACTGTGAACGAACAGTTCCTCGTCTTCTTTCTTGCGGTGCACACGATCGGTCGTCCAGATGACCCGGAAGAATGTGATGAGCACCGCAGCGTACGCCAGGGCGTAGATCTTGTCCATTAAGACCACGGGAACAGGAGTCGGCAACTCGGCGGTGTAGCCCTGCTGTAGGAAAATCAAGGTCAACAGGCCGGTACCCGTGAGCGCGAGGCGGGTATCAAAATTTCCCGCCTTCAAGAACAGTGACGTAATCGCGGCGAGCAGAACAACGAGGAGGGGGAGCAGCAGTTTGCCGAGGAAGTGGCTCAGTGGCCGCTCGATCTCAATGTCGAAGGTGAGTAGTGAGTAGTCCTGGAAGGTGGCACCGCGATCCACGTAACCGAAGTTCGTTCCGTAGTGGTGAAAGTATTCGTCGTAACGGATGTCTTTCGTCGTCCATCCCGGAACGGTGATTTCATTGTCCTTGCTGATGTTCTTATCCACGAGGTACACCAGTTGGTCGTAGTCGTACGTTGTGTTTTCTACGCGTACCTGCAGATTTTGGACATCGAGGGGATAGCGCTGCATGGGGAACTCGTCGGAGAAGCCAAAGGAACAAAAGGCTTGTTGGTACCAGTAGCCGTCCTTCTGCTTAATGGCTTTTTGATGACCGTTCTTGTCGAGGAACGAATACACCATTGTGTTGTTGGAGGTCGCACCCGTCGCGTTCGTGAGAAAAGTGGACTCGACCGGATCAATCTTTCCCTTCCAGCGCCACCAGATATAAAAGCTCATCTCCCACGTGCCTTCACCGAGGTTCACGTTGGCAACTTGAATGGGTTCGATACCGAGGTGGACAACCTGGGTGTGGGCCTTGAGCGGTGGTGGTGCAGATACCGTCCCGCGGGTTACGACAACATTGCTTCCCGCGGCGATGGTGATCGGAATGACGATGGCGATTTGAAATGCGAACACGCCGGGCAGCAACTTGGTGAGAACCCGACGATTAAATATTTTTCTTGCGGTGCGCACCACAGCATCATACCGAAGGTCTAGTTACCGTGCGAAGGTTTTGGCCTTGAATAGGTGACAGAAGCAGTGGCAACGAGTTCGTCCGGTTGACCGGCGCTGTAGAGATCGACCTGGGTCACGACCAAGACGCTCCCGAACTTGACGATGCGCGCGGTAGCGACGAGGTCGACGAGCGCCGGCTTGCGCAGAAAATCGATGTGCAAGCTCGTTGTCACGGCGAGGAGTTCGGCACCCGCCCGGGACATCAGGGCGAGCCATGCAGCGGTGTCGGCCAGCATCATCATGGCGGGGCCGCTGAGTGTTCCACCGGGTCGACCGTGCCGATCGGAGATGGGGAGACGCACGGTCACTCCGGTAGATGTCACCTCGTCGACGAGGGGTGCACCGTCACCAAAGTTGTCATGGAGTATGTCGTGAAGCTCCTGCGCACTGAGGCGCGGGGTCGGAACTGCCACTATGCGGCGCGACGGTATCGGCGAGTTGCCACCGGCGCCAATATCGCAAGAAAGACGATGCCGTAGCCCAGTGTCCACCACGTGGCGTTGCCGTGTGGTGTTCCTAGCATCAATCCACGTACCGCCGCCGCCGCTTGCGACACCGGTTGGTTGTTGGCAAATGCTTGGAGCCACCCCGGCATGGTCTCTACCGGTACGAAGATGCTCGACGCAAACGTGATCGGAAATATGAGGGGAAACGTCATCGCTTGTGCTGTTTCGGAGTTGGGTGCGGCGAGTCCAATGAATGCGAATCCCCACGACAAGCAAAAGGCGAAGAAGAGCATTAAGAAACTCGCTTGGAAGTACGCAATAACCCCGCCGGTCGGTCGGAAGCCCACCGCAAAGCCGATGACGGTAATCACAATCAAGATGACGACGTTGCGAACGAGGTCAGACAGAGTTCGTCCGGCGAGCACTGCCATTCGAGCCATGGGCAGTGCTCGGAATCGTTCAATCAGTCCTCGAGCGAGATCTTCCGCCAACCCGATAGCGGTACCGACGGCACCGAAAATTGTGGTCTGTACCAAAATTCCGGGAATCAGGAAGTTAACGTACGACGAACCAGGTGCGGTGATGGCCCCACCGAAGACGTATCGGAACAACAACACGAACATGACGGGCTGGAGAATAACGAAGACGATCGCCGCCGGTACTCGCATGACGGCAATGAGGTTTCGCTGAGTGATTGTCGCGACGTCGCTGAACGCCCATCGCAATCGTCCTATCAATGAATCGCGACTCTGTACTGACGTGTTCACGCCACCACCTCCTCTGCCTTATGCCCCGTGAGGTTTAAGAACACATCGTCCAAGCTCGGCTCGCGTAAGGCCAATCCAACGACTGCAATGTTCGCCTGGTCGAGCCGCCGAATCACATCGGCCGCCACCTGTGGACCAGAGTTGACCGTCAGTTCCACCGTGGCACCGTCGATGTTCGGTTCGTTCTTGGTGAGATCGCGAATGAGATGAAGATTGCTCGTGGCGTCATGGTGGCTGGCAAAAGTCACCGCGACGACGGTCGTCCCCAAGTTGGCTTTGAGGTCAGCCGGCGTGCCTTCCGCAATGATCCGTCCGTGATCAAGAACTACTAACTGTGAGGCGAGTCGATCCGCTTCTTCGAGATACTGCGTCGTCAGCAGAACCGTGACGCCTGAAGCAACGAGTTCTTCGATGATGACCCAAAGATCTTGTCGACTTTGCGGGTCGAGGCCAGTGGTCGGCTCGTCGAGAAAGAGAACGGGCGGTTGGGCGACGAGTGCCGCAGCAAGGTCAAGACGGCGACGCATACCACCGGAGTAGGTCTTCGCGGGGCGCTGTCCGGCGTCGGTGAGTCCGAAGCGTTCTAAGAGCTCGTGGGCGGTGGCAGATGCCTGCGCTTTGGTGAGGTGATTGAGTCGCCCGATCATGCGGAGATTCTCAAATCCCGTGAGATTTTCATCGACTGTGGCGTACTGCCCGGCCAAGCCGATGGAGCGGCGTACGGCATCGGCGGCGGCGGTCACGTCGTGACCTGCCACCACCGCTTCGCCGCTGTCGGCGGCCAAAATCGTCGAAAGGATACGGACCATTGTGGTCTTCCCGGAACCATTGGGTCCTAGAAGTCCAAATACTTGGCCCACTGGCACGTTCAGACTGACGCCGTCGAGGGCACGTACTTCGCCGTCTCGGAAAGTCTTCACAATGTTGCGGGCTTCAATCGCAAACTGAGTCATAACCGTTCTACCCTAGAGGTTGGCGGGGTCCTCAAAGACACTGTCGCTGAGGGGCGGTAGGTTGCCAGCGTGGGTTTAGCGGACGGTGAGATCGAGAGGGTGCGAGTCGCCACCGACATCGTTGCGATTATCTCTGAACGCACCGCGCTCAAGCGCTCTGGTACCCGTTGGACTGGTCTCTGTCCATTTCACACTGAACGGACCGGATCGTTTTCCGTCAACGCCGCGGAAGGGTTCTACTACTGCTTTGGCTGTCACGCCAAAGGTGACGCCATCACGTTCGTCCGCGAAACCCAGCACCTCGATTTCATTGAGGCCGTGGAGTATCTGGCGGCACGAGCAGGTATCGAACTCCAGCACGATGAACAGTCCGGAGCAGCGCGCCAAGAACGCAAAGCCTTTCTCGCCGCGATGGAGCGAGCGGTGGAGTGGTATCACCAACAACTGCTGACGGCACCGGAGGCGGGACCTGCGCGTAACTACTTGCGCTCTCGCGGCTACGACGGTGATGTGGTGCGCGAGTTTCGCTTGGGCTGGGCGCCCGACGGCTGGGACGTGATGACAAAGGCGCTGGGTCTCTCCGCGAAGGACTTAGAAGGTACGGGTCTGGGGTTTGTGAACTCGAGAGGTAATCGACAAGATGCTCTGCGTGGACGCATCATCTTTCCGATTTTTGATACGTCACACCACGCCATAGCCGTGGGGGGACGAATACTTCCACCCGCGCCCGGTGAGACCGCGCGAGAGGAAGCGAAATACAAGAACTCACCGGAAACTCCTATCTACTCAAAGCGCCGAACTCTCTACGCGCTGAACTGGGCCAAAGATGAAGTGGTAAAGACCGGTGAGATCATCGTGTGTGAGGGGTACACCGACGTCATCGCATTCTTTCGTGCGGGGTTACGACGCGCGGTCGCTACCTGTGGCACCGCACTGAGCGAAGAACACTTTCGCACGATGCGTAATTTTGCGCCCCGCATTGTTCTCGCCTACGACGGTGACAGTGCTGGACAGAACGCCGCCGCGTCGGTGTATCAGTGGGAACAGCAGTTTGACGCCGAAGTTGTGGTCGCGAAGTTCCCGGCCGGAGTTGATCCGGCGGAGTTGGCGCAAAGCGATCCGGCGGGGCTCGCCGATGCGGTGGCTCGTGCGGTGCCGTTCCTCCAATTCCGCCTCGAGAGGGTCTTGGATGGATCGAACTTCACGACACCTGAAAGTCGAGCTCGGGCCGCCGAGGCGGCACTAGCCGTGGTCGCCGAGCATCCGAGCGATCTTGTGCGCGATCAGTATTTGCAGGTGGTCGCCGACCGATGTCGTATGGAAGTTGATGCTCTACGACCACGACTCCAACGTCAACGGACCAGTCCTCGCCCAGTGACCGACGACGAGCCCCCACGACGGAACGCCACCCCTGACTACATGGCGTACAAACCAGGAGTTGAAGCGCTGCGACGGATGATTCATGAGCCACAGTTACTCGATGGTCGCTTGATTCCCGCGATGTTCACGGACCTCGTGCAACGAACTGCTTTTGAAGCCCTTGCCACCGATCAGCCCATCGTGCACTGCATCGACGACCTTCACCGCCGGGGGGACGAATGGGCCGCGGAACTGTTGTCGGTGCTCGCCGTTGAAGAGCCATTAGAGGCTGCGTCAGGAGACGACGTCGAGCGGCACGCGGACGAACTTGTTGCCCAGTTACTCAGAGCCGCCGTACAAGATGCGTTGAGCGACATCAACCGACGAATGCGCGACGGCGACGTCACGCCAGAATCAGGTTTGACCGTTATACGAGACGTGCGTCAGCGTCTGGAACACCTAGCAAACGATGACAGCCACACCATCGAGTTCGAACTTCGTGAGTGGCTCCACGACTTTGGCGCATCCTCATAGCCCTGCTAGAGTACGAAGTCCATTCCCAGATAGCTCAATTGGCAGAGCAAGCGGCTGTTAACCGCTAGGTTGCAGGTTCGAGTCCTGCTCTGGGAGCCATTTCGTCAGTTTTCCTGCTGCTGTGCCTTTTTTGTTGGGCGGCAAGATACTGACGTGGGCTGTTGCGGGGCTGTAGCTCAGTGGTTAGAGCAGGGGACTCATAATCCCTCGGTCGTGGGTTCGATCCCCACCGGCCCTACGAAATTGAATTCCGCCCGATTATTTGTAATTAACAAATTTTATCCCTACCTCGGCAGTACAGATATCTATCTGCAAGGGATAGCAACAACTTGTCTTGGAGAGTTCTCGTTGAGCCAGAGTAAGTACCTTGCGTGCAATGAACGTACTTCCTGACACGTTCTAACGGTGTTCGGCGATTACCATCGCAGTGCCCCACACGATCGGACTCACTACTTTCCAATGCGACGCCATCGATTCGTCACTCTTGTCTCCGTATCATTCGCGACAATGTTGTCGGTCGTTGCCGCAGCGGCGACGCCCACGGTGGAGAGTCGAATTCTCGCATCGACCAAGGTGAATTCAATCCCTTCGGGCTTGACTCCTTCACTTGCGGACATTCACGACAAGGGCTATTTCGGCTTCACCGGTGGCAGCATGGTGAGGGCGAACTGTGACCCCTACGACTATCCCGAACAGGCCACGAAGCCCGTGCCGTGCATCTTCGGCGACAAGACAGCCACTCGAACAGTTGTTTTGTGGGGGGACTCCAATGCGGGGAACTGGATACCCCTTTTTGATTCGGTCTTTTCCACGCTGAAATACAAGGTCGCTGTATTTACATTCCCCGGATGTTCGACGCCATTCGTACCCGCCAGCAAATCAGGGCCATTCGTGTCGTCCAAGGCGGCCACGTGCAATACGTTTCACACAAAATTGGCGGCAGAAGTTCGCGCACTGACCCCCGTCGCGATTTTCGGAGTGAGTGGCGCAGCGTTTCTCACCAAGACTCTGCCTCTCGAGCAGCAGTGGATTGCTGGCTGGAAGTCGGCGTTCGACGCCATGACGTCAGGTTCACCATCGACTAAGCGTTATGTCATCGGTACTAGCCCGATCATGCCGCAGGACGTCCCGAAGTGCCTAGCCCTGCGATCGAAGTCCATTCAACTTTGCGGAGTGACGATGGCGAAGAGCAACTATCCCAACATCATCACTCGTGACGGCAAGGTGGCCACGACGTCTAAGGCGACCTTGGTGCCCGTATCACAGTGGTTCTGCCAGAACGGGATATGCCCACCGGTGATGGGGTCGATTTTGATTTACGCCGACCTTGACCACACCACAAAGACGTTTGTGGCGGAGCTGGTAGGTCCTTGGCTGACCTATCTACGTTCGAAGGGTTTCTAAATCGGCCAGAAGGCTTCGCACGCCTTCGCCACCACGATGACAATTCCAATTAGGAATATGCCGATAGGAATGTTGACCCACAGTTTGCGCTCCAGGAGCGACGATTCGCGAAGCGGCCACTCCACAAGGTGATATGACGCCACAGCACAGAGGAAACCGGCGGCCACCTGCGTGAGCCGTAGGGCCACGCTCTGGGAGGCCATCTCAGTGCCCGGCAGGGCGAATCGCAGAGGCAAGTACAGCCAGATGTAGTTCCATAGATACAGCGAGTACGACATATTGCCGATGTAGACGATGGGTTTGAGCATCAACACCATGTTGGGTCCATACGGACCTGAGCGGCGTCCGGTCCAGATCAAGCCGCACGACGCCACGACGGTCCACATTGCGTTGGGCCACGGCACGCCTTGGTCGTAGATCAAGTAGCCGGACACGATGATGATGGCGAGAGAAACCCAGCCGATGATCGCGTTCACGAGTTCACTCTTGAAAGCACGCTCTTCTGGGAGAAGCGCAAGTAATGCGCCGAAGAGAATTTCCCAAATTCGCGTGTAGGTGGACAGGTAGGCGACGAAGGGATCTCGTGGGGTCTGCCACATCGACCACGCAATAGAGATGACCGCAACGACGGCTAAGACAATTGCGAGAATGCGGCGCCGAAGGTGTGCTGGCGCCCACGACATAATGCCAATCAAGATCAGCGGGTACACCACATAGAACTGCTCGTCGAATCCCAGAGACCAGTAGTGGAGAACGAGCGACGCAGTTTGTGAGTCGGCGAAGTAGTTCGTGCTGAGTGCAATCGCGTGCCAGTTTTCGAGGAAGATTGCCGACCACATGGCGTCAACACCCACTTCGGTTGCACCGCCAAGTGGACCGAGCCAGTAGTACGCCGCGAAAACGGTGACAAGGAGCACGAGCGTCGAAACGGGAAGGATTCGGCGAACGCGGCGCGCGTAGAAGCCTTTGAGGTCAAAGAGCACCGAGCCCCGCTCGAGGCGGCTACGGAGGAGAACTCGTGTGATCGCGAATCCACTAATCACCATGAAGATGTCGACGCCGGTACTCCATCGGGCCACACCGAAGTGAAAGAACACGGTGTAGAGCACCGCAATCGCTCGCATGCCCTGAATGTCATTACGAAAGCTGGGCTTGACGGGGATACTCCACAGATTGAGGTCCTTAAAACGTCGCCTCGTCGGAGTATTTTGCGGAGTCAAGGGAATCTGTTGATCTGTCATAGTTGCGGTGTCGGCAAACCGATGCTCTCGTATCTTCGGCTTATGACCCTAGTCCCTCTGGGCCGCAGACTCCTGTACGACTAAGGGCTCTGGACACAGTGGGGTGCGTGGATACGCCCGAGGGAAGCGGCCGGCCGTGAGGATGCGAGATGATTTTTGCGATTTAACAAGATGGTGTACCACTGAGTAGTGGCGGCCACGCAGAAATTATTCGCGACCACTCGGTTGGCGTCGCCATTTCCCGGCACCGTAGACGTGTTGGGTTCAGAGAAGTTCGCAAATCGATTGGATAGGAGCAGGACGTCTGAAGTGGCAATGTCACGTGCAAGTCGACTATTGGGAGCATTAGAAATTCCTGGATTCATTTCGAGAAAGTACGTCGAAGGCGTCAGTGTGGGGAGGAGCCAGTAGAAAGACGGCTCGTTGTAGTTCGTCAGACGAAGATCGCTTGGTCCTTGAAAGAAGCGATCGCCGGGTGACGACAGTTCGTCCAACAAACCGATGGCATG
>JAGWWX010000001.1 GCA_018970215.1 Acidobacteriota bacterium | reverse complement strand
TCGCGCGGGCGGGAGCAGTTCGTGCCATGGAGCTCGATATCAATACGGACTGGGTGCAGTATTCGATTTACCGTGCACCCCTTGGTCAGATAATTAACGGTGGGTCGGGCCGCAGTCTTCTGACATCAATGGCGGGCCCACCGAGCCGCTACTTCACCTCGTGGTGGAACCGTGACTTTTTCACCATGTCGTTTCGTGACGCCGAGATGCCGAGCGGCGCTAGCGGCTCTCGTTGAGCGCGCGCCAGAGTCCGGCGGGTAAGTGACGAAGCAGTCCAAAGAGCCACTTCATGATGCTGGGTGAGTAGATCACTCGGGAGCTCGACGCGAGACCCGCAACGGTATCGCGGGCGACGCGTTGAGCATCCACCGCAAAGGGCGCTGCTTTCATGCCCTCGGTCATCTTGGTGTGCACGAAACCCGGTCGCAAAATCTGCACGGTGACTCCTGTCCCCAAGAGTGCGTCCGCCATACCTTCGCAGTGACGATCTAGCCCCGCTTTGGCCGAGCCGTACAGGTACGACCCTCGGCGAACGCGAATTCCGGCGACAGAAGTGATGACGAGGATGCGACCGGTGCCCTGTTGGAGCATGCGAGGTGTGAGTGCGGCCAGAGCCGCCACGGGCCACGTGTAGTTCACGGTGGCGACGTGGGCCGCGGCGAGGGGATCAACTTCGTCGGCGAGCTGGTCACCGAGGTATCCCACGGCGACAACAACCAAGTCAACGGGAGTCTGCGCGGCGTCAAAGCACGCGCGTACGGTCGCCTCGGCATTCGACGGGTCCGCTGCGTCAAACACCACCGTGGCGGTCGTCGTGGCTCCGGCCGTCGCTGCACGTTCGGCGGCAGCGGCCAGAGTTTCGGGGTTTCTTCCCGCAAGGATGACGGTGCGTGCGCGGGCTGCTACGAGTTCACCCACGAGTGCGTCGGCGATATCCGATGTCCCACCAAGTACGACAACGGACTGGGGCTGACCAAAGGCGTTTTCCATAGTGCTCCTACCTAATTGATAAGTCCGATGCGACGGCTCAGGTCACTGACCATCACGTTATGAGGGTCAACGCGTCGCTTCACCGCGAGAAAATCATCGACGCGAGGGTACATTTCGCGAAATAGGTCGGGGTCAAGTCGCGAGTCCTTGGCGAGATAGATCCGCCCGCCGGCTGCGGCTACGAGTTGGTCGAGTTGGTCGAGGACTCCCGGGAGAGCCGAAGGCCCCACGGGAAGGTCGAGAGCCAGGGTCCAGCCGGGAATGGGGAACGACAGTGACCCCGGGTTGCCGTCGCCGAACCTCTTGAGGACGGCGAGGAAGCTGGGCACACCACTTGAGGACAGCAACTCGATGGCCGCGCGGACGGTGTCACCGGCCGCGTCGGGGACGGCGAACTGGTACTGCACAAAACCACGGCTGCCGTACAGACGATTCCAGTCCTGAACGCCGTCGAGCGGGTGGAAGAAGGTACCCAGGGTTTGGTACTCGCCAATTCGATGACGCGGAGCCTTACGAAACCACCCCTCATTAAATGCTCGGATCGACAGTGAGTTAAGAATGCCGTTCGGGGCGGAGAACGGCACCGAGAGACGCGCTCGTCGCGGCGGAGTTTTCTCTGGCGATGGTGACGGGTCGTGGTCGCCACGCGTGATGATGCCGCGTCCCATGGAGCGACCTTTGCTCATGCAGTCGACCCACGAAACCGAGTAACGGTAGCGATGGTCATTGGCGAGCATGTCGGCCATGACATCGTCGATGTTGGCGTGTCGAACTGTGTCGACGATGACACGATCGCTCACCACGGGGATCAGTTGGATCGTGGCGTTCACCACGAAGCCCGTGAGCCCCATACCGCCCATCGTGGCCCAAAAAACGTCCTCATTCTCATGGGGTGAGCAGTGCAGAGGGCCGGTTGGTGTGAGGAGTCTGAGAGATCGCACATGTGAGGCGAAAGAACCATCGACGTGGTGGTTCTTTCCGTGAACATCGGCGGCGATGGCACCACCAACGGTGACTTGGCGTGTTCCGGGCGTGACGGGTACGAACCAGCCGTCGGGTAGTCCACGACGAATGATGTCGTCGATGGAGACGCCGGCCCCCACGGTGACGACACCGTCGTCGCCAATGGGAGAGATGTCACGGAACGCGTCGTTGCGCAACACCAGACCACCTGCGACCTGCGCTGCGTCGCCGTAACTACGTCCCAGTCCTCGCGGCACGACGGTCACGGCTGACTGGAGTGCGTCCAGCACGGTAGTTTCGCTGTCGGGTGTCACGACGTCGGCAACGCTGGGCGAAGTTCGCCCCCATCCCCAGAGGGACTCTCTCATGAGCCGTGGACACCGATGATGAAGAGAATCGCCCACAGAGCGCCCAACACTTGGAGCGTGCGGTCGGTGAGAATGAGGTCTTCGGGCGCGCCGCCGTCACCTCGTTCAAGGCGTTGCAAGATATGCAATATCGCGATCACCACGGGCACCACGGTGAGGCGAATGGGAACGACGAGATGATGCACGCTCGAGAGTCCGGTATCGGAAACGTCAAAGGCCCAGAGGCAGTACGTCGTGACGACGACCGTTGCGGTCACCGTAAGTGCCGCGCGAAGAAAGTCGGGGGAGTAGTCGTCCAAGACGTGTCGGTGAGCACCCGCGGAGGACTGGAGTTCACTGATTTCCGCCGCGCGCTTTCCTACGACGATAAACAGCGCCGCAAAGGCCGTGACTGTTAAAAACCAGTTGGAGACAAACAGATCACTCGCCGTGGCGCCCGCGAGCGCTCGTAAAAAGAATCCGCTCGCGACAACACAGAACTCAATAACGGGCAGTTTTTTTATACCCGCGGAGTACGCGAGCGACACTGCAAGGTAGATACCCAGTACCACGAGCAGAGCGGAGTTGCCACCGCCCCAGGGTGATGCGAGCCACATGGACGCCACGAGCAAGAGGCCTGCGGTCACTCCCGCGAGGCGCGGAGAAACGGCCCCGGCCGCAATTGGCCGCCGTGACTTGATGGGATGTAGGCGATCGTTGTCAACGTCGACGATGTCATTGATGAGATACAGGGCACTGGCTCCCACGGTGAAGGCCGCAAAAGCCGTGGCCGTATGGCTGAATACGGCTCCGTTGGTTAACTGGCCCGCGGCGGCGGGAGCTACGAGAACAAGGAGATTTTTGACCCACTGGCGCGGACGTATCGAGATGAGAAGCCCTCGCACCGCCCGCATAGTGATAGTGAGCCTATCCCGACCCCTTTGTGACGTCGGGGGCGTGGTCCACGAATGAGGCCATTTCGCTCTCCTCCTATGCTTAGAAGCCGATGAAGCGCACGTACCGAGTGGTGGTAGCCAAACCTGGCCTCGACGGGCACGATCGTGGCGCAAAGGTCATTGCGCGCACTTTGCGTGACGCCGGGTTTGAGGTTGTCTACACCGGGTTGCATCAAACACCGGAACAAGTGGTGCAGGCCGTCATACAAGAGGACGCCGACGCTCTGGGTCTATCGCTTCTCTCGGGGGCCCACCTTGTTTTGGTACCCCGAGTGATTGAACTGCTGCGTACGGCCGGACGAGACGATGTTCTCGTGGTCGTCGGTGGCATTATTCCCGACGACGACATCTCGCCACTTGAGGCGGCCGGTGTCGCTCGAGTCTTTACGCCCGGTTCTCCCCTCGGTGAAATCGGGACGTGGCTGGAGTCTGCGTTGGACGAAAAGGAGTCCGCGTAAGCGGTTGAATGACGCATCGCGTCGAAAGTGAGAGCTAATGGACCTCTTTGAGTATCAGGGCAAGCAGTATTTTGCCCGCTTTGACATTCCGGTATCGCCCGGTGACATCGCTGACACGGTTGATGAAGCCGTGGCGATCGCAGAGCGCATTGGTTACCCCGTCGTCGTCAAAGCTCAAGTGAAAGTTGGCGGCCGAGGCAAGGCCGGCGGTATTCAACTCGCCGACAACGCCGATCAAGTGCGTCAACACGCCACAAACATTCTTGGTATGGACATCAAGGGACACATTGTGCATCGCGTGTGGATCGAACGTTCGAGTGATATCGCAAAGGAGTACTACTGCTCTTTCACTCTTGACCGACCGAACAAGGTGCACCTCGGCATGCTGTCGGCGCAAGGTGGAGTGGAAATTGAGGTCGTGGCCGAAGAAGACCCCTCAGCCATCGCCATGTTGTCCATCGACCCAGTTGTGGGACTCGATCTCGCGACCGCAACGAAGTGGGTCGCCGACGCGCAGCTTGATGAAGAGGCTCGGGCCCAGGCCGCTGACATTTTGGTCAAGCTCTACCGTTGCTACACCGACGGGGACTGCGACCTGGCGGAGATCAACCCCCTCATCCTTACGCCGCAGGGCAAAGTGCACGCCCTCGACGCCAAGGTGACGTTGGATGAGAACGCGTCGTATCGACACCCTGAATGGGATGCCTTCCGCGCCACGGAAACTGAAGACCCCCGCGAAAAGATGGCGAAAGAAAAGGGATTGAACTACATCGGGCTGGATGGAACCGTTGGCATTATCGCCAACGGCGCCGGTCTCGCGATGAGCACCCTCGACGTCGTCAATCAAGTGGGTGGGTCGGCCGCAAACTTTCTCGACATCGGCGGAGGTGCCAACGCGGACGTGATGGCGGCGGCGCTGGAAGTCATCAACGCCGACCCCAAGGTGAAGGCGATATTCGTGAACATCTTTGGTGGAATCACTCGAGTTGATGAGGTCGCCAAGGGAGTTCTCGGTGCCTTAGAAAAAGTCACCATCACGTCACCGATCGTGCTGCGTCTCGATGGCACCAACGCCGTCGAGGGCCGCGCCATCTTGCAGCCACATCTGAGTGCCACTCTCATAACCGAACCCACCATGCTGGATGCCGCTCGACGCGCCGTCAGCTTCGCTAACGCCTAAGGAATATTCATGAGCATTTTTGTAGATGAGAACACCAAAGTCATTGTTCAAGGACTCACGGGAGGACAGGGTCGGTTTCACGGACTCCGTAATCGTGACTACGGGACCAAAGTCGTCGGCGGTGTGACCCCCGGTAAGGGCGGCACGGATGTCGACGGTATCCCCGTGTTCAACTCCGTCAAGGAGGCGGTTGCCGCCACGGGTGCAACGGCGTCGTTCGTTTCCGTTCCACCGAAGTTTGCCTCCGCCGCGATTTTGGAAGCGGCGGAAGGCGGTATCACTTTCATCGTGTGCATCACAGAGGGAATCCCCGCCCACGACGAGGCGGTGACGTACAACCGACTGAAGAAGGAGTTCCCCGACGTCCGTCTCCTCGGCCCCAACTGCCCCGGCATTATCAGCCCCGGGAAGTGCAACATCGGCATCACGTCGGGTGACATCGCCCTACCCGGAGGACCGGTGGGCATCGTGTCGCGTTCGGGAACGTTGACCTACCAGGCACTGCACGAACTCAGTCAGCAAGGGATCGGCCAAACGACCTGCGTGGGCATTGGTGGCGACCCCGTCCCGGGAACAAACTTCATTGACTGCCTCGAGGCCTTTCAAAATGATCCCGAAACCAAGGCCGTCATGATGATTGGTGAAATTGGTGGCTCAGAAGAAGAGCGAGCTGCGGAGTGGATCAAAGCGAACATGACCAAACCCGTGGTGTCGTACATCGCTGGCGTGACCGCCCCTCCCGGACGAAAGATGGGTCACGCCGGAGCCATCATCTCTGGTTCGAAGGGCACGGCGCAGGCGAAGATGGACGCACTGCGGGATGCAGGTGTTCACGTATGCCAGAACCCCACGGAAGCCGGACAAAAGATGGTCGACATCGTTCGTAGTCTCTAGACGTGAGTAGTCGTCTCGCGGTGTTGGTGTCGGGGTCCGGCACGCTCCTCGAGGCGATGCTCCGTCATGGGGTCCCAATTGACGTGGTCGCGAGTGATCGCGCGTGTCGCGGGCTTGATGTCGCAACGCTGGCAGGTGTTCCGGCGGTACTCATTGATCGACAGCATTTCGGTGGGTTTGGCTCAGGTTTTGATCGCAACGCATATTCGGCCGCGCTCGCCGATGAACTTCGAGGCTGCAACCTCATTGCCATGGCCGGTTTCGGCACCGTTCTCACCGGGGAGTTTCATCGGCACTTTCCGGGGCGTGTGCTGAACACCCACCCCAGTCTTCTCCCCGCCTTTAAGGGCTGGCACGCGGTGAGGGACGCACTCAGTGCGGGTGTGAAAGAAACGGGGTGCACTGTTCACGTTGCCACGGAAGAACTTGACGCCGGTCCCATATTGGCTCAACGCGTGGTCGCCGTTCGACCCGACGACACCGAAGAGTCGCTACACGAAAGAATTAAGGAAGTCGAGCGCTCGCTATACCCGAGCGTGATTTCGCGAGTACTCAACGCACTCAACGACGGCCACGAGCCCATCACCTGCGCTGAGAATTAGTCGTGGAAATACTTAGGAAGTTCGTTTAGCAAAAACAAGAGCACAAAGAACCCGACGCCTCCGACGAGGAGACAGCCCGAGGCAAGCGATTCTCCGGGTCCTACCGGTGCCTTCGTCAAGACCACATCACCCGTTGGTTGAGGCGTGGCCGGCAGTGCGACGCCACACTCCAGGCAAAATCGATTGCCCTCTACATTGGCGTGTCCATTGGAGCAGTTCATGCGGGACCTTTCGGTGTGTTCTTCGAAAGTAGCAGTCCATTGCCTTCGGCAGTGGCTTGGTGGCTCGGTGGGTAGGGTGACGTGAGAACAGCACGTAAGTGGGGAAAATGCGAGTACTTCTCAGTGTGTGGGACAAGACCGGATTGGAAGAACTTGCCCGAGAACTTGTCGATCTCGGCGCCGAACTTATCGCCTCCGGTGGAACGGCAAACTCGCTGCGTGACGCCAATATTCCACACCGTGACGTTGCCGAAGTAACGGGATCGCCGGAGATGCTGGACGGCCGCGTGAAAACGCTGCACCCCAAGATTCACGGCGCTCTCTTGGCCGATCGTTCTCGGCCTGAGCACCTCCGCGAAGCGGCCGCGCACGGCATCGAGCTCATCGACATGGTGGTGTGCAATCTCTACCCCTTTCACTCCAATCCGTCGGTCGAACTCATTGATATCGGTGGGCCCACCATGGTGCGTGCGGCCGCCAAGAATCATGAATCGGTTGCCGTATTGACGAACCCTGGGCAGTACGCCGATGTTGTCCGAGAACTACGTGACACCGGTGCGGTGTCGGCCGCTACTCGCCACGCACTTGCTCGGGCGGCTTTCGCGCACACCGCAACCTACGACGCAGCCATCGTGGAATGGCTCGACGCGGGTGGTGCGATTGGAGAAGCACCGTCGGCGGTGGATGCCGTTGTACCTCCCACCCTGCATTTCACCTTTGAGCGTGCCGACGTCGTTCGCTACGGCGAGAACCCTCACCAAATCGGTGCACGATATCGCCGCGCCGGGCGAACGACCTGGTGGGATGCCGTTACTCAACACGCTGGCGCCGCTCTGTCGTACCTGAATCTCTTCGATGCTGATGCCGCGTGGCGACTCGTACACGAACTGCGCGACGACGCCGGCGGTGCGCCCGCCGTTGCCATCATTAAGCACGCCAATGCGTCCGGTGCGGCGATCGGGGAGTCCTTCACGGACGCCTTTGAAAAAGCCCTTGCCGCCGATCCCATGAGTGCTTTCGGTGGCATCATTGCGGTCGCGGGACATCTGGGGAGCGACGTGGCGACGGCTATCGCGAATGGGCCTCAAGCGGATGTCATTATTGCCCACTCCATGTCCGATGACGCGATCGAGACCCTCCGTGCGCGGCGGAAGGCCACTCGATTGCTGTCGGCACCAGAGCCCGAACCGCTGGGCGTCTCCGTACGGACGTTTGGCAATACCGCACTCGTACAAGGCGCCGACGAACTCCTTATCCCGGTGAGCGATTGGCGATGCGTCACGAAGCTGCAACCGACTGCCGCTCAGCTACGTGACCTCCACATTGCGTGGCGTGTGTGTGCTCGGACGACGTCAAATGCGATCGTGATTGCCCGCGATGGTGTCGCCGTCGGTATCGGCGCCGGTCAGCAGTCGCGTGTCGTGGCGGCTGGGATCGCCACTTCGAAAGCCGGCGAGCTCGCACGTGGTGGCGCGGCCTCGTCGGACGCATTCTTTCCTTTTGCGGATGGACTCGACGTTTTGACCACCGCAGGCGTGACGGCCGTCGTTCAGCCGGGGGGTTCGGTACGCGACCAGGAAGTGATTGACGCGGCTGACGCGGCCGGCATCGTGATGATGTTGACGGGTGAACGGCACTTCCGCCACTAAGGAGAATGATGGCTGACATTTTGGACGGCGAACGTGTTGCCGCACGAATGAAAATGGAACTTGCGGATCGCGTGGCACGACTTCGTGCGGCTGGTCGTGACGTAGGCCTTGGAACGGTGTTAGTTGGTGATGACGGACCGAGCGCGAAGTACGTTGCGATGAAGCACGCCGACTGCGCCGAAATTGGCGTCATTTCTCATCACGTTCACTTACCCGCTACGGCCACACAAGCTGATGTCGCGGCGGTTATCGATCAGATGAACGCGGATGCGAATATTCATTCGATCCTCGTACAGCTTCCTCTGCCGGCAGGAATCAACGAAGAGGAAATCTTGTTACGCGTGGCTCCCGAAAAGGACGTCGATGGTCTACACCCCACCAACTTGGGTCGCTTGGTGATGGGCGCGCCCGGACCACTGCCCTGCACCCCAGCTGGAATCGTCGAACTACTGGCGGCCCACAAGGTGCCCGTTGAAGGTCAACACGTGGTGGTGATTGGGCGTGGGTTGACCATCGGACGCCCACTGGCGCTTCTCCTCGCGATGCGTCGACCGGGATGTAACGCCGCGGTGACCGTGGTCCACACCGGCGTGGCGGATCTCGCGTCCATTGTCCGTACCGCTGATGTCGTTATCGCCGCCGCGGGAGTGGCCGGACTCGTAACGAAGGACATGGTCAAACCGGGCGCGGCGGTGGTGGGAGCCGGGACCAGCTGGTCCGGTAAAAAGCTGATGAGTGATGTCGCCGATGAAGTCGCCGAGGTGGCGGGGTGGGTGACGCCGCGTATTGGTGGCGTCGGTCCTATGACTCGTGCCATGCTGTTACGCAACGCTGTGTTAGCTGCGGAGAAGGTGCGATGACGACTCGAGACGAACAGGGACGAGAATTTGATGTTCGCCCATGGGGTACGTACCTCGTGCTCGATGACTCACAACCCGACCACAAGGTAAAGCGCATTGTCGTGGCACCAGGGAAACGGTTGAGCTATCAACGGCACGCTCAGCGATCGGAGCATTGGTTTGTTGTCTCTGGTGTAGCCACCGTGATCCTCGATGGCGTGGAGCATGAAGTGCCTCCCGGCCATGACATCGACGTGCCCGTGGGGACGGCCCACCGATGTGAGAATCGCGGCTCAGAGCCCGTGGTATTTATCGAGGTTCAGCACGGTACCTACTTCGGCGAAGACGATATTGTTCGGCTCGAGGATGACTTCGGTCGCGCCAACTAAGCCATGCGGGTTGATGATCTCCTAGAGCAGGGCCTCTGTCGTTCGTTTGAGTTCTTCCCACCAAAAAACGACGATGAAGCGGCGACACTTTCCGCGACCATTACGGAGCTCGCCGACCTAGATCCGTCATTCGTTTCAGTGACGTATCGAGGTGGTCGTGAGTCTCGTCAGCGCACATTTGACCTCGTGAGTTCTATCGAACACACTTCAGGCATACCCGCGATGGCGCACCTCATCTGCGTGGGCCATACGCGTGAAGAGATGAGAGAGATCCTCTCGAACTACGTCGACGATGGCATCGATAACATCATGGCTCTCGGTGGTGATATCCCGACCGACCCCGCCCTGCAGGGTGGCGACTTTGTTCACGCTATTGAGCTCGTCGAATTGGCGAGAAGCGTCGGCGAGTTTTCGGTAGGCGTTGCGGCACATCCCCTCGGACACCCGCGCTCGACGAGCCGAATGTCGGACCGTAGATATTTGGCCGAAAAGTTGCGCCTCGCCGACTTCGCTGTGACACAGTTTTTCTTCGACGTTGCCGAGTGGCGAGGTCTCGTGGACGATCTGGAGGCCCTCGGTGTCGACAAACCCGTGATTCCAGGAATTATGCCGGTCACGACGTTGAGCGGGGCCGCCCGGATGGCGGAAATGGGGGCGGCGGTGCCCGCGTGGCTGATGGACCGCTTGGAGGGAGCCAAGGGTGACGGTAGTGCCGCCGTGCGCCAGGTGGGCATCGAGGCCGCGACAGAGCTGTGCTTTCAACTGCTCGACGCCGGTGCGCCGGGACTGCACTTCTATACCTTGAATCGCTCCACCGCGACTCGCGAGATCCACGCCCGGCTATTCCCCCTCTGATGTCCGCTCGTTCATCGAGCGTAGAATGACGAACGCCGAAGCGAGACCGCTACAGGCCCGCCGCCGGCTCGAACCACGAGGAGAATCATGACTACCCCCAAGCACGTCACTGTCACCGGTGCTGCCGGTCAAATTGGCTATCAACTGCTGTTTCGTATTGCGTCCGGCGCTCTCTTTGGCCCGGATCAGCCGGTCGTTCTTCGACTCCTCGAGATTGAGCCAGCCATGAAATCTCTCGAGGGTGTCGTCATGGAGCTCGACGACTGCGCCTTTCCATTGCTCGCCGGAATTGAAGCAACTAGCGACTTAAACCACGCCTTTGCGGGCACCAACTGGGCCCTGCTCGTCGGCTCGGTACCCCGCAAGGCCGGCATGGAGCGCAGCGACCTCCTCACCATCAATGGCGGAATCTTTAAGCCGCAAGGCCGTGCCATCGCGGACAACGCCGCGAGTGACGTCAAAGTTTTGGTCGTGGGTAACCCGTGCAACACCAACTGCTTGATTGCACGTTCGAACGCACCCGAGGTCCCGGCCGATCGCTGGTTTGCCATGACGCGTCTCGACCAAAACCGCGCTGAGACGCAGATTGCCAAAAAGGCCGGCGTTCCCGTGGCCGCGGTGAAAAATCTGGCAATTTGGGGTAATCACTCATCGACACAGTTCCCGGACTTTGCGAATACGACGGTCGATGGTGACGTCGCCCCCAGAGTTATTTCCGATCACGAGTGGCTGCGTGGCGATTTCATCTCCACGGTACAGAAGCGAGGTGCCGCCATTATCGAGGCACGTGGCGCGAGTTCAGCGGCGTCGGCGGCCAATGCTGCCATCGATACTGTCGTCGGTCTCGAGAATGCCACTCCTATCGATGACTGTGTTTCAGTCGCCGTCACATCCAACGGTGAATACGGCGTCCCCGCCGGCTTGACGTTCGGCTACCCGATCGTCGCCGATGGTCGTGGTAGCTGGGGGGTCAAAGAGGGATTTGAGCTTGACGACTTTGCTCGCGGCAAGATTGCCATCACCACAGACGAGCTCGTGGGAGAGCGCGACGAGGTACGCCAACTCGGCTTGATCTAGAACGCGACAACGAAGCGCCGGTGGCGAAAGCCGCCGGCGCTTCGCCGTTGTCGGTATGTGAAAAGTACAAATTTCCGCTCTGGCGATGTCAATCTTTCATCGTTAGTGTGAGTTTGTGAGGTTTCGCGTCGCACTTCTCGCCAGCGCTGTGGTCTGGATGATGCCGGCAGTGTCGTTCGCCACACCTTCTTCTTGCGCTCAGATGCCGAAGCCAGGCGGGGTGTACACCGGCTGTACATGGACGGGCTTCAATCTCCAAGGTTTCAATCTGACGGGAGTCAACCTGGCGAACACCAACTTGTCGAATGCTGATCTCAGCGATGCGGTGCTGACGGGTGCCAATCTGACGGGTGTTGATCTGTCGGGAGCGACCTTGAACGGTGTGGTGAGTCGCGGAATTGTAGGAACCCCCAAAGCCCTGCCCAGTCAGTGGAAGGTTTCACGCGGCTACCTCATCGGGCCGAGAGCGAACCTCACTGGGGCAACTCTGAGTGGTATCGATGTAACTGATGTGAGTTTGCGCTCGGCGCAACTCGATGGTGTGTCGAGTGGTGCGATCGTGGGTGACAACGTGATTCTGCCCGATGGCTGGCGTCTCGCCAACGGTTACCTCGTTGGTTCGACGGCCGTGCTAGTCCGCGCGGATCTGTCGGGAGCGGATCTGTCGGGCGCAAAAGTGAAGGAAGCAAATCTTCTCGGAGCCAACCTTGCCAACGCCGATCTCCGCCGTGTTGACTTCCGGGGCTCCACGTTGACCAATGTCAAGGTCGCGGGGGCAAACTTTGTCGGTGCGCTACTGGCTCAAGCGACAAGTGGCGGTGTGACCGGAACGCCGGCAACACTCCCCACGAATTGGGGGGTAATTAATGGCCACCTCGTGGGACCGGGGGCAATGCTGCGCCGCGCGAACCTCGCGTACGCCACATTCTCGAACGTTTCACTGCGCGGAGCGAACCTCTCGAGCGCGTCACTCTTCCGATCGAACCTCGTGGGCGTCAATTTAGAGAGCGCAAATCTCAATCAGGCAAACTTCAGCCAAACTCGATTGCAAGGTGCTGATTTCGCAGGCGCCATGGCGTACAAGGCAAATTTCTCTCAGGCGAATGCGAGTCAAGCCAACTTCACGCGGGTGAACCTGACGCAGGCAAACTTTTCATCGAGCGTTGTTTCGTATGGAGTGTTTGTCAAGGCCAACCTGACTCAAGCCGTATTTGCGAAATCATCGCTCCAGTACGCCAATCTGTCGGGAACCTCTCTCCGAGGCGCCGACTTTACCGCTACGGCACTCAAGGGGCTCCTCGCGACCGGTGTCTCGGGCACACCGAAGGCGCTACCCGCTCAGTGGTCGGTGACCGGCGGTTCTCTCCGCGGTCCGGGCTCTCGCTAGTTACGCAGAGCGTTCACCATTGCCACGAGTGCATTGGCGTCACCCCGTAGCTTGAATCGCCCATCGCGAAGTGCGGTGGCGGCGTCGAGGGTGCCGGCAGCCAAACTTTCGGCGTCGCGATAACTAAGAGCAACGACGGCGTCCGCCGCGAGATGATCACCCCGGTCAATAGACGCCACGCCATTGCTACACGTCAAGGTCACTGCGTGTGGTTGTGATGGCGGACCATCAGACCAACTGAGAACAACCCTCCACGTAGAGGGCTCCGAAACCTGCTGTCGGCTGAGTTGAGTGTTGATGTGCTCAAACCACTCAGCGGACAGAAATTCAGGCACGGAATCTACGGAGCAGGCTGGACTTGCGCGTCAGTCGCCGATCGCTTCGAGCCGCGGCGAATCTTTCGCCCAAGCCACGCCACGGGGTCGTACTTCGCATCAACGACGCGCTCCTTTAACGGAATGATGGCATTGTCGGTGATCTTGATGTGCTCGGGGCACACTTCGGTGCAGCATTTGGTGATGTTGCAGTAGCCGAGGCCCATAACTTCTTGAGCCAGTTCCCGTCGGTCGTTTTGGTCCAGCGGGTGCATTTCCAATTCGGCGTAGCGAATAAAGAAGCGTGGACCGGCGTAGTGGGCCTTGTTTTCTTCGTGATCGCGGATGACGTGACACACGTTTTGGCACATAAAACACTCAATGCACTTCCGGAACTCTTGCCCCCGCTCCACATCCTCTTGAAACATCCGATAACCACCTTCGGGCATCGGCGGCGGGAGGAGTGCCGGCACTCGCTCCGCCATGGCGTAGTTAAAGGAGACGTCGGTGACGAGATCGCGGATGATGGGGAAGGTCTTCATCGGGGTGACGGTAACGTCACCTTCGGGGAGCTGATCCATGCGCGTCATGCACATGAGACGCGGCTTACCGTTGACTTCCGCCGCACACGAACCGCACTTTCCTGCCTTGCAGTTCCAGCGACACGCAAGGTCGGGGGCCTCTGTTGCCTGAATGCGGTGAATGACGTCGAGGACAACCTCGCCTTCCTGCTTGTCCACCGTGTACGTCTCAAAATCTCCGCCGTTGGCGTCGCCGCGCCAGATTCGCATCGATACCTGACTCATTACTTACCCTCCTCAAGGAGTGCCTTTAAGTCTGCGGGCATGGCCAGCAGAGGAATCTGTGTCGTTGTGATGGCGTCCCGCCAGTCGCCCGACGTCGTTGTGTGCGCAATGTTCACCGTCGCGAGCTGGGCGTCGGTACCGGGGAAGTCTTCCCTGGTGTGACCGCCCCGTGACTCTTTGCGGTCACGGGCACCACGCGCCGTGCACTTCGACACGGTGAGCATGCTGGGAAGGTCGGTCGCCAGATTCCAACCGGGGTTGTACTGACGTCCACCACTGAGCGCAATGTTGTTGGCACGCTCAGTCAATACTTCTAACGCTTCAATCGCCGCATCAACTTCGGCCCCGTTACGGATAATGCCGACGTTCGCCTGCATCATCTCCTGGAGGTCACGTTGGATGTCGTAGGGATTTTCGCCCTTTTCGCGTGTGAATGGAGCAAGGGCGTCAGCGATCGCCTTGTCGACTTCGCCTTGGTCGAAGCCTCCGCGAGTCGCACCACCTTCGATGTAATCCGCCGCTCCCATGCCGGCGCGGCGGCCAAAGACAATCAAGTCGGAAAGTGAGTTACCACCTAGGCGGTTGGCACCGTGCATTCCGCCCGCCACCTCACCGGCGGCGAAGAGACCCTTCACCTTGGTGGCGGCGGAGTCGGCATCAACTTTGACACCACCCATGATGTAGTGACACGTCGGTCCGATTTCCATGGCCTCACGAGTGATGTCGACACCGGCGAGTTCCATGAACTGGTGGTACATCGACGGTAAGCGTCGACGAATGAACTCGGCGGATCGACGCGATGCGATGTCTAAGAACACGCCGCCGTGCGGTGAGCCACGACCCGCTTTGACCTCAGCGTTAATCGCGCGGGCTACTTCATCGCGGGGGAGGAGTTCAGGGGGGCGGCGTCCCGCTGCGTGGTCGTCGTACCAGCGGTCGGCCTCTTCTTCGGAGTCGGCAGTTTCCGCTCGGAACATGTCCGCGACGTAGTTAAACATGAATCGCTCACCCTCGGAGTTGCGCAGTACGCCTCCGTCGCCTCGGACACCCTCAGTGACGAGAATGCCGCGAACCGATAATGGCCAGACCATGCCTGTCGGGTGGAACTGAATGCATTCCATGTCGATCAATTCAGCGCCAGCCCAGAGTGCCATCGCGTGACCGTCACCCGTCCCTTCCCAGGAGTTCGACGTGAACTTCCAGGACTTCCCGACGCCACCTGTGGCGAGAACTACGGCCTTCGCAGAGAAGGTGACGAATTCACCGCTGGGTCGCCAGTAGGCGACGCAGCCCGCCACACTGCCGTTGGCGTCGTGGAGAAGCCGCAGCACTTTGCACTCCATGAAGACATCGGTGCCCATAGAGACAACTTTTTGTTGAAGAGTACGGATCAGCTCAAGACCGGTGCGGTCGCCCACGTGGGCCAGTCGGGCGTAGCGGTGTCCACCGAAGTCACGCTGGAGAATCTTCCCGTCGGGAGTACGGTCAAAGAGAGCGCCCCACTGCTCGAGCTCCCATACTCGCTCGGGACTCTCTTTGGCGTGAAGTTCAGCCATGCGGTAGTTGTTGAGGTACTTGCCCCCTCGCATCGTGTCGCGAAAGTGAACCTGCCAGTTGTCTTCCTCGTAGACGTTGCCCATTGCGGCGGCCATTCCGCCTTCAGCCATCACGGTGTGGGCCTTGCCGAGGAGAGATTTGGTAATGATGCCGACCTTGAGTCCGCGTTGCTTGGCCTCAATTGCGGCACGCAGTCCGGCGCCACCGGCACCAATGATGAGTACGTCGTAGTCGTGGTGTTCAGTCACTGTTGCAGTTGTCATTGTTGATCCTTAGAAGATGACGAGGTCGCGGATAGAGCCAGAGGCCACGAGGCGGACGTAGACGTCCGTCAGCGCCACGACCACGAGTGAGGCCCACGCAAAGTTCATGTGCTTTGCGTTGAGGGGAGTGACAAACTTCCACAGTTTGTGGCGAATGGGGTGGTCGTGGAAACTACGAACCTGCCCACCGCAGAGGTGTCGACACGCGTGGCACGAGAGCGAGTACAGCCACAACAGCGTGGCGTTCAACGTCAGGACGAGCGATCCCACGCTGATACCCCAGCCACCACCCACGACATGAAATGCCCGGATGGCGTCGTAGGTCAACAAGACGTTGAAGACGAGACCGAAGTAAAAGAAGTAGCGGTGCACGTTTTGAATAATGAGAGGGAAGCGAGTCTCGCCGCTGTAGGAGCCGTGAGCGTCGGCGACACCGCACGCCGGTGGCGCCCACCAGAACGCTCGGTAGTAACTCCGGCGGTAGTAGTAGCAGGTCATGCGGAAACCGAGGGGGAAGATCAAGATCAAGAGTGCGGGCGGCAGCCACGCGAGCCCGAGACCCGTGTGGAAAATCTGGGCATCGCCACAGGTGGCCGTTAAGCAGGGGCTGTCAAAGGGGCTGATGAGTTCGTGGGCACCAAAGTTGCCCACGAAGTAGTTGCCCTTTTGGAAAGCTGCCCACGTGGCGTAGATCACAAACGATGTGAGTACGGCCACAGTAATCACCGGCTGAATCCACCAGCGGTCCTGACGGAGAGTGCTGACCTCGGGGCCGCCGCGCGTCCCGCCTAGTACTACCTGCGTCGAATGCTCAATCGCCGTCACGGCTCTCCTTCGCGAATCAAAAATCCCGAAAAAACCTGTCCATAGGGACAAAGCCCATATTAGGGATTTCGGGTGCGAAACTTCACAAGTTTTTCCTCCTCCTGCCCTTGTGGCGCACTCTTCGGACACCTACGTTGGCCGTATCCGAGATCCGGAGTACTGGACTCGGCAGGTCTCGCCGGCCGTTTCTCTCTCCTCCAGAAACGGTCGGCCCTGCGTGCAATGTCATAGAGATGCGTAAAGTTCACGTATGACTTCTTTGGTAACCCCCGACCACTTGCCCACCACCCTTGGCGCCCTCCGCGCATCGGGGTGGACGTCGCAGCCAATCCGCGAAGAACTCCGGCGAAACCTCGAGGCGCGCATTGCCGCGGGGGAACCCCTCTCGCTCGGAGTTCAGGGTTACGACGACACGGTGGTGCCCCAAGTTGAGACTGCGATTCTTGCGGGTCACGACATCATTTTGTTGGGCGAGAGAGGCCAGGCCAAGACCCGCCTCATTCGCTCCCTCGTTGAACTGCTCGATGAGTGGCTTCCCGTGGTGGCGGGATCGGACGTCCGTGACGATCCCGAGAACCCTATTTCGTACTTCGGTAAAGAGCAGGTTCGAACGCACGGTGACGACACTCGGATCGAGTGGGTGCACCGGAGTCAGAGATTTGCCGAAAAACTTGCGTCTCCCGACACCTCGATGGCCGACCTCATTGGCGAGATTGATCCCATCAAGGTGGCGGCTGGCCTCTATCTCGATGATGAGCGGGCCCTGTCGTTTGGTCTCGTTCCTAAGTCCAATCGAGGCATCTTTGCCATCAACGAGCTTCCCGACCTTTCGGAACGTATTCAAGTCGGGCTGCTCAATGTTCTTGAAGAGCGTGACGTGCAGATTCGTGGTCATCTCGTGCGACTCGATCTCGACATCGTGGTGGTGGCAACCGCCAACCCCGAGGACTATACAAATCGCGGCCGACTCATTACTCCGCTGAAAGACCGGTTCGGCTCGCAGATTCGAACGCACTACCCGCTCGACATCGCAACAGAAGTAGCCATTGTTCGCCACGAGGCCCACCTACCCACGACCGACAAGGACATCATTGTGCCGTGGTTCATGGATGACATCGTGGCTCGAGTGAGTCATGTGGCACGTCGGAGCCAAGTGATTAATCAACACTCCGGTGTATCCGTTCGTCTCTCCATCGCGAACTACGAAACGGTGGTAGCGAATGCTCTGCGACGCAGTTTGCGAACGCACGAAGAGACGGTGGTACCGCGCGTCAGCGATCTTTCGGCACTCGTTCAATCCACTCAAGGAAAGATTGAAGTCGATGCCATTGATGACACTGACCCAGGCTTGCTCATTGCGGGCCTGGTGTCGTTGGCGGTACGGCAGTGTTTCTCTGAGAACGTCGCCCTGCAGGAAGCGGGCGACATCGTGGAAGCCTTTGCCAACGAAGTGATCGTGCACGTGGGTGACGACTTGCCCACACCGGACTACCTGGCTGTGCTTGCCAACATTCCCGTTCTCGAACCCCCCGTTCGACGCATCGCCGGACCGACGGCCACCCCCGCAGAGATGGCGGCGGCACTCGAGTTTGTTCTCGAAGGGCTCCATCTGACGAAGCGACTGGCGAAGGATGCCTCAGGAGCGCGAGCGCTCTACCGGTCGAGGAACCGTTAGTGCCCGTTCGTTACGGGTTCCGACGTCCCGGGGACGGCGACGACTTTGAGGAGTGGGAACCCGAAGACTTGCTCGACCTGGTCTTAGACGAACTGCTGGAGACTGGTGATCTTGACGAAGTTCTAAATCGCCTTGCGTACGACGGGGTAACGACTCCCGACGGTGATCGCCTCGACGGCATTCGCGACCTTCTTGAGCAGGCCCGTCAAAAACGGCGAGAATTAGAAGAACTCAATGATCCCGGTGGAATGTTGGCGGACATTCAAGAACGGCTCGACGCGATTGAGGCGATGGAGCGCGCCGACCTGCAAGCACTCAAATCGGAGGCGGATGAATCGGGAGATGAACGCCGAATTGAGGTCACGACTGAGCTGGTCGACGAAAAGCAGATGGCGTTGGACTTGCTCCCGGACGCTGTCGGCGATCGCATTGGGTCATTGCGGAACTACGACTTTGTGTCCTCGGAGGCCCGAGAGGAGTTTGAGAAATTAGTTGGCGAGCTGCGAGACGACGTAGTGAACTCCTACTTTGAAGCGAACAAGGAGTTTTTCGCAAATCCCGATCCCGAAGAGTTGGCTCGTATGCGCTCCATGATGGATGCGCTGAGCACCATGCTGGAACAGCAACGTCGTGGCGAAGAGATCGACCCCAGCTTCGATGAATTCATGTCGGAATACGGCGACTACTTTCCCGGCGCCGAATCACTTGAGGACGTCGTTCGGATGATGGCGGAACGTGCCGCCGCCGCCGAAGCCATGTTTAACTCACTGTCGGCCGACCAGCAAGCAGAGCTCCGCGGGTTATTCCAGTCGATGCTGGATGATCTCGATTTAAGTTTCTCGCTGAATCGCCTTATCGGGAACCTGCGAGAAGCAACTCCCGACATCGATTGGCAGCGGTCGAATCGTTATCGCGGAACTCAACCTTCACGGTTCTCGTCGACCGTCGATGCCACCCGCGACATCAATCGCCTCAAGGATTTGGAGCGATTCTTAGAGGGATCGGTACCCGCATCTCGACTCAATGAAATTGACATCGACACGGTGCGACGGAATCTCGGAGCCGACGTGGCGAAGAACGTCGAGCGACTGCAAAAGGCACTCAAGGGGCTGACCGATAAAGGCTTGATTGATCGGAGCGGGGGTCGAACAACTCTCTCGGCCAAAGGTATGCGACGAATTGCCGGTTCGGCCCTGAAGGAACTGTTCAGCCAACTACGGTCATCGTCGCTCGGAGCTCATAGACACGCATCGACCAACCGTGGTCACGACCGTGAGGAGACCAGCAAGCCCTGGGAGCCGGGCGAAGCATTCAATCTTCACCTGGGAAAGACGTTGCGAAACGCCGTGTTTCGGCAGGGTCCGGGCACGCCAATACGCCTGACGCCGGAAGATTTTGAGGTAGAGGAGCACGAAGCCATGGTTCGTTCCGCCACGGTGATAGCAGTCGACCTTTCACTTTCGATGGAGATGAGAGGTAATTTGGCCCCGGCGAAGAAGATGGTCCTCGCCCTTGCTCATCTCATTCGTACGGCGTACCCCCGCGACTATGTGGCAATCGTGGGATTTGGTTTGACGGCGCACGAAATTAAGTTTGAAGATGTCCCGTTTCTCACCATTGACTTTGACTACGGAACAAATCTCCAACATGCGCTCGCTCTGTCACGCCACTTAATGCGTGCGGAAAAGGGTTCGAAGCAGGTGATCGTGGTAACGGACGGGGAGCCCACGGCCCACCTCCTCGACAACGGGCAGCCATTCTTTAACTGGCCCCCGGTCTACGAAACACTGCACACCACGATGGCCGAGGTGCTGCGATCAACGAGGGCAGGAATCACCATCAACACATTTGCGCTCGACATCGAGCGAAGCCAGTTCCCCTTTGTGGAACAGATAGCCAAAGTAAATGGCGGTCGGACCTTCTACACCGACGTTGACAATCTCGGTCGATACGTGTTGGATGATTTCGTGCGGGCCAAGTCCTTTCGCCCGTAACGACAGACCCACGGGGATTCTTTGCGGCACACTAGAACCGTGGTATAGTGGGAAAGAAATTAATTTATAAAACCTGCAATTTACTTTTCGACGAAGGAGTTGATCGATGCGAGCAACCCTGCTTTTATGTGATAACGCTGAGGTCCTCAATGGGCGCCTGTACGTAATGGGCGGAGGAATGACGTGGATTTACGCCAACTTTCCCACCCCAGTCGCCGTTGCGGCGATGTTCGATCTCAACCCGTCGGAATTAGGACAGTCAATTCAGGTAACGACGCGCCTCTACTCGTTTGATGGCACACCGGCCACGGGGACTGACGCGTCGGGTAACTCCTTTGAATATTTCATCACTGATACCGTCACGACCCCGCCCGCGGACGCCGGCACGCACGATCACGAGGTTGACTTCATTTGGTCGGGTAAGTGGTACGGACTGAATCTCGCTCCGGGTCGCTATCAAGTCCGAATGACGAATGACTTATCTGGCGAAGTCATCGGAGTGCAGTCTTTCCTGGCCTGGCAGTCCAACTAGTCGTCGGTTTCCACAGACTCACCTCCTTCGTACCGATTCTCATCAGGGTTTTCGTAACGTAATTTGCATTTTCTCGGAATCTGTATCACAATCACACCGTTGTAATTACACCGGTGGTGACAACGGAGTCGCCAGGGAGGAACCGATGGAAGACATCACCAATCTGTTAACGGGCTTGGAGAACCGGGGCTGGCAGGCTCGTGCAAACTGCATGGGCGTTGACCCCGACCTCTTCTTTCCTGAGCGGGGCGCGTCGACGCGCGAGGCGAAGGAAGTCTGCCGCGGCTGCGTCGTCCGCGACGACTGCTTGGAGTACGCGCTGGTCAACGGCGAGAAGTTCGGGATCTGGGGTGGGATGAGCGAGCGCGAGCGCCGTCGTCTCCGTCGCGCCCGAGCCGTAGAACGGCGCGGCGCCGTCGGCTAGTCGAATGCGAGTTCGTCGAGAACGAACTCGATAGTGAGATCTTCACGCAAACCGAGCTGCGACCACCGCGATTCGTCAATGCGCGCTAACGCCTCAGATGGTGCGAGGCCCACGAGTTCACACTCGCTCACCTGACCTCCCGCTGGCAAGATGTCCATCAGTCGGTCGTAGGCAATGTCGGGGCCAACGTGCAACGGGTCAACCAGATTGCAACTCACCTGCCAGCGCGAACCGACCTGGAGCGCCAACGTACGGATTCCGTCCCCACGCAGCTGCTGAGCCGCTTGGCGAACGTGGCGCTCGGACAGTCCGTCGACATACATATTCCACGCCATTAACAAAGGGCGTTCCCCGACGGCCGCAGCTCCGATATCGGGTTCCGCGATGGCCGGTCCAAAATCGGGCGCGAGATCATGAAATGCTCGGCGGCGCACGTCCGGGAGGGTCCTTTCTTCTCCATCAACTAACCCGTATAGAAAGACGGAAATGCCGAGATCGCCCATCCACTCGGCCGTTTCGTCGCGGAGCGTTCGAGCGATGTCGCGGTCGCGTTCGTCGAGCGCAACATAGGGAACGACATCAACAACTCCGAAACGGGGGTGGACTCCCTCATGGTCCTCGAGATCGAGCACGTCGATCGCATTGCGAATCAGCCAGTGAACATCAAACGGCAGCTCTGACTCGTTATTGATGAGGGTAAAGACGCTGCGGTTGTGGAACGGGTCCGAGTGACGATGGCGAAACGAGTTCCCCGCCGTGTGCTCAAGCTGCGTCAGCAGATAGTCGTTGCGACCCTCTGAAATATTGATGACGCATTCGAACAGCCCGTGAGCCACGGTCTACCGCGTCTGTGTCGGAAGACCTCGACGACGGGCCCGTTGAAGACGTCGCCTCTCTCGTTCGCTGGTCCCACCCCACACGCCGTGATCGACATGGTTGTCGAGGGCGTAGTTAAGGCACTGAGCTTTCACCGGACACGCAGCGCAGATCTTCTGCGCTTTGATGACCCCGACGCCATCCCCGGGAAAGAACATCTCCGCGGGGTAGTCCCGACACTTTCCATCGGCCATCCACTCTGTACTCATAACGGCCCTCCTTGTGTAGGTCAGTGAGCACACAGTAGCCACCGCACATGTCGCGAGATGTGAAAAGCGATGCGAATTAGTTCACAGAGCAGGGTCGAAAGTCCCAAAAATCTCGCCACGGACCCGCACCTCAGGCAGTGGGGTAGAATTGACATTCAGTTCGTAGCCAGTGCAAAGGAGTTCCCATGGAAAAGTCGAGAGTTGTCGTGGACGGCCCGACCGTGGAGAACGAAGAGGGGCACATTGAAATCAAGTATCTCGGTGCCACCGCACCGCACTGGGACATTATCTGGCACTCCGGCGACGCCGATTTGATCCAAGGGTTCTGTAACCGGGTGTACGCCCGCTTGAGTTACTTGCCGTGGTACGACCCTCAGTTCAAGCGCAACTGTGTGCGAGTCTTCCGTGACGCCATGGACGAAAAGATCCGGGTCGTCTGGGACCTCGAAGAAGTCGACGAGGTCGTGGACGAAAAGGGTAAGAAGAACACGACTCCCCAGTCGATTGTGGAGGACGCCGTGGAGCTTGTGACTGCGACGCGCGAGGACTAGTTCGCCAGCGGCGACGTCGTAACCCGCGCCCGCCAACTGTGCACGTCGTCAAGTTCGTTATCTAGCGGCAGCCCGTCAGCTTGTGTGAGCGCTGCTATCTGTTCCCACCCAAAGTGGGTGTGAACTTCCTCGATAAAGTTCAACGCGCTGCTTTGAAGCTCCCGCGAGAAACTCACGCCAAAGAGAGCCGCGGCGTGAGAAACCTCATCTGACAGCTGTCGCCTACGCCAGGCTTCGGCGAGCAGAGGCGTTGGTCCGACGATCTCTGATGTGATGTGCAGCGCCACACCTTCAATGGCGCTTCGCAGCAACGTGACGGCACGATCAAGCCGGCGGGTTGCCGGGGTATCCGCGAGGTCGCCAATCTGTTCAATGAGTGCTTCGGGGTTTCCCGTGAGCGCTGAAAGGTCGCCACCCTGAAAGAGACCCGTCAAGCGTTCCATGATGTCACCACGCACCGCAGTTGCGTCGTTGATGGCGTCGAACAAGAGAGCTTCAAGGGCAATCGACATCCCATCACGGCGTAAGAACGTTGCCCCCACCGATTCGTGTGTTGCCGCAAAGCACAGGGCGTGATCAAGGTCGACACTCCACTCCTCTGCGAAGTGTGCCACGTTTTTTGTCACGACACCCGCGCGAGGGGACTGTCGAGGGAGCGGGAGGTGGGACATACTCCACTCGCGGAGTCCGAAGTGACCGGCGGCACTACCGGACTGAAAGCCCACAAAGAGTGGACCGACCACGCTCGATAGTTCTTGCAGTAACGGAGCGAGTTCGCCTCCAGGCAGCCCGTCGTTGGGCGAGGTTGTCCCTGGGCGAAGGTTGCGCGCGAGCAGTGGATGCCAATTCGCGAGGGCTAACTCCGTTAAATCGAGAGGTCGCAAAGCGACGACTTCGGCGCTGTCGCCGAAGAGATGTTCGACCCGACGGGCGATGACGGGTGTGAGGATTTCGAGCCGCTGTCGAACCGCGGGATCGGGATTTTCGTCCCCCTTGTGTTCTCTGATGACGTTGGCGGCAAGCTCACGAGACGTCTGTTGCCATGCGTCGGGACCCAGTTGACCCATCATTTTCATGATGTCGGAAAAGAAACTGAAATTACCGAAGTGAGAATCACTCATAGCGCCAACTTAGGGCTGACAGCCAAGATGAACGACGGCGTACTGAGTCGTCGAGTTCCTCGCGTACCGCACGACCACGGGAGAACGGCCCGGAATGGTGTAGAGGACCGACAGCAGTTGGTCAACTGAGTCAACGGAGTGACTATTAATGGTGGTGATGACATCACCCCGTCGCAAGAGCCCTGACGACGGGCCGGGCAGGACACGCACAACGTCAATCCCACCCCCCGGAGCAGTCACGGCATCGATACCGAGCCGCCCGTGGCAGTCTGGTTCGGCGAGCCACGTGAGAGCAACGGAAGCGACGTAGGAGGCGGACAGCCAACGATTGCTGTGTCCAAACAGTGCAACGACCTTCCCGTCGCCGTCAACTGCGACGGATCCGGCGAGTCCGTGAAGACTTGATGGTGTCGTTGCCGAGAGATAGCTAACAACGCCATCGGCCGCCGTGGACTGCGGATCAGACAGGACGGTGTGCGAGTAGGCAATCGACATGATGGATGACGAGGGGCGAAAATACGGAGCCAGCGCCAGCACTGGTTGCGTCGCCGCTAAACGTCCGAGTTCGGTGACGGGGTGTGGCGCATCGAGGGAGATGTACGTCAAGCCGAGGTGCTCGTCTCGTCCGATGACGGTACCTGTTTGGAAGTTACGTCGCGTTGAGGCGATGGACACATGAGAGTGAACGGCGAAAGGAACCGTTGAGACCGCGACGGTTCCGTTCCCTACCACGATTGCTCCACCACCGGCCGGGCGACCGTTGACGGGTGCGCTGAGTTCCAGAATGCTGCGAGCTGCATCGCGACCCACGTGTGGCACATGTTCAATTGATCGCACGATATGCGACGGCATCGGGGTCGTCAGAGTCGCCGCCCTTTCTGTCGACGCCAACAAAAATGATCCCGCGAGAAGGACGGCGGCCGCCGTCGCCCAGAGGTACGTCGTGAAGTGGCGAACTAGGGGCTCCGCAGGGTGTGCAGCGAGTTGATCGAATGACGGAAGCTCGGCGGGATGGATGTAGTGCCGGCCTTCGATGGGCGGAACTGCTGAACGCTTCCGCCATCGTCGCCAAGGAACGCCTTTGTTCACAGTTACTCAGCGTACGACTGATTCTGGGTAAATTCCCGTCGCCCCTAGCATCACACTGTGGCACTGCTGGTGGCGTTGGACGTGGGAACAGCTACGACCCGTCTCGCGACCGCAGATGGTTCGGTCTCAATGAGCGAGTCCAGTGTCGTGGCGATTGACACCCGTAATGGCGACATCGTGGACGTGGGCGATAGTGCGTGGCGCATGGTGGCGCGCAGCCCCCGTCACGTTGTTAACTTCCGACCTTTGGCGAATGGCACCACCGTCGACTTCGATGTGGCCGCCCGATTAATCAGAGCAATGTTCGATCGAGCTGGCTTTGGGCGGTTTTCTCGCGTGCACGTCACGATGAGCGTTCCATCACTCGCCACATCAATCGAGCGACGTGCTCTTCGACAGGCCGCATTGCAGGCCGGTGCCAGCGAAGTCGCACTCGTTGAGTCCACAATTGCGGCGGCGATCGGTGCGCAACTCGCGGTGGAGGAACCGGTGGCGTCGCCGATTATGGTCCTCGGAGCCGGTGCCACAGAAACGGCCGTCATGTCGCTGGGTGGCATCGTGACTCATCGCTCGGTTCGCGTCGGTGGAACTCATCTGGACGAGGCGATAGCGGACATGTTGCGCACGAGATATGGCGTTGTCATTGCACCTCATGTTGCTGCGTCACTGAAGATTGACATTGCGTCGCCGTTAGGTTCACTGCGCAAAGAAGTTCGTGTTGTGCCGGCACGAACAGTTGAAACTGGTCAACCCGTGAGTGTGGAAGTCTCGGGTGGACTCGTTGAAGCCGCCATTACTGATCACGTTCGCACCGTGGTACGCAGTGTCAAGGAGTGTCTCAGTGAGGCGCCTCCTGACCTCGCTCAAGACGTATCCGTTCGTGGCATCACTTTGGCGGGTGGCGTCGCCCAAATGACGGACGTATCCGAACTACTGACTCGTGAAGTAGGTGTTGAGTGTCGTGCCGCACCCCAGCCCGATCTCCTCGTTCTCCGCGGACTTTTACGGTGCGTGAACGACGTCAGTGCACTTCGCCGCACCAGCCGAAACTTCGACGACTAGTCGTTGCGACGAAGAAGTTCAACCGCACTACGCACCTGCCAGTCGCGATCATCGGCGGCCCGATCGAGAGCCTCTTCAATGTCGTCGCCCTCAAAATTTGCGAGTGCCACAATCGCACGACGTCGAACAGTGGGCTTGTCGACCAGTGCCGCAACGATTGTTGCTCGCGAAGAGTCTTTCCCCAGACTGCCCAACGCCACCACGGCAGTTTCTCGACACCGGGCATCTTCGTGGGTCGACACGATGTTGATGAGTGCTGCTTCGCACTCCACCACCAAACACTCCCCGGCGACGTAGGCCGCCCCCTCTGCTACGAGAGCATCAGGGTCACCGAGGAGCTCAATGAGCTGCGCGGGTGTAATCCGACATCTCCCACGCGATCCCATCTCGCTCAGTGCTTCACGGCGTACTTCAGCTTCGGGGTCAGCGCACAGGGTGGTCCAGTCATCTTCGGATAGTTCATCCGCTCGGGCGAGACCGCGTAGTCCGAGGATTCGCGCCCGTGGGTGGGGGTGTTGGACGGCGTTGCGTAACGCGTTGAGATCAGAGCTCAAACAGGCGTCGACAAGCTCCATGATGTAGGTGTCGGGTAGCGTGTCGCCACTATGTGCCATGAATGTATCTCACCACGAAAATGCCGTTGAAGTTGACCATTCGGAACTTTCTTCGTGGCGTGACTCGCTCGAGGGTCGTCCTGGTGATTCTTCTCGTCGTGACCTGGGCCGTTGTGAGTTTCTCGAAAACCGAGTACTACTCCGTGGAAAAGGGTTCAGCATCTCCTCTCGTTTCGGCACTCACCGTCAGCGGTGTACCGACCGACAGTGCCGAGAAAAAGCCGACTGACTCGTCTCCCGGTTTCTACATAGTTGACGTTCGTTTGGAGCAGATGTCACTCGGGCGATGGCTTCGCGCCAAAATTTTGAACGACGTCGAATACTTCCCCCTCACCGCAATTATTCCTAAGGGAACGTCAGTGGGTGACTTTGATCGGTCGGGATACCTCGACATGGAGAGTTCAAAGAAGACGGCGAGTTTTGTTGCACTTCGCACCGCGGGCTACGCCGTAGCGACCCAACCCGGTGGAGCGGAGGTAGAGGGTCTCCGCCTCGGCGGTCCGGCAAACAAGGCGAAGATTCGAGTCGGTGACCGCATCGTGGCAGTCAATGGTGTCGCTACGCCCACGAGTTGCGATGCAATACGTCGGTTACACGATTACCCGCCGAAAACCTCAGTGAACCTGAGCGTTCAGCGAGCGAAAATTTCGAGTTCCGGTGCAGTCACTCTGGTGGCGCCAACGAATGTTGTGATCACCACGGCCAAGCCACGTCGCACGTTTAAATCGGACTGCCCGGGTATTGAAGGCCGACCTACGTCGATTATCGGAGTGATGCTGGTGAATAGTCGCACCTACACACTTCCCGCCGATGTTTCGGTAAAAACCGACTACGTTGGCGGACCGTCGGGTGGGCTCGCCATGACTCTGGCTATCTACGACCGCATTACCGCGGGCTCGCTCACGGGCTCGCATCGAGTTGCGGTGACGGGCACCATGTCCCTGCGTGGTCACGTTGGTGAGATTGGGGGGATAGCTCAAAAGGCGAAAGCCGCCATTGATGCTCACGCGGATACGTTCCTCGTTCCCTCCTCGCAGGCGGGTGAGGCGAGAGCGGCGGCCGGAAAGGACCTCCGAGTCATCGGTGTGTCGACCTTTGCTGAGGCACTTCGGGTGCTCCACAAACTCGGAGGAACCGCCGAAAAACTGCGATGAAACCACCGAGCGGGACGGCGAAACTCTAGGCTCAGGGGAGTATGGACGACAACCGACCCCTGACGCCCAATCGTCATTCGGGGCTCGATGTCTCCAGGGCCAATTTTCGAGTTGTCCGTCGGGGATTTGATCAAGACGAAGTCCAGTCATACCTCGAAAGAATCGCGCGGGAGATGTCGCTGCTGGAAAAGCAAGTGCGAGACCTGCAGGCAAAACTCAGTGAAGCGACGTATCGTGCCGAAAATCCAATTCTCGACGAATCGCGTTTAACCGCGATGCTGGGCGCTCAGTCGACGGCCATACTTCGCGCGGCACACGACGAGGGAGCCAAGGTTACGGCCGAAGCCCAAGAACGCGCGACTCAACTCTTTACTCAGGCGCAAGAGCGTGCCACGAAGTACCTCGTCGACGCACAGGCCCGTGCTCTCCAGATAGTGAATGAGTCGGAAGTTGCCTCGGCTGCGAAGGAGGAGGAGGCTCGCGCCGCGGCGATGCGCCTCGAAGAGTCGGCGCGCATCAACGGTGATGCCATTATCGAGCGATCTCGCGAACAAGGTCGTGCGATTGTCGAGCAAGCGAATCAAGCGCGTCGACAAGTGCTGAATGACCTTGTTCTTCGACGCAAAGCACTCAATGTTCAAATTGAGCAGTTACGTGCTGCCCGTGACTCGTTGACCACAACAGTGAATTCAGTGCGCGACTCCGTGGACCAGGTACTAGGCGGACTGATGACCAGTGACGAAGGGGCGCGTGCCGCCGCTCACGAAATCATGCGCAACAAAGCCGCCGCCGCCGACCCCACGGAAGAAGAGTTGTTGCGCGGCGTACCTCTGCGAGAGGTGCCCGACATTCAGCCGGTCACGCCCGATGACTTACACACTCGTCCCGTGGGCGGGACGCCGCCTTCACCACCAGCTTCTCCGAGCGAGGGAGCCACGGTGCGCCCGCGCATCGTTCCCGACCTCCCTACGGAACCGGCGACAGAACTGCCGGACAATGACGTGGTGAGTGACATATTTGCTCGTCTGCGTGCGTCGACTCAGGATGAAAAGGGTCGGGAACCACAAGCCAAGCGGCCACCAAAAGTTCGCACGACGCCCGTGACCGCGGATGACGAACTATTTCTCCGCCGCGAAGAGGCGATCGCCTTGCAACTGGCGGAACTCATTCGCCACGTGAAGCGGGCGATGCAAGATGATCAAAACGTCATGATCGAACGGCTCCGTGGCGTCAAAGGTCTCATTACCGATCAGCTAGAAGATGAACTGCTGCAACGTTCTCGATACAGTGCCGCCGCTCTTGACGCCGTGCGGGCCATTGCTCAATCGGGTGTTGACTTTGCTCACTCGGTGGCCGGGGGCGGTAGTTCGATTGAACATTTTGGCGACGTTGATGAGTGTGCTGCCGATCTGGCCGTCACACTCTCGGTTGCTCTGCGAAAGCGAATTACGGCCGACGGCAACGATGACGGAGCAGAACGAGCGAGTACCGCCTTCCGCGAGTGGCGCGGTGCTCGAATTGAACGACTCTGCGGTGATATCGCCCGCCGGGCATTCAATGTTGGTGTCGTGGCCGCCTGCCAGGGCTCGATGGTGCGCGTGCTCGTTGCACCCGACCACCCTCCGTGCGACGCCTGTGCTGGCGATGCGGTCGTGGGTGGCGTCGCGGCGGGTAGAGATTTCCCCAGTGGCCAGCCGCATCCACCACTACACGCCGGATGTAACTGTGCGGTTGTCCCCGCCGACGGGTAGTTAGGCTTGCGGCGTGCGCCGCCCTGATGATTTCGCTTCCTTTCGCCGACCCGTGAGTCGCCGTCGACTGATCACCATTGCCGTGGCGTTGGTCGGTATTTTTATGTTGACGGGCCTTCGGAGCATGGCGGTCTTGTGGACTGACTCCCTGTGGTTCAACTCCGTCGGCGCCTCGAGTGTCTTTCGTGGTTTGCTCATGGTCAAAGTGGGTCTCGTGGCCGTCTTCGGCCTCGCTTTCTTCGTCGTTCTGTGGGGGAACTTGCTTCTTGCTCGTCGCTTGGCGACTCGCGACTTCACCTTCGAACCGCACGACGAAGGACTTCGCCAGCTGCAGGCCCTCTTGCGTCCCTACAGCTTTCGGATCACAGCCCTCACGTCTCTCGTCCTTGGCGTCATCGCTGGTCTCTCTGCGCTTCCTGAATGGAATAACTACGTTCTTTTCTCGCACGCCCAGAACTTTGGAACCGTCGATCCGCTGTTTAAGAAAGACCTCGGTTTCTTCGTCTTTCGACTGCCATTCCTTCACTTCATTGTGAGCTGGGCGCTGACGGCGCTATTAGTCATTACCGTCATCACGGCCGCCTATCACTATCTCAACGGAGGAATTCGCACCTCGAGGGTCACACCGCGAGTGTCACCGCAAGTCAAGGTGCATCTCTCCGTCCTGCTGGCCGTTGTCGCACTGCTTAAAGCGGCGGGATACGTCTTGGCGCGATATTCGCTCGTGACGTCGACCAACGGCTACATCCAAGGTGCGGCGTACACGGACGTGCACGCCCGAATGCCGGCCCTCTCGATCCTTTTCTGGCTGTCGCTGGCCGCCGCCGCCATTCTCTTGGCCAATACAGTGCGACGCGGCTGGTCGCTACCCGCTCTCGCGGGTGCACTGTGGGCGTTCTTGGCCCTCGTCATCGGTGTCATCTATCCATCGGCACTACAGACGTTCAAGGTCACACCGTCACAGAGCACCTTAGAGCTGCCGTACATCGAACGAAATATTGCCGCTACTCGGTTGGGGTACGGCTTGAGTGATGTGAAGAAAGTTGATTTTGCAGGTGCCGAATCGATCACTCCGCAAGAAATCGCATCGAGTCAAGAGACGCTCAACAACATTCGACTGTGGGACCCTTCGGCCAACATCGCGTTGGAAACTGTGCAACGTCGCCAAGCGATTCAGTCGTACTACACCTTCACCACGTTGGGCGTTGACCGTTACACCATCAACGGCAAGGTGACGCCCGTGTTGGTGGGCGCACGCCAACTGAATATGAACAATCTTCCGGCTCGCAGTTGGGTGAATCAACACCTGCAGTACACCCACGGGTACGGAATGGTGATTTCGCCCGCTAACACATTTGATCCAGAGACAGGGAACCCCGTCTTCGCGTTGCAAGACATACCACCTCGCAATTCTCTGGGATTACCGGCTCTGACCCAACCCGGGGTGTACTTCGGCATCAACGACCCCGGGTGGGTTGTTGCCAACTCCAAGCAGGCTGAGTTGGACTACAAGACTCCGAATGGCACACAAGTGGAGTCGCACTACAGCGGTACGGGTGGCGTGGAGATGTCGAACTTCCTCCGACGCTCGGCGTTTGCCCTTCGCTACCAAGATCTCAACTTGTGGATTTCGGACCAGGTGACGTCGAAGAGCCGAATGTTGTTCGAGCGTGACGTCGAAGCCATGGCCCGAAAGGTTGCCCCGTTCTTGTCCTTTGATTCGCACCCCTACGCCGTGATGGCTAATGGTCGTGTGCAGTTTGTGCTCGACGGGTACACCACGTCGTCGAACTTCCCCTACGCCGAAGATGCGTCAAGCCAGGGAGTACCGAATTCGTCGGGACTCCCTCAGTCGTTCAACTACGTGCGCAATTCCGTCAAAGTCGTTATCGACGGGTACGACGGGTCCATCACGCTTTATGCGTTTGGCAACAATGGCGAAGCGACCGACCCCATCTTGGCGGCGTATCGCTCCGCGTTCCCCGACCTATTCAGTCCCGCGAGCGAGATGCCGGAAGCAATCCGCCAGCACTTGAAGTATCCACAAGATCTCTTTGCGGTGCAGGCATCGCTGTGGGGCCGCTACCACATCGACTCCGCGTCGGCCTTCTACACCGCGTCCGACCGCTGGCAGGTCTCACCAACGACAGGGGCCGGATCACCGTCTCAAGCTCTGCAGTCCACCGTCGTCACGACCAAGACCGGTGTGGCCACTGCGATTACCTCTCAGATGGAGCCCATCACCCAGGTCATGGCTCTCCCGGGGCAGCAACGACAACAACTCGTCACTCTGAGTTCGTACGTCCCCGCCGGTGCGACCGCCACAGTTCAGGGCCTCACGGGATTCCTCACGGTGACGTCCAACGCTGACAACTACGGCCAACTCACGTCATACGTCACACCTCGCGGCACTTCGGTGACCGGTCCGGTGCAGGCGAACTCTGAGATCAATCAGAACGCCCGCGTGTCAACCATCATTACGCCGCTGGACCAACACGGCAGCAATGTTCTGCTGGGTCACAACATGATGATCCCCCTGCACAACTCCGTGCTCTATATCCGTCCGCTGTACGTCACCAGCTCGGCGACTCCGTTGCCGCAACTGAAGTACGTGATTGCGGTCTTTAACCAAGATGTGGCCATCGAATCATCACTTTCCGCGGCACTCTCCGAGGTACTTGGCGCGAACGTGGGCGGTGGTAGTTCTGGTGGTGGTGAACCAGTTGGTACGACGCAGACGTATCTGGCGCAAGCCGCTGCGGCGTACGCCGAAGCCCAACGACAGTTAAAGGCCGGGAATCTCGCCGCGTACCAAGAGCAGATCGACAAGATGGGCAGTTTGCTGACGAAGGCGCAGTCAGCGCTCTCGTCGGGTCGTTAGTCCTCGCACGCAGCGAGATCGAGGGCTAGCGCCTCGAGATCTCCGGTCGTCAGATGTTCCGGCCATCCGCCGAGGTTGGCTATCCACCGCCCAGGTATCGATGCCACTCCGAAGTGTGCCCCGAGAAGCGAGCCCGCAATTGCGGCGATGGTGTCGGTGTCGTCTCCGAGTGCCACGGCCCCGCACACGCCACTGACAAAAGGGTCCGTGGGGGACGCGTCGTGCACACTGCGCCACGCGGCCTGCAGTGCCGTCACGACCCAGCCGTTCGGTGCCAACTCGTGCGGCTCGCACTCCACGGCCGCCGTGAGTCGCTCTCGCCACAGGGTTCTGTTTGGTAACTGGTCGAGTGCTCGCTCCATGCTCTCTTCTGGCGTCGCGGTCCCTTGTAGTCCGCACGCCACCGCCATCGTCCACAGAGCGCAGGCATCTTGCGCATCGTGATGAGGGTGGGTCAACGCTGAAATTGCACGGGCAGTTGTTGCCACGGTGGCGAGATCTCGGTAGTGAGGCAGTGCGACAACGGCCGTACGCATCAAACTGCCGTTGCCAGCAGCGTCAGGTCGCTGGGCCTGAAACTGGGCGGCGGCGTGAGGAAGATCCTCTGGACTGGTACACGACTCGAGCACCGCGCGTGTTTGCATGCCGATGTCGGGTGGGTGTGATCGATACCACCGCAGAAATTCCTCGGCGACGTCGATGAGCGCGGCCGAAGTGGCGAGACCCCGGTGTCGCTGGGCGGCTAACGCGATACCGAGTGTCATGTCCGTGTCGTCGCTCCATTGACCGGCCGGTCGGCCCGTCAAGACTCCAGGTTTCATTGTGACGACATCGGGCGAGACGCGGTTTTGAAACTCGTAGCCAGCGCCGAGTGCGTCGCCCACCGCCCCACCAAGGAGAACACCGAGCGCTCGCTCGTCTCTCGTGATGGCCGCTGTCACGGGCATATTTCACCAGAAATTCTGAGGGGCGAAGTGACTTTCGGCCTAGCCATCTCGCACTATCAGTTGTGTAATTTGAGAGATGGAAAGGCTTTTCATGAATGTACTGCGATTCTCCGGTCGAACCGTCATTGCAATTTTCGTCCTGTGCGCTGCGATTACCGCTGTCATTTCGCGTGCGAGTTCGGCGACACCTCCGATTTACGGATCATTGAGCAACTTCGACGTCTACAACGACACCGGTCAAGAGACTCACGGCTTTGAGATCGATCTCGAGGGAATCAGTACCACGGATGTTCAGTACACGTTTGGTGCACCGTACGAGCGGTACGGCGATCCCGTTGTCTCGGCTACTTCGACGGGGGTCAAGGTTGTCTACGCGAGCGGTTACGACGCCACCGCGCACACATGGGCGGCCGGTACGCCGCTGGCCCCTAATCCGATTCCCGGAACGGGAGGACACGAGTGCTGGACCGGAGGATCGGCGACCTACGCCACGGCCGGCTGCGAGCACTTCGGCTTGGGTCTTGCGGCTACTCCGACGTCAGTCGTCTATCACTGGCTGCTGGCCGACGCGGCACATCCGGGGAATCTCGTACAAGACACCACTGCGGTGTCGATACCCGCTCCCGCGTGGAACGTCGCCCCCGCCCCGGTCCCGGCAGTGAATCCGCAACCTGTGATCGCGGCAGTGGCGCCAGCACCGCCGCCCGAGAATGAAGCTCAGATGGGCGACGCTGTATGGGTCAAGGTGTTCTATCAGGAGTCGCCAAAGGCCACCGACCTCGGTCACCTGGTCTCAGGTGACAAACAAGTACCCGACGCCGTCGGCGAAGTCGAGACGGAGTGGGTATTGATTCAAGCGGGCAACGGCGGCGGGCTGGCACAGGAGCTCAATAGCGAACAGCAGCCGGGGAAACAGAGTGAATCCGTGGTTCGTCGTTATCAGTTCTTCGCCTATACGGGTCCGTACGATCCCGAAAACCATGAGGCCACACCCGTGAATGACTCGAACCCTCAGCCGAGTGAGTTGGGCAATCTCATCGGCAATCAGATGGCGGCCCTGAATCTGCCGGCGGCACAAGGTGATCACACGAAGCCAGTGGCGACCATCGACACGAAAGTGACGAAGTCAAAAACGTACGCGAGCTTGACAGTCAAGTTTCACGCCACGGACTCCAAAAACAAGGTGTTTAGCTACTTCTGCGCCCTTGACCGTGCAGTTCCCTCTACGTGCAAGACGGGCAAGGTGATGTCCAAACTTCCGAAAGGCTCGCACACGCTCAAGGTCTATGCCGTGGATCCCGCCGGTAATGCGTCACGCCCCGCAACATTGACGTGGAAGTCATAACGCTGACACGTCGTGGGGCTCAAGAGGTCATCCGCCCGTAGTGGTGAATAATCGCTCGGAGCGCTGCGAGGAAGTCGCCGGAGCGAATTTCCTTACCTAAATACCCCTCACGAAAACGATCTGAACGAAGAACGGTGACCATGTACTTCACGAGGTCGTTGGCGGGGGTCTCGGTGACGACCAGGTTGCTGAGTAGTTTCTGGTTCCTTTCGGACCACGCCACCCAGCCAAACGCCACGACAACGCCGTACTCGTACATTTTCTCAACGAGGATTAGGAGTGGTTCGGAGTACGAGTAATACGGCATTGAAATGACAGGTTTCCCCTCGGCCGTACGCGAGACGACTTCACCACCGGCCCAGTGACCGGGGCTATGAGGGTCGACGGCGTCGACGAGGGACTCAAGATGTGTCCACTGCTCCCGTGTGACTTTGGCAAGCTGCTCGTCAATGCTGTCGTCGATTGATTTTTCCATGTCCACCTTCCACCACCAGTGGACACCAACCCTGTGACATCACTTCGGGGCCAACATCGAGAGAGGGATGTGGGATTTGGCATACGTGTCGTCAGTGGGGTAGAGTCAAAGTCCCATCGCGGGGTGGAGCAGTCTGGTAGCTCGTCGGGCTCATAACCCGAAGGTCGCAGGTTCAAATCCTGTCCCCGCCACGAGTATCACAGCCTCGGTTGAAGAAATTCAACCGAGGCTGTGTTTGTTTTTGCCCCTTGCGTGTGTGTCGCGCATCACGCCACGCCTGTCTCATTAAAGAGACGGAAGTCCATTTCAAGGTCTGTCCAACCGGTTAGGTTTTCTGCGTGAAAGGAAGCAACATGAGAACACTCCGCGCCGTACACCTCGTGACGTTCTTTCTCGTTCACTCTGCTCTGTGGATCGGACTCAGCGTTGCCATTCCCGGGAGCGACCACGTCTCGTATTCGGACATTGGAGTTGGCTCGACGCCATGGGTTCGACAGTTTGTCCTACCTCTGCTCTTTGTTCTCGCGGTTCAGCTACTTTTCGTACGCCGATATGGCCTGAGGTCGACAGTCTGGCGTGATGCCACTCCTACCTCCCGTCGGTCCCTTCTCGTATTTCCGCTTCTCATGATGATGGGGAGTCTGGGCGTAGTGCTGACGCAGGGGCTCAGCCGAGCTCCAGTGAGTTACTGGGTAGGAATTACTTGCACGATGGCGCTCGTCGGTCTCACGGAGGAACTCTCATTTCGAGGGATCTTGCTGGTTGGCGGGCGGCAAGTGTGGGGCAGTGAAAGAAAAGCTCTCGTCACGTCCTCTCTACTCTTTGGACTCTTTCATTTACCCAATGTCATAACCGGTCAAGCACTGGGACCCACCGTGCGTCAAGTAGTTATGACGACCTTTCTTGGCATGGTCTTTTACTGTCTGCGCCGAGTCACGACTCGTCTCTGGCCCGCCGTCGCACTGCACGGGATATACGACTTCGTGTTGATTCAGTCGGCTTTCTAAGCAGTCGTTTCCCAAAGTTAAGAATTTCGGAAACTTACCGTTCCAATGCTGCGTCGCACGTGCGACGCGTATTACCCTCAGCAAAGCATCACGGGGGAGACAGCACATGCCGAATGAGAGCCCGACGCCACGCCGTAGTTGGGCGGGCCCGCTGTGGGCCGGAGCCCGCTACGCCGCGCAAAATACACCGGCCGATCGCGACCGTGTGGTGGACGTCCTTCGATCATTCTCCTTGATGGTGGTTGTTTTTGGCCATCTGTTAATGGCAATGGTCGTTTGGAAGAAGGACATTCCGCATCTGGACAACCTGCTGGCCCACGTGCGAGCGCTGCAATTAGCCACGTGGGTTCTTCAAATTATGCCCATTTTCTTTTTTGCGGGGGCGATTGCAAATCAGATTTCGTGGTCGCGGGCTTCGTCGAAAGGTGTGACCTGGCGGACGTGGACAAACGATCGCTTGACGCGACTGATACGTCCCGTAGTGGTGTATCTGGCCTTCTGGGTTCCTTTCGTTTTGATTTCGGAAGCGACGTTGGGCGCCAAGGTCGCCGCTCCGCTCGCCACGCTGTCCACCCAGCTTTTGTGGTTTCTGGGGGTCTACTTGCCTGTGACCGCGATGACTCCGTGGCTCGACGCGTGGACAAATCGCCACCCATGGCGCACACCGGTTCTCATGCTGATGACGGCGGCTCTCTGTGATTGGTTGCGACTAGGTGTGGGCATATCGATCGCCGGCCTCGTGAACTTTGTCGTGGTGTGGGCCATGGCCGGGACGCTAGGGCTCTCTGTCTCCAAGACATCGCAACCTCGTCGCTTCTATGTTGCGGTGGCGCTGGGCGCAGTTGTCGCAAACATCAGTCTGATTCACTTCGGCCCATGGCCCACGTCGATGGTGGGGATGCCCGGTGAAGACATTTCCAACATGGCACCCCCCACACTGGTACTTGGCATTCATGTGTGGGTCATGGTGTCGCTCATCGTGCTCCTGCGCCCCATGATTGAACGCGCCGCACAACGACTCCGCGTGTGGACGTTGGCGTGCGCAATCGGGGGTGCATCCATGACGATGTATCTATGGCACCTCACGGGGCTGATAGGGCTTGTTCTCGTGGAGCACCAGATTGGCTTTGATCGTGGTGCCGACGTCGGAACCGGTCGCTTCTGGCTTATGACGGCAGTCCACCTCATCACGGCCCTCGTGATTATCTGGGTGCTGATTACGATTTTTGCTCCACTCGAAATGCGGCCGTTGCCATGGCTTGACTCGCCCCCAACGCACGGTGGCCACGGTTCTAACCTCGGCGTGGGCATTGGCATCTTCTTGTGCGCGGCGGCGTTTCTCGTGCTGTCGGCAACGGGGATGGCGTACTTCCCGTTTGGGAAAGTCACCACATACGCCGGACTACCGCTCACGCCCGGGCTGGGCTTCATTCTGTTGGCGGCCGGTACGGTTCTGACTCGCTATTCATCACGTAGTCCCGAGTGATGTCATAGTCACGACGCATAGTGACACTATGAAAAAACCTGCCGACGTCACCAATGTCGTGGTCGGAGTTCTTGCCATCGCGGGTGCCGTGCGTCTCGCGGAAGATCTCTTTGGCCACCGACCCACATCGGGCCAAAGGCTTCGGGCCCTGCGAGAACAGACCAACACGGTGTGGTGGGAAAACAAGAGGTAGGTGACCTAGAGTTCGCGGGTGCGACATCGCAGAGGGCCGTGTGAGTAAACGGCACCCCGCGCAAGTCCGAACTCTTCGCGTTCTGTCCACGGCTCAGGTGGTGAACGGTATTGGCGTGAGCTCGACGATTGCGGCCGGTTCGCTCCTCGTTAATTCGATGGCGCATAGTGATTCGATCGCCGGTCTCGCCCAGACGATGTCCGTTTTGGGCGCCGCACTTATGGCTATCCCGCTCGCTCGACTTACAAATCGTGGTGGTCGGCGATACGCGTTGCTCAGCGGCTACGGTGTCGCGGTCACCGGCGCCGTGACGGTGGTGGTTGCGGGTGCGGCCGGGTGGCTCGTCGTGACTCTTGGTGGCATCTTGCTGCTCGGTGCGGCGTCGGCCTCGAGTTATCAGGCACGCTTCGCGGCGCTCGATCTCGCCACCCATGAGACCAAGTCGCGAGATCTTTCATTGGTGGTGTGGGGATCCACCATCGGTTCGGTCGCGGGTCCCAATCTGCTGGCTCCCGCCGGTCATCTCGCAGCGTCGTGGGGACTACCAAATTTGACGGGCCCCTACATCGTGGCCGCGACGGCGATTGCGCTCTCGGTGTTGATAGTGGGAATCTTTCTTCGCCCTGATCCCTTTCTGCTCGCTCGGGAGCAGGCGGGCGCGTCTTCTGCAGAACGCCCGGCTCTTCGCACCACACTTCGGCACATCATGAACACGAAGGGCGCCGCACTCGGTGCGGCATCAATCTCTGTCGGTCACCTCGCGATGGTGGCCGTCATGGTGATGACGCCGGTACACATGAAACACATGGATGTGTCGTTAACCGTTATCGGTCTCGTTATCAGCGTGCACGTTCTCGGGATGTTCGCCTTTTCGCCCGCGGTCGGCTGGTGTGCCGATCGCTGGGGATCACTCCGTGTGGTTCGGCTCGGCGTTGTCGTGTTGTTGGCGGCAACTGTGGTGGCGGGTCTGGCACCGCCAATGGGCACGACGCAACTCATGGTGGGGCTGTTTTTGCTCGGGCTCGGCTGGTCGTGCACCCTGATTGCGGGCTCGACCATGCTGTCGTCGGCCGTGAGCAACGAATTTCGTTCCTCGAGTCAGGGCTCGAGTGATCTAGTGATGAATCTCATGGGTGCACTTGGCGGGGTGATCGGCGGACTCGTGATTTCGACCTGGTCATACGGTTGGCTGTGCGCCCTCGTCGCTCTTCCCGTCGGTGTGTTGGGTCTATCAACCCTTCGACACCGCTAGAGGTAGTGGGGCGGCGTTTCGTGGTGACTTCGCCGAGCCGCTCGGAGTTCCTCGCGAAGGCGTTCGAGTGTAGCTCGTAGTCGAGCGACTTCGGCTTCGAGTTCAGCAATGCGAGGTGCGTCGGATTCGCTCACCTCACTACGTTAGACCGTGGTGGAAAAAACATAGGCCCCGTGCGTGGTGCACGGGGCCTATGTCGATGTTGCGAACTACGCAGCGATCAATTCGTCGCGCTCACTGAGAAAGTTCCACCACGCGTCGGCGATGCGACGAGCCGCAGCGACAATCGCCGCATCGTCCCCGCCCAAACTGGCGAGCGCATCCATCGTCCACGCCGCGTGATCGGCTTCGACGGATCCGTGAACGTCCCAGAAGTTGGTCGCCGAGTCGTTGGCACCGTAGTGAACTCGCAGCCCTTCGGCTTTGGTATCGGCGATTGCCGCTCCCTGTGCTTCGTAGGCGAGGAGGCCGGCGATGGCGGCAACGTCTGAGGTCGCGAGTACGTCACGGTACTCATCGATGAGCGTCTGCATGGCCGGTGAGATCTCGGCGTTGGTCGCACCGTAAAAGCGGGCGAATGATTCGAAGAGATCGAGGTGAGTGGGCGGTGCTACCTCGTCGCGGAGGTTGGCGTTCACCGCAGCCTGCGCGGGCCCCTCGGGGAGACGACCTGCGAGCTCCGCTAAGAAAAGCGGCAAGTGAGCTTCGAAGTAGCGATACTGCTCGGCGTAGTGCTGCAGTTCACCTTCGTGAAGCGCGCCGGCCTCCCAGCGACGGTAGAAAGGGTGATCGAGGAGACGACGACCCTCGAGGGCCTGGTCCAATAGGGCGGTAACGGTGTTGGTCATGGTGGAAAAAGTAGTGGTACTTGACTCGATTTGTGCGGAGGTTATGATTTGGCACAGATAGTGCCAATACCTGTAAGGGGGATCACCGTGGGGAACTACGCCCGTCTCGACAATCTTCGTAATGTTCGCTACGGCGAATTTCTCTTCGTCCACAGTGGCGAATCCGGGTTTTACGCCGATGTGTGGAACACCATGGGATTTAACGACTGTCCACCCGATGAGTTTGCCGCGGTCGATCTCGACGCCGAAACCAAGCGCCTGGGAGCGTTGGCGGGATTTCGTAACGGCCCACGATTTTGGACTTTCGACGCCCTGGGCGCAGGAATGCGGGCGACGGCACCCGTCGAGACGTTCGGCACCTTGCAGATGTTCCTCGCGGCCACCGTCACGTTTGGTGACACGCCGCCCGCCGCCATGAAGTACATCGAGCGCTACGTCGATCGTGACAACTACTGGGAGTTCGCCGCCCACGAGCCTCGCTTCTACCTCGTGACACCGGACGGTGTGCGGTACATCATGCAGGCTTATGCCCACTACGTCGACCCGACGCAGACGTTTGACTCACTACCCAAACTTGGCGATGTACTTCAGATGCCCGAAGGTTGGACCTTTGAAGTCGATCTCGACCCGCGAGAGGCCCTGCGACTCGGTACCGGACCTGAGAACGTGGCCGCGGTTCTGCAAGACGAACTCGGCAACTCGTATCAACGCGTCACTCACATCGAAGACATCAAGTAGCGAGTACGCGTTCGATCGCGTCGATCGCCAGCTCGAGACGCTGCGAACGACGGACGCCATCGAGTTCGACCCACGGCGTGGGCTGCCGATCGAGTTCTTCGCGAAATCGATCGGTCATCCACTCGCGCAGTGATTCTCCGTCGCGGATTCCGTCTTGGACGAAGTGAACTCCGACGGGAGTCGTGAGGATGTAGAGGATTCGCGGTGACGCAAATGCCAGAGCCCGGACCTCTGGTGTGCTGCGCCCGAGGTAGCGCTCCTGCCACAGTGCGGTAGCAAAGGCGTCGGTATCGCAGAGCACAATTCTTCCGCTGACATCCGCGGCGTAATCTTCCAGCATGTTCTGTTCACGGGCGATAGTGACAAAATCCTCGTCGGTCCATACCAAATCCTCCATTGTGGCGTCGGGCCGGTGCAGTTGCGCTTCACGTAATTTGCGAATGGTGTAGTCCCGACCAAATTCAGGCACCCACGTCGTGGCCGTAAAGTCACCACCTCGTTGTTGGAAGTGCTCGCAAAGATCTGAGGTCAGACTGGTCGTACCAGTCGACTCGGCCCCCACAATGACGATTCGTTGAGCTGTCACTGTGCTCGAAGGCTCGTGAAGTAGCACCACGGTTTGGGGCCCGGGGCGTACCGCTGATAGATATCCGTTATTTCCCAGCCTGACGATGAAACCAACGCCGAAGGGTCACGAGTGAGATGACATCCATCGGCGACCCGCTGCTCTACGCCATCGAGCCGGTGCTGCCATCGTGCAACGGAGGCATCCGGTGATAGTCCGTGCTCGAGAATCCGCAACTCGCCACCCGGGCGGACGACGCGCCGGAGCTCTCGAAGTGCCCGTAGGGGATCGGGAATTGTGCAGAGTGAAAAGGTGATAACGGCGGCGTCAAAGTCGTTACTCGGCAACGCGAGATCTTGCCCGTCGAGTCCTTCAAAGCGCACAGGGATGGCGCGGGTTGCGATGCGTCGCTGCGCCTTTCGACGCATGATGGATGACGGTTCGATTGCGGTAATGCCAGTGACACTCGATGGATAGAACGGGAGGTTACGGCCACCGCCGAAACCGATCTCCACCACAGTGCCAACGAGGTCGGCGACAACGCGAGAACGCCATGCGCCGAGTGCCGGCGGTGAACAGACCGCATCAACGACGTGCGGTGCGAGATATCGACGGTAGAGACCCATAGTCCCTACCGTACCGAATCCTCTTCACTCAGTCGCCATGTCGCGCCCTGCGGGGTATCGCTGACTTCGATGCCGTTCGCGGTCAGGGCATTGCGAATCTGGTCACTGAGCTCGTAGAGACCCTGCTGTCGAGCGTGGCGACGAACGTCGAGTAGTGCCTCCACCAAACCTTGCGGGTCAATTCGCCCGACGCCGCCACGCTCCGCTTGACGCATAATTCGCTCCAATGCGCTTGCGGCGCCCGGGCCCCCACTCATGATGACGTCAAAATCGTCGCTCACTTCCGGGATGTCATTCATCGCAGGCTGGCTATGCGAACCGATCGGGGTGGACCGTAATTCGTCGAGCGGTAGTGCGACGTCACGTTCGAGACGTCGCATCTCTCCGGCCACACGCCAGTAGGCGAACCCTCGACCCTCGACACGGACGGTGTCATCGTCGAGTGAGAGAACAACGGCAGTGTGTTCGTCGATACCGAGCACTGCTTCACCGCTCGGCAGTTGCTCCTCGAGCTGTTGCAGTCGCGATGCGCCGAGATAGCAGAATCGCGTGTCGTGGTTTCCGCCCTCGGCGTTGTCAAAGTGCGGAATGACGGAACACGACAGACCGAAGAGCGAAAGTACATCAAGACCGGCGCGCCAGGTCGGTGGTTCCCCGACTTTATAAATTTCGTAGATCGGTGCGGTGTGCCGCCCCAGCGTCAACGCCGCCGCCGACGAGAAACACACGAGCGCACCTTCGACGAGACGTTCGCGAAGCAGATCGCCGAGTCCCACTTCCTGAAATAGGCGGAGGGCGTAGGTGGGCGATCCCGGTCCCGCGAAGATCACGGATGCCTCGCGAAGAGTGTTCACAAACGCGGCACGTGCGCGGGCGGAAGTGTGGTTGTGCTGCGTCCAGCTGGCGCGCCGAAATTCCCACTGCAGGGAGGTTGCGAAGTACTGCTCGATTTTCTCACTGAGCTGGGGAACGTTTTCTTGGAATCCAAAGGGAGTGTCGAGGTACGTTCCTCGACGAGAGTCCCGACCCTCAAAAAGGTGTCGATAGGTCTTCACCATCGGTGGTGCCAACTCGCCCGATCCCAGGATGACGAGACGACGTTCCATATCTCGTAAGGCTAACGGCACGGTTTCTCATACCTTCGTTACATTGGCACTATGGCAAACTCCATCGTTGTTCGTGTTCGACGTGATGTGCGTGGCCCTGTTGGCGGCGTCATCGTGCTGTGGTCTGTGGTCTCCACGTGGAGCTTGTTCGTTCTCGTGGCGCATCGCGAGTGGAACTCCGCCGCTGCTCACACCGCCGTATGGTCCACCGTACTTCTCGGTGTGATATTGGGAGTCCAACGCCGCACCGCGATGGCGTGGATTGCCCCCGCAGTGGCGTGGTCACTTTCGTGGCTGCCATTGGCAATCGCGTGCATGTTTCGTTTTGGATTTTGGCGTGGTCTGCTTGCCGGCGCGGTCGTTGCGGTAGGCGGGTGGATAGTCGTGAGTACCGCACAGGTTGCGGTGCTCTTTACGGTGTCAACCGTGATACGAGTAGCACTCCGTCCGTTTCGCCGTCGTGATGAGGTCGTGATTATCGACCCGGACCACCATCGGGGCTAAGCGACTGAACGAGAAACGCGAGTACGTTCCAAAACTCTGTTTCAGAAACGTCGAGTGCAGGGTCGAGATCTCCCACGACCACGCCCGCGTGAATGCTTCTCGTTACCCACGCCAGTGCACCGGGGGAGACGTCCGAACGTAAGGTTCCCGACGCTTGGGCTTGACGGAAAAAGTCCTCAACGGCTACGTGCACGGTGTGCAACGCGGCCCGCATTTCGTCAGAGCGCTCGTGCTCGCCAATTGAAGCGAGAGCCTGAAGCCGAGTCGCCCGTCGCCGAGCTTTCTCAAGCGGGTTACGGGCGAGAACTCTGTCGCCGAGGACGCTGAGAAAATTCGGTAGCGAGTCAACGTGATGTGTGAGCTGCTGGACGGTGCGCGCGGTGTCGTGGCACATGGCGATGTAATCGTCCGCGAGCGCCGAGTAAATGATGTCTTCACGATTTTTGAAGTGTCGATAGAGATTGGGAATGGTGACGTTGAGTCGGCCCGCCAGTTCCTTGAGTCGAAAGCCCGCGACACCTTGATCGTCGAGAAGTTTGAGTGTTTGCGACACGATGACGTCACGCGTGAGAGGCTCCCGTGTCTTCGTCATGATGCTCCCATTGAACAGTGTTCGCTGGTATTGAGACTACTACTAGCGATTTTCGACGATCTGAGCGAGCCGCCGAAGATTGCCTCGCCATATCAGATGGAAGAGCGGTCGAGCTATCAACTCGCCGATAGGTCCGCCGAGCCAAAGGGGGAAACGTAGACGTTCAGTCCAAGTAATAAAAGTCTGCTCTCCGCGAGGGGTTAGTTCAAAAGTTCCTTCGCCGGTGACGAGCCCTTGGTGACGAACGGACATACGACTCTCGTCGTCCCACTCCGTTACCGTCATGACGTCGCGTAAGCGAAGCGGGCCCACTTTGGTAAGGCACGTAAATGTTGTGCCAACGCCTTCACGCTGGTCTGAGTGGAAAGCGATCGACGCGGCGTCGGCCATCCACTCGACATGGCGTTCTACGACGCGAAGTTCCGCCCAGGTGCTGCTGATCGGTGCGTGGATGGTCCTTTGAATAGTTATTGGTCTCACTGGCCCAACCCGAGAGCGTTCGCGACCTCTGCCCATTCGTCGTACAAGGGCGTGGTGAGATCTTGGCCTAGGAATTGAAGACAGACGTGTGATGCTCCGGCGGCAAAGTGTTCATCAATTCGTTGTCGAATGGCATCGGCGTTGCCGTGGGTAACGAGCGCCTCTCGCAAACGGGTGCTACCACCGCGACCGAAGTCGTCATCGCCGAAACCGAGTCGCCGCCACGAGTTGCGGTAGTTATCTAGTCCGGTGTAGATCTCGAGATGAGCTCCGGCGCGCTCGAGGAATTCATCTCGTGATCCACCCAGTACGACGGCCTGCTCCACACCGATGAACTTGTCGGGCCCGAGTACCTCACGAGCCCGAGCCGTGTGTTCCGGAGTGACGAGATAGGGATGCGCCCCATCGGCGTGCTGGCGAGCGACCTCGAGCATTTTGGGTCCAAGGGCGGCGATGACCCGCGCGTATGGCTGTCGGTGGTCGGGGCTGAAGCTCGTGGCCGCATCCATGGCTTCCAGGTATGAGCGCATGGCGGTGACCGGTGTTTGGTAGTGGTGTCCTCGAAGTCGCTCGACGAGAGGGGCGTGGCTGACGCCAAGGCCAAGTACAAAACGATCGGCGAAGGCGGCGTTGAGGGTGCGTGCGGCGTTAACTGCCGCCACCGCGTCTCGCCCCCAGATATTCGCGATGCCGGTCGCAATCGTGATTCGTGAGGACTGGGAGAGTTGCAACTGTGCGTTGGAGAAAGCCTCTCGCCCCCAGGCTTCGGGTATCCAGAGTGCTCGGTAGCCCATGGCGTCGAGTCGTTGAGCAACTTCACCCACGCGTCCGGCCGGTAGAGACTCCGTCGTTGTGGTCCAAATGCCCACGGTTCCTTGGAGTGCGGCTAGTGAGCGGGGTAGTGACGTGCTGTCGGTCATGGTGTGAGCCTAGAGACGGGACCAACCAGGTACAGCCGTAAGAATGGCGTAGTGATTTGGTGTGTCCTCACTCTGATGGCCTATGTGGCGATCGTGAGCATCGTTGCCCTGCTCCCGATTCGGCGCATACCTGCCTTGGAAATGATTTCGTGGGTCATTGGATGGTTGACCGGCGAACTCGTGGTGGTATCGCTCGCACTTGAGGTGATTGTTCTTGGTGTGATGGTCCAGTGGGGCTGGCCAACGGACTGGCGAGCCGAGGCCCTCACCGCGCTCGCAGTATTGGCGGGGGTGACGCAGTTGATCCTTCTAGGTGCCATGTGGCGCTCACGCGGGGCGGTGGCACGCGGTGTGCGAACGTCGGGGCCGTTTTCATTGGAGGACTATGTGCCCCATCGTCTTCGTTACAACTCGTGGTGGCGTTCGCTTCTCGTCGTACCGCTTCGGAGTCGCGATATCGCCGTAACTCGCAGTATCTCGTACGGTCCTCATCAACTACAACGACTTGACGTTCTGCGAACATCGCTGACACCACAGAATGCGCCCGTCCTTCTCTACATTCACGGTGGCGCGTGGGTCTTTGGAGATAAGCGTGAACAGGCGCGTCCCATGATGTTCGAATTTGTCCGACACGGATGGGTTGTCGTGTCCATCAACTATCGACTCGCTCCGTTCGATATTTGGCCCGCACAGATTCACGACGTGAACGCAGCCATCGCCTGGACGAAGAAGCACATCGCCATTTACGGCGGTGACCCCACGCGGGTTGTACTCGCCGGCGGCTCGGCGGGAGGCCAGCTCTGCGCGCTGGCGGCTACGACCAGCAACGTTGGAGATTTTCGACCACCATCTCTCGCTGACGACGTCGATCTAAGTGTCCGGGGTGCAATTCCTTTCTACGGCGTTCACGACATGACGGGCGACGACGTGGTGTGGCGGGGCACCGGGCAAGGGCTCCGGCATCTATTAGAAACCGCCGTCATGAAACAATCGATTGTCGACAATCCCGACCTATTCGGAGCAGCTTCTCCACTGCGTCGCGTGGCGTGTGACGCACCGCCGTTTCTCATTGTGCAGGGTCGTAACGACAGCCTCGTCGATCGAAACGTGGCTACCTGTTTTCTGGGTGCGACGCGGCACGAGACGCCGGCCTGGCTCATTGAGCTACCGCTCGCACAACACGCCTTCGATCTAAGTCATTCGGCGCGAACCTCCGCATCGACCCGGGCTGCGTTGGCCTTCGCGACATGGTGTGTGGCCCAGCCGATTGAGCCGTACCCCGCCATTCCCGAGACCCTCCTTTCTTCGTACGCCGCATCGCCACGATCTCTTCGACTCGACGACGTTCCGCATGACGACATTCGCGAGATTGCGAGGAAGCGTGGAGCGTTTGTCGTTATCGTGCCCAGTGATCCGTGGAGTCATGCACCGAATGATGCAACACGGAATCGTGAACTGACACAGTCTCTACGACTGGATCTCGTCTCACGGGGCAGTGACTTTGCTCCGGTGACAGTTGTTGGCGGTTCACCTGACCACGAGGAGCGGTCGGGTTTCGCCGTGTGGGGCTTGAGCGGTGCGGCGGCCCAGCGACTTGCGCGGCGATATCACCAGTTCGTGTACTACGACGTGAGTGCCGACGCTCTGACCGTCTGCACCGCCCGAGACGGCGAGATTCTTACTGCGTTGCCAGTGTGACGACTACGGAGGAATCTCCGTTGAGATACGAGACGAGCGCCACGGAACCGGCGGCTCGTAGATCATCTTCACCGGCGCGTACGGCGGCCAGAAAATGATCATCGCCCGTCACGACAACACTCGCGACGTCAGCGCGCATCGAGACTTTCGACTCCGTCTTTTCGCGGCGGATGGCACCCAGCACGTGGCGTACGGCGGAGTAGACACCACTGTCACTCACGGATCCCACTTCCGATCGACGAGGCCACGGCGCACTGTGAATCGATTCGTCGTGCCACCAGCTCCACACCTCGTCGGTGACAAATGGCATGAATGGCGCGAGAAGACGCTGCAGGACCGACAGTGCACTAGCGAGGGCGGCGCGAGCGGACGCATTACCCTCAGGATTGTCATCGCTGTAGGCACGAATCTTGACGAGCTCGATGTAGTCGTCGCAAAATCCCCAGAAAAACTGCTCTGTGCGCTCTAGGGCACGGGCGTAGTCGTACTGGTCGAACGCCGCGGTCGTCTCATCAATAAGTGTGGCGAGCTCATTCAGCATGTCGAGATCGAGTGGGTTGACCACGGCGTCGACGGAAGGTATCGCGGATCCCTCGAGCCGGCCGAGAGCGAACTTCGAGGCGTTGAGAACTTTGATCGCGAGACGGCGACCAATTTTCATCTGACCTTCGTCAAATGCGGTGTCCGTTCCCGGTCGTCCACTCGCGGCCCAGTAGCGAACGGCGTCAGAGCCGTGCGTCTCGAGAAGGCCCATTGGTGTGACGACGTTGCCAACCGACTTGCTCATCTTCTTGCGATCGGGGTCGAGAATCCATCCCGAGATCAACGCATTCGTAAACGGCAGCGAGTTCTCTTCCAGATGACTTCGTACCACGGTGGAGAACAGCCACGTCCGGATGATCTCGTGTGCTTGCGGTCGTAGGTCCATCGGGAACACGCGGTCGAAAAGATCCGTTCCCCATTTTCCGGCCACTTGGGGGGTAAGTGAACTGGTCGCCCACGTATCCATGACGTCCGGGTCACCCACGAATCCACCCGGTTGTCCACGTTGACCCTCGGTGAATCCCGGTGGCACATCACTGGATGGATCAATCGGAAGTGTCTCGTACGACGCGACGATGGGGGAGTCGTAGTCAACGACCCCATCGTTGTCGACCGGGTACCAGATGGGGAATGGAACTCCGAAGTATCGCTGGCGCGAGATGCACCAGTCACCGTTGAGTCCTTCCACCCAACTCCGGAAGCGGTGTTTCATAAAGTCGGGGTGCCAGCGCAGTTCGTCGCCCCGTTGCAAAAGGGCGTCACGTCGGGGCATGGTGGCGACAAACCACTGGCGTGACGTCACGATTTCTAAGGGACGGTCACCCTTCTCGTAAAACTTCACGGGGTGAGTGATGGGACGAGGCTCTCCGACGAGATCGCCTGATGCTGCGAGAAGTTCGACGACGGCCGTGCGCGCTTGAGCCGCCGACTTGCCAGCGAGCTGGTTGTAGTGGGTGGTGGCACTCTCGACGTCGTCGCACGGCCAGCCCGGTTCACCGAATCCCGCCCGCGGCAAGAAACGACCGTCACGCCCGATGAGTGCTCGAGTCGGTAGTTGCAGTTCACGCCACCAGGTCACGTCCGTCGTGTCACCGAAGGTGCAGATCATGGCGATTCCCGAACCCTTGTCGGGGTCAGCCAACGTGTGCGCAACGATCGGTACGGGTACGTGGAAGAGCGGGGTGGTGACGTGGCTGCCAAAGAGTGGTTGGTAGCGAACGTCGTCGGGGTGGGCGACGAGCGCCACGCACGACGGTAAGAGCTCGGGTCGTGTGGTCTCAATGTCGATGCCGCCGTTGCCGTGCCGGAATGTCACTCGGTGATACGCCCCGGGTCGTTCACGATCTTCAAGTTCGGCTTGCGATACTGCCGTGCGAAAGTCCACGTCCCACAGAGTCGGCGCCTCGGTGGAGTACACCTCACCGCGTTCGCGCATTCGAAGGAACGCTCGTTGGCTCACCTCTTGAGCGAGCGGAGAGATCGTGGAGTACTCCTGAGTCCAGTCAACTGAAAGACCCAAGCGCTGCCACAACTCTTTGAACGCTGTCTCATCTGTTGCCGTCAACCGCTGGCAGAGCTCAACAAAGTTCTTTCGCGAAATCGAGACCTTATCTTTGGCCGGCTCGGCCGGAGGCTGGAAGTCGGGGTCGTAGGGCAACGAGGGGTCACAGCGAACCCCGAAGTAGTTCTCCACTCGCCGCTCCGTGGGTAGTCCATTGTCGTCCCAGCCCATGGGATAGAACACTTTGCGACCCGACATACGTTGGTATCGCGCGATCGTGTCGGCGTGGGTGTAACTAAAGACGTGTCCGATGTGCAAAGAGCCCGATACGGTCGGCGGTGGCGTGTCAATGGAGTACACCTGGTCACGGTTGGCCGTGGGGTCAAAGAGGTAGGTGCCCGCATCGTCCCAACGGGGTACCCACGTGTCCTCGAGGCCGTCGATGGACGGCTTTTCGGGCAGATTTCTCAACGTGGGCTTGAGGCGGTCCTCCATGGGTGACCTAGTTTAGAACCGTGATTCGACTACACGATTCCCTCTCCAATGAGGTTCGCGAACTCACGATGCGCGATCCGGGCAAAGTGACGATGTACGTCTGTGGCCCCACGGTGTACGACTTGCCGCATCTCGGACACGGGCGTTTCACTCTCGTCTGGGACACCCTGCGTCGGTGGCTCACCTTCCTTGGTCTCGAAGTCACGTTCGTCTCGAACATCACCGACATCGACGACAACATCATTGCTCGCGCTCAACGAGAGTCGCGTTCCGAAGCGGATGTGGCGAGAGAGTTTGAAAATCATTGGTGGGAGGCAATGGAGAAGATGGGCGTGGCACGTCCCACGCACACTCCACACGCGACGGAGTACGTCGAAGGTATGGTCGCCTTGATCGGCACGTTCTTGGAGAACGGCATCGCCTACCAGACGCGCGATGGGGTGTATCTCGATATTGCCAAGGTTCCCGACTACGGAGCCCTCGCCGGTCAGTCGCTCGACTCCCTGCGGGCGGGAGCGAGAATTGAGGCTCACGACGAGAAGCGTTCGCCCCTGGATTTTGCCCTGTGGAAGCGAGCGAAGCCGGACGAACCGACGTGGCCCGCGCCGTTTGGCGATGGCCGCCCCGGGTGGCATACCGAATGCGTGGTGATGAGTCTCGCGTTGCTCGGCGAAGGTTTTGATCTGCACTGCGGTGGTTTTGACCTGCGCTTCCCCCACCACGAGAACGAGAGAGCTCAGGCCGTCGCCGCGGGTCACCAGTTTGCTCGACACTGGGCACACAACGGGTGGGTGATGGTCGGTGACCAGAAGATGAGCAAGTCACTCGGCAACTTCACGTCCCTCACGGACCTCACGGAGAAATCTGATCCGCGGAGTTATCGACTCCTCGTACTTCGCTCGCACTATCGCAGCCCTATCGAAGTGTCACCCGCCACCATCGCCGACGCTGAGCGGGGGCTCGAACGTCTCGATGGATTGGCGCGTCGGTTTCATCAGCGCATGTATGAGGCGTCCGAATTCGTCGTGGCGTCGGGCTGTGAGTTCGCCGGCGAGGGCGCTCAACTCGTGCGGAGCGTTCACGACGCCTTGGCGAACGACTTCGATACGCCGGCGGCGTTAGCGGTGATCTTTGAAGCCGTCACCTCCGCTCACGCGGCCGCCGACCGCGGTGATGACGTGGTCGCTCAGCAGCTGGCCACCGCCGTGACGGCCACCCTGGCGGGGATGGGGCTCACGTTGTCGACCGCTACCGGCGACGTGGACGAGGAGTCTGCGGTGCTGGTGTCGCAACGCGACGCGGCACGTGCTCGCAAAGACTGGGGCGAAGCCGATCGCCTCCGGGATGCGCTCGTGGCGCTGGGCTGGACCGTCGAAGACAGTGCCACGGGCACTCAAATTCGAAAATGACGGCTCTTTCATACTTGAGTAGTGTTTGGGCAGAGGTTGCCGCAGTGGTCCCCTCGGTTACTGAGTAACCACGTATTTGTAGGAGGCCAGCAGTGGCAACAGGAACCGTGAAATGGTTCAACGACGAAAAGGGCTTCGGCTTTGTTTCGGTCGAAGGTCAAGCGGACGTTTTCGTTCACTACTCGGAGATTCAGGCCGACGGCCGGCGCACCCTCGTAGAGGGCCAGCAGGTCGAGTTTGACGTCGAAGCCGGTGAGCGTGGACCGCTCGCCAAGCGAGTTCGCGTTCTCTAGATCGCCAACAGTGAAAATCCCCCGGACGGTGTCCGGGGGATTTTTCTTTTGGTGACGTACGGGTGTCGGTGTCGTCGTGCTGTCCGTCTAGAGTCGTCAGGGTTACCAATGAGTAACTACACGAGGTGTCGGCAGTGTCCGACAGGAGGAATCATGGCTGAATTCTCAATGCAGCTCAGCGACGACCAAAAGCAGTTCCAAGACTGGGTTCACACTTTTGCCCGCGACGTGGTGCGCCCCGCCGCGTCCGAGTGGGACGAGCGTGAAGAGACTCCGTGGCCCATCATCGAAGAAGCTGCCAAGGCCGGTATCTACTCCACCGACTTCATCTTTTCTAACTTCTCTGACCCCACTGGCCTCTCGATGCCCATCGCCCTCGAGGAGATGTGCTGGGGTGACGCCGGTATTGCGATGGCCATCTTTGGTACATCGCTCGCCGTGGCCGGCATCGCCGCGAACGGTACACCCGAACAGGCGATGGAGTGGATCCCGCAGTGCTACGGATCGCCCGGTGACTTGAAGCTCGCCGCGTTCGGTGTCTCCGAACCCGACGCCGGTTCTGACGTTTCGAGTCTGCGTACCCGTGCCGTCTACGACGCCACCAAGGATGAGTGGGTGCTGAACGGCACGAAGACCTGGATCACGAACGGTGGTATTGCGAACATCCACGTCATCGTGGCGTCGGTCGACCCCGAACTCGGATCGCGCGGACAGGCGTCATTCGTCGTGCCTGAGGGAACACCGGGAATTCGCATGGGACAGAAGTTCAAGAAGATGGGTATTCGTGCGTCGCACACCGCGGAAGTGATTCTCGAAGACTGTCGTATTCCCGGTTCGTGCTTGCTCGGTGGTAAGGAAAAACTCGACGAGAAGTTGGCGCGAGTTCGGGAAGGTAAGAAGGCGCAGACGAACGCGGCGATGGCAACGTTCGAAGCCACTCGCCCGGCGGTCGGAGCTCAGGCTCTTGGCATTGCGCGCGCCGCCTACGAATACTCCCTGGAGTACGCCAAGGAGCGCAAGCAGTTTGGTCGTGCCATCATCGAGAACCAAGCGATTGCGTTCAAGTTGGCCAAGATGAAGACCGACATTGACGCCGCCCGTCTTCTCGTGTGGCGTGCGGCCAACATGGCCGCCACTCGCACCCCGTTCACGGCGGGTGAAGGCTCAATGTCGAAGTGGTTCGCGGGAGAAACGGCAGTGCGCGTCACCGAAGAGGCGATCCAAATTCTGGGTGGATATGGATACGTCCGGGAGTACCCCGTGGAGCGCTGGCACCGCGACTCGAAGATTTACACAATCTTTGAGGGAACCAGTGAGATTCAGCAACTGGTGATCGCCCGCGCAATTTCCGGTATCCACATCAAGTAGTGGCGCTCAGCGCAGACGAACTACGGGCCAAGTACCGGGCTGAGCGCGATAAGCGCATTCGGCCCGACGGCGCGGACCAGTACATCAGGCCCGTCGGCGAGTGGTCGACGCTATTTGACGACCCTTACGTCACGCCGACGGACCGACCGCCCCAACACCGGGACGTTGAGGTGGTCGTGATCGGTGCCGGATTCTCCGGACTCATCATGGGAGCGAAACTTCGCGAAGCCGGTGTCGATGATTTCGTCATTGTGGATCGCGCGGGCGACGTAGGCGGAGTGTGGTACTGGAATCGCTACCCCGGGGCGATGTGTGACACGGCGGCGATGGTGTACTTGCCACTGCTCGAGGAGACGGGTGCTCGCCCTTCAATGAAGTATGTCCCAGGGTACGAAATCCATGAGCACGCTCAGCGAATTGCGACAACCTTCGATCTCTACGAACGGTTTTTGGGATCAACTCACATCGAAGCACTGCGATGGGATGAGGACCGAGCCCGTTGGATCGTCACGACGGATCGCGGTGACGAACTTCACTCTCGCTTCGTGACGGTGGGGACAGGTCCAATAGCCCGGCCGAAACTTCCGGGAATCCCCGGGATTGAACTGTTCCGCGGCACGGCATTTCACACCAGTCGCTGGAACTACGACTACACCGGTGGCGATCGCTACAACACACCGATGACGAACCTGGCTACTCGGCGTGTCGGCATCATTGGCACGGGGGCAACGGGAGTGCAAGTTGTTCCCCACGTGGCACGTTCCGCGGGCGAACTCTTTGTCTTCCAGCGCACCCCGAGTTCGATTGACGTGCGAAACAATCATCCCATTGATCCGGAGTGGTACGACACGTTGGAGCCGGGTTGGCAAAAAAAGTGGTTGATGAATTTCACGACGTTGCAAACCGGGGGATTCACCGATGAAGATCTCGTGAAAGATGGCTGGACTGACATTTCCCAGCGCATACGCGATCGCGTCGTGGCACTCGTCACCGAACGTGGTGAGTACAACGAACGGATACAGCAAGAAGCGTACGAGGCGAGTGACGACGAAAAGATGGAAGAGATTCGCGCGCGAGTCGACCGAGTGGTCCATGATCCCACCACGGCGGCAGCTCTCAAGCCGTGGTATCGCCAGCTCTGCAAGCGACCATGTTTTCACGACGAATATCTCGAGGCTTTCAATGCGGAGAACGTTCACCTCGTGGATACTGATGGACGGGGTGTGGAGAGAATTGATGCCACGGGCGTGTGGGTGAACGGCACCCACTACGAGCTCGACTGCTTGATTTACGCCTCGGGGTTTGAGGTCGGTAACGAACAGACGGGTGATGACGCACTCCCCATCACGGGCCGCGATGGCGTCACCCTGCACGACGAGTGGGCCAACGGCATGACGACGTATCTCGGACTCGCCACGCGAAACTTTCCAAACCTGTTTCACATGTCGATTGCCCAAGGGGCCAACCTCGTGTCAAATATTCCACATAACTACTGGGCCGCGGCCGACGCCATCGCAGCCGTGATCAGCTTCGCCACGGATCAGGCGGTGACGTGTGTGGAGACGTCCCAGTCGAGCCAAGACGAGTGGGTGGCCAATATTGCGAGTAATACTCGCTCTCTCTTCGGCAATCCTGACTGTACGCCGGGTTACTACAACAACGAGGGCCGCGGCTTTGGAGAACGCGAAAGATTGAATTCAACGGGCTACCCACTTGGCGCCGTGGCGTACTTTCATATGCTCGAAGAGTGGTGGAATTCACGAGAGTTTTCGGGGCTTGAGTTTTCTGGTTCGCGGTGACGTCGAGAAGAGAAGGTAACTACTAGCGTCGTCTCGTCATGAACGTCGTTACTTTGTGCACTGGCAACGTTGCGCGGTCAGTGATGCTCGGTTACATGCTGTCGGATTTGGCGGAAGCGAATGGATGGTCGTGGCAGATCCGGACGGCCGGTACGCACGCCGTTGAAGGTCAGGCAATGTCGACGCGAACGATGCAGTCGCTACAAGCGCTCGACGAATTAGGCGACCATCACTTCACTCGCCATCGGAGTCGACAGATCTCTGCCGATGACGCCGCGTGGGCCGATGTCATCTTTGCCTCTGAAGCTGATCACGTTCGTTTTGTACGTTCACAGCTGCCCGTAGCCGCCGACAAGGTGGTGCAAATAAAGCACTTCGTCGCAACGGCGCCGCTGGACGGTGGCTTTAGCGAGCGCGTTCGTGCGGTCGCCCAACTCGATCCCGATGTGGTGTGGGACGTGGTGGATCCCGCCGGTGGCGACCAGGCGACCTACGATGCGACCGCGGCAGAGTTGTGGGAACTCACGATGGCCCTCGGGGTTATTTTGAACGACGACGCCGACTACTTCGGCTGAACGGCGCGCAAACCACCCCACGCCAGCGTGGCGATTCGTTTCGCGAGTTGGTGGGCGTCGTCGACAGTACCGACGTGATTCGTTCGTTCCCGACGAACGAGCCACACCACGGCCGCCCCCTCCGCCATGCCGACAACTCCGCCCGCAAGTTCGCGCTTGTGGTTGTCATCGAGTGCGGGTGGCAACATCGGCTCGATAAACGAGACCATATCGACCTCCACGGCGCGCAGTTGAATATTGCGCTCGGTGGAACCCGCTTGCAGAAACAGCACACGAAATGCATCTGATTCCGTGACGACGAGTTCGAAGTACACACGAAAAGCGGCTTCCACTTTCTTGCGAGGTTCGTTCTGCTTTTCGACCGCTTCGCGGAGGAGGCGCATCATGCGGTCGGCGGTCGTGCGAATTATTTCTGAATAGAGAGCGTCTTTGCCCTGAAAGTGATCGTAGATAACGGGCTTGGTATATCCAATGGCACCGGCGACATCGTCCATCGTTGTCGCCGCAAAGCCCTTTTCGGCGAAGACGCGCGTTGCGGCATCGAGAATTTGACCTCGTCGTTCGTCGCTGGCCGTCGTCGTCATTGGACTGTGAGGCTAATGGTGGTTTAGAGAATTCCGACCGACGCCAGCAGGGTGGCGAGCCGCCCCGGTAGTAGGGAGAGGTCGTAGTTGGCCTTCGCAATCGCCAAATTCTTGTCGAGGATGTCGGCAAACGGGTCACCGAGCACCGCCTCAATGCCATCGATATCGTCGAGGTCGAAGAACTCAAATCCGTGCGATTCAATCTCTTCCATCACCGGGTATCGATAGCGGGCGAGAGGCTTGCGGTGCGTGACGGCTTCGATCACAGGATTTCCGAACCCCTCCCAGGTGGACGGCATAACGACGAGGTCGCACGCGGCGTAGGCGTCATCCATTGTCCCCCCGACCGGAAGAGCTCGCCGTACCCCCGTCATGGCAAGACTCAGAACCCGCTCAAGTTCAGAGCCAAATCCATCTTCCGCTTTGCCGAGTAACCAGAAAATGCCACCAAGTTTTTCGGCGAGGCGCAGGCCCGCCGTGACGTTCTTGCGAGGAATGGCCCGCGTGGGCTGCATGATGAGTCGGGAGTTTCCTTTGACGTGCACCGCGTGACGCATGAGGTCTCGGCGCCCCGCCGGTGGATCGCAGTCAAAGTGGTTGGGAATTGTTGTGGCGACGATGCCGCGTTGCAGTAGTTCCACTCGCGATCGATCGTTGATGGTGACGTGCGCCCAGGGGCCGAGGTGCGCGGGACCTTCAAGGTGTTGGAGGTGAGGTCGTTGCCACGGAAGGTCGTGGTGCCGAAACACTGCCGCCCGGTCAGCCAATACTTCGTAGATGGCATCGCGGGCGTCGAGATTGAGTGGCAGCGATGCGAGATTTTCGACAATCACGAGATCCACGTCCTCGAGCGCTCGACGGAGGAGATTCATGTCGGGATCGTCGGCGGCATCAATTGCGAGACCGGGGATGACGTGATCGACAACGCCCTCGCCGGCGACAGTCACGACGTCGTGGCCGAGTGACGTCAAGGCCTTTGTCCACTTTTCAGCCTCAATCGACACGCCATCGGTGAGACCGAGACGGAAACTGACGATTGCCAGGCGCGCCATGGCGAAAAGGTTAGAACTTCTCGAGAGGAAAGGAAATAGCCGGCCTCCTGGGGTAAGGTTTCCTACGGCTAACGCCTCGTCTTTTCGGTGAAGGAAACTGCATGGCAAAACGTGCGCTGATTACAGGAATTACGGGGCAGGACGGCTCCTACCTCGCCGAACTCCTCTTGTCGGAGGGCTACCACGTCGTGGGAATGGTCCGTCGCTCCTCCACGGAGACTTTTGAACGCATCGCTCACATTCAAGACCAGTTGACCCTGGTGTCAGGCGATCTTCTCGACGAAGTGTCCCTCATCAATATTCTGCAAGAGCACCGTCCCCACGAGGTGTACAACTTGGCGGCGCAGAGTTTCGTCCAGACCTCCTGGGCCCAGCCGGTTTTCACCGGCGAGTCCACTGCCATGGGTGTCACACGAATGCTCGATGCCATTCGAACTGTTGACTCCGAAATTCGTTTCTACCAAGCGAGCAGTTCCGAAATGTTCGGCAAAGTTCAGGCCGTACCTCAAGACGAAGACACGCCCTTTTACCCCCGGAGTCCCTACGGCGTGGCGAAGGTGTACGGACACTGGATAACGGTGAACTACCGCGAAAGCTACGACTTGCACGCCAGTAGTGGAATCCTTTTCAACCACGAATCACCACGCCGTGGCCTTGAGTTCGTTACCCGCAAGGTGACCAACGGAGTTGCCAAGATCAAGCTGGGTCTGGCGAACGAACTTCGCCTCGGGAACTTAGATGCGCAGCGCGACTGGGGCTTTGCGGCGGACTACGTGCGCGCCATGTACTTGATGCTTCAACAAGATCGCCCTGATGACTACGTCGTCGCGACGGGCGAGACCCATCCGGTTCGCGAACTCTGTGAAGTAGCTTTTGCGGCCGCGGGTCTTCACTGGGAGAACTTTGTGGTGATCGATCCGCAGTTCATGCGTCCGGCCGAGGTCGATTTGCTCGTTGGCGACCCCTCGAAAGCCGAGAGAGTTTTGGGATGGCGCCGCGAGGTGGACTTCCCCTCGCTCGTCGAGATGATGGTCGCTGCGGACCTCAAGGCTCTGCAGCGCTAAGGCGCCGTGTCTCTCGCCTCCCTCCACGACGCCGTAGTGACGGCTCAATCGTTTCCGCTCCTCACTGGTGTGACGGCAACGTTCGAAGCGGGCCAGTTGTACTCGATCACGGGTCCCAATGGAGCGGGCAAGACCAGTCTTCTTCGACTTTTGGCGGGGTTGGTACCACTCGCACGAGGAAGCGGCACCGTACTTGGTCGCGATCTGCTCTCACCACAACGTCGCGAGATTCGGCGCCACGTGGGATGGCTCGGCCACGAAGGTCCCTTCTATGACGAACTAACGGTGCGCGAAAACCTCGCGTTCGCTGCGCGGGTCAGCAATATTGACTCCCACGGTATTGATGCCGTCATCGCCACCGTGGGCCTGAGTTCTCGAGCCGACCTCCGCGCAAAGCATCTGAGTGCGGGGCAGCGACGTCGAATTGGAATGGCGTGGCTGCTCCTACGCCGCGCCGAACTCTGGCTTCTTGATGAACCGTACGCCAGTCTGGACGGTTCGGCGAGGTCACTGTTTGATGACATCGTCGCACAGGCAACGGTTGCCGGATCGTGCGTGGTGGTGACGTCGCACGACGCACTCGGCGCAAAGGTCCCCGTCAACTCGCTCGCCCTGCGCGGTGGTTCGCTGTGATTCGTCTTGCGCTCTTCATCGCGCGTAAGGAACTCCGCATCGAATGGCGCTCTCGAGTGTTGGTCTGGCAAGTCCTTCCATTTTCCGTGATGGCGATGGTGATTGCCGGTTTGGCGATAGGACCTGACGAAAGCACGGGCCGCCGCCTCGCGCCGGGGTTGATGTACCTCATCATTACGTTGGTGGCACTCCAAGTCATTGGACGGTCGCACGCCGCCGATGACGCGCGTGACACCGCCGTCTCGGTAGCGATGTTAGGTATCGACGGCGGGGCGAACTATCTCGGCAAAGTCTTCGCCCTCTTTGCGCATCTCGTGGTGGTGACTTCGGCTCTTGTGACCGTCGACGCCGTGGTGTTTCATCTGCGGTTCGAAGAAGTCCTTCGCGGCATACCTTTCATTGCTCTCTCGCTCGCCGCGATTGCGTCAGCCGGCGTGCTCTACGCCGCATTGACCCGTGGCAGCGCATCTCTTTTACCGGTGCTGGCGTTGCCGGCCTTGGCGCCCGTGGTGATGGCGGGCGAACGGACGCTGACCGCCATTTTTCACGGTGGGGTGGTGTCCCGTTGGGTCGTTCTGCTGGCAGTAATAACGGCGGTGTACGGAGCACTCGGCGTTCTCCTTTACGGTGCTGTAGAGGAATCGTGATGAAACCACTTCTCTCCCGCGCGCTCGGACCTTCGGCTCTCGTGGCCACTGTCGCCACGATCGTGCTCGGGTTATTTGTCACACCTCCCGACGTGGTGCAAGGTGAGCTGGCGCGACTCTTGTATGTGCATCCGGCGGTCGCTTGGGTTGCCCTCTATCTTTCACTCGGTACGGCGACTGTCGCGTCCGCCTTGTACCTGTGGCCGCGCACTCGCTCAATGGTGGCCGATCGCGTTGCTGAAGCGGCGATGGAGGTCTCTGTTGTCTTCGTGGCTCTGACGTTGGTGACGGGATCTATTTGGGGTCGACCCGCGTGGGGTGTCTGGTGGGTGTGGGACGCCCGACTCACTTCTACGGCGGTGCTAGGAATTTTGACTCTCGGGTATCTCGCGCTGCGTCGAGCGAACGATGACCCCCTCGTTCGCGCACGCCGAAGTGCAGTGTTAGCGCTCGTCAGTGCGGCGAACGTCCCGATTGTTCACTTTTCCGTTCTGTGGTGGAAGACGTTGCATCAGGGCGCCACGGTCTTTACGGAGAACCGGGACATCACGGTGCACGGCTCGATGGCGTGGACGCTGTTGCTGAGCTTCATCGCCTTCTCACTGGACTTCGGCTGGCTCGTGAGAGCCCGCTATCGCATCGCCACGTCATTGAGTACTAACTTCGACCGTGAGCTCGACGTGGCACTCGCTACTCGTCGCACCGAGGACGCGTCATGACCTACGTCATTGCGGGCTACGCCGTGACCATCGTGACACTCGGCAGCTACGCCGTCTATCTCTGGCGGAGATCGCGGTGAGCGAATCAGAACCGCTCGACCTCACTCCCACTCCTCCCACTGCTCGTGGCACGTCTCGCCGAAAGACGGTGGCGATTGCGGGAATTCTCGTTCTGGCGATCGGGGTTCTACTCGGTCAAGGAATGCTGTCCTCACTGAACTACTACATGACAGTCGATGAGGTCTATCACGACCGAGCGAGCGTTGGTGTGCGAGAAGTCCGCCTCGAAGGGGTGGTACAAGAGGGCTCCGTTGTTCGGACGAGCAAAGGTGCAAATTTCGTGATCGAAGGAGTGTCGGGCCGAACCGTCACGGTACGAGCCGTCGGTGAGCCACCCCAGTTATTCCGCGCCACAATTCCTGTCGTCGTCATCGGCTCGTTTTCGAGTTCGTCTAACTACGTATTTTCCGCAACGCAAATTATGGTGAAACACTCGGCCGAATACAAGGCCCAGCATCCCGATCGAGTAACCGCGTCCGACGGTTCCGTGCGATGACGTCGTCGGCACTCGGGTCGACGACGGTCTGGCTCGCTCTCGTCTTCGCCCTCGGCGGGGCCGTCAACGAAGCTTTTGGGCTCACTCGCCGGCGGTCCGTGTCGCCTCGCGTGCTGGCGGGGCTCACTCTGCTCGCCGTGTTCGCGGCCGTGGTGGTGATGCAGGTCGCCCTGGTTCGCCACGACTTTTCACTGGCGTACGTCGCCAGCAATAATGCAACGTTTACCCCGCTGATCTACTCGATGACGGGGATGTGGAGTGCCCTCGAGGGATCCATTCTTCTGTGGGCACTACTGCTGGTGGTGTTCTTGACGGTGATGGTGTGGCGCTATCGGCACGAGGCCACCGATGACGTCGTTCGATGGGCAACGTTGGTGTACTACCTCGTGGTCGCTTTTTTTGTTGGCCTGATGGCGGGACCAGCCAATCCCTTTGTCGCGAACCCCAATGCGGCGATGAGTCAAGGTGCGGGACCCAATGCGTTGCTGCAGAACAACCCTCTCGTCGCGGCGCATCCGCCGTTTCTGTACGGAGGCTTTGTTGGGTTCACCGTGCCCTTTGTGTTCGCTATCGCCATGCTCATAACGGGTCGTGTCGACGAGCGGTGGCCCGTACGACTGCGACAGTGGACCGTCTTGGCCTGGGGTGTCTTGAGCGTCGGCATTGTCTTAGGGGCGTGGTGGAGCTACCAGGTTCTCGGATGGGGTGGTTTTTGGGGATGGGATCCCGTCGAAAATGCTGCCCTTCTGCCGTGGCTCACCGGAACGGCCTACGTTCATTCGATCATCGTGCAAGATCGCCGCGGCCTGTTTCGCGTGTGGAACGTCTCGCTCGCGATCGCTACCTTCGCCTTGACCGTACTCGGAACGTTTTTTACGCGCTCGGGAGTGTTGGAAAGTGTGCACGCCTTTTCGTCGTCAACGTTGGGACCACTCCTGATTGGATTCTTTGGGCTGACAATCGGGGGAGGCGCCATCTTGGTGGCGTGGCGTGGGGACCGACTCCGATCACCCGTGGGAATTGATGCTGGACTGTCGCGCGAAGGACTCTTCGTCGCCAACAACGTTCTCTTCGTGGGTTTCGCGATTGTCGTCCTCGTGGGCACCGCATTCCCGCTCCTCTACGAAGCGATCAATGGTGGTCAAGTCACTGTCGGTGCACCATATTTCGCCGCCGTGACTGCGCCGGTAGCTGTCGTGCTGCTCGCTCTGATGGCGGTGGCGCCCGTGGCGGGATGGCGCCGTTCGGGTCTCGACATCATGTGGCAGAGGGTGCGCACCACGATGTGGATTTCGCTCGCCGTCGTGGCGGTGGTGTGGCTCGCAGGTTTGCGACGCCCAGGAGTCGTGATGGCGTACTTCCTCGCGGCGGCGGCCGGGGGGTCGGCGCTGCGAGGACTTCGCGGATCGTTACGCGCCGCCATACAACGTGGTGAACCGCTGTGGCGAGGGCTACTCGGACCGAGCGCGGGCGGCATGGTGGTGCACCTCGGCGTGGTGATTCTCGCGCTCGGCATCGTGACCAGTACCACCATGTCGACGAAGCAAGAAGTTGCGTTGGCGTCGGGGCAGTCGACCATCGTGGCCGGTGAACGAATCACGTTTCTCGGTATGAGAGACGTGCGTGATGAGTTGCGCACGGCCACGGAACTCGTGGTGCGAGTGAACGGCAGCGGACCGTTGTACCCCGCCATCACGACCTTTACCGGACGCGAAGGTCAAGTGGTAGGAACTCCCGCGATCTCCTCGAATTTCTGGCGAGATGTGTATCTCACATTCGACGCCGTCGGGGGCAACGGTACGGCGTCTGGAGCTCAGGTCGCCAATGACCTGCCCGCTGGGTCGGTAGTGCTCGGTGTGACGGTTGAACCACTATTGAGTTGGCTGTGGATTGGTGGCCTGGTCATCGGGGGAGGATCTATCTTGTCCTTCTCTCGTCGTCGGGGTGACGCGACGTGACGCGACTCTCGGTACGAACGCTGGCTTTGACTGCCACGTTCATCGTTATTGCCGTCTCAGTCTTTCTCGGGACGCGATCTCCGTCGGTAGATCAGGACGCGCTGAAGAGTCCTTTGATTGGCACTATCGCTCCGGACTTTGTGGCCACCACACTCGACAACGACACCTGGCGTCTCTCCGACCATCGCGGCGACGTGGTGGTGTTGAATTTCTGGGCCTCGTGGTGCGGACCGTGCGTTACCGAGGCACCCGAGTTGACGTCGTTTGCGTGGTCGCAGCGAAACAACAGGGTGCAAGTTCTCGGCGTGGTGTTCAACGATTCGATCAGTGCCGCGCGGGGTTTCGAGTCGCACTACGGTTCGCTGTATCCCTCGGTGAGCGATGCGCGGGGGGAGATTGCCAACTCACTAGGCGTCACCTCTCCACCTACGACCATCGTGATCGACCGACAAGGAAAAGTCGCATCGGTGATGTACGGGGCAACGACGGCATGGGCACTGGGCGAGGCCGTGGCGGAGGCGACCACGTGACCCGTCTCCGCTCATTCTCCTTTTTTGTAGTGATCGCCGTAAGTTTCTTCGCCGCCGTGGTGTTCTACCAACCAAAGGGTGACCCGGTAGAGGACCGCATTAGCCACTTGACTCATATCGTTCGGTGTCCCTCGTGCGAGGCTCTGTCCGTGGCGCAAAGTAATGCGACGTCGTCGCTCGCGATTCGACGAGAGATTGACCACAAAGTGCGCGCGGGCATCAGTGATACCGAGATTCTTACGTCGCTCCAAGCGCGTTACGGCGAAAGAATTCTTTTGTCGCCGTCGAGCCGCGGTGTGGGCGTGATTCTTTGGCTCGTTCCCGTGATCGCTCTCGTGACCGGAGCGTACGTCGTACTACTCGTGGTTCGCCGTGTCACGCACTAGGGAGTCGCTCCTCGACGAAGTGGCCTTGCGAGAAGCGTCGCTCCGCGATGCCCAACGAGAATACGCCGCAGGGGAACTGTCCAGTGTGGAGCTGGCGGCTATTGAACAACGAGAAACGACAGCTATCGCAGAGCTTCGCATCACCCTGTCCGAACTTGTACCTGAAGAGCAACACGTCCCCCTCCGACGCCGCCGCCGGTGGCAGTTGGTCGTCGCACTGCTGTGTTTCGCGACGGCCGCCGGTGTGCTTTTGGCTTCGACGGTCATGACACGTCAACCAGGGGATTCAGCCACCGGTTCGATGTCGACCAGCGATCAAGCGATGATGCGTCGACTGCTCGCCGAGGGCGAAGTCGATATTGCGAATGGGCGTATTGCGGCTGCTCTCGCGGCCTACGATGCCGTTCTCATGATTGATCCGGCGAATGTGACGGCGTTGACGCAGTCGGGCTGGTTCTACTTCTCGGCCGGCAGCGAACAGCGGAGGCCGGACTATGTCACGAAGGGCACAGAGAGGTTGCGTCGAGCGGTCAGTGGTGACCCCCGCAACCCGTCGGCGCAGTTGTACTACGCAATTGCCGCGCTCTCGACGCCTGGCAATGAAGAACTCGCTCGTCGCCACATGTCGGCGTTCTTGCAACTCACACCATCCAGAGCGCTCCTCGCCGTGGCGGCTCCTTATCGCACGCAGCTCGGTCTTTAGTCGCGGACGCCGTCATCACGATTAGGATTTCTCCGCCGAGGAGGAATCGTGGCCAATAAGTGGTTTGAAACAGTCGCCGTTGCTCAGGAGCGAGCCAAAAAGCGCCTGCCTGCCTCGGTCTACGGCGCACTCATCGCTGGAACGGAAAAGGGACTCTCTTCCCACGACAATCTCACGGCGTTTGACGCCCTTGGCCTCGCCCCGCACATCGCCAATCTTCCGCGGACTCGAGAGATGTCGACGACTGTGATGGGACAACATCTCTCGATGCCGGTCATCATTTCGCCGACTGGAGTCCAAGCGGTGCACCCCGAGGGTGAGGTCGCGGTGGCGCAGGCGGCCGCCAACCGGGGCATCCCCATGGGACTCTCCAGTTTTGCGAGCAAGTCGGTCGAAGACGTATGCGCGGTACACAGTTCCGTGTTCTTCCAGATGTACTGGTCGGGTGATCGTGACACCATGGTTCAGCGCCTTGAGCGAGCCAAGGCCGCTGGCGCCGTTGGCATCATCGTGACGTTGGACTGGAGTTTTTCGAACGGCCGTGACTGGGGAAGTCCATTTATTCCAGATCGAATGAGCGTCAAAAACATGGTGAAGTTGGCGCCCCAGGCGTTGAGTCGCCCGGCGTGGTTCTGGACCTTCGTCAAGTCGGGGCGAATCCCTGACCTCACTGCTCCGAATATGGCCAAGCCGGGCGAGAAAGCTCCGACCTTCTTTGGTGCGTACTACGAGTGGATGCAGAGCGATCTACCGACCTTTGACGATGTCGCGTGGCTCCGATCGCAGTGGGATGGCCCCTTCATGGTGAAGGGTGTCTCGCGTATCGATGATGCGCGCCGTGTCGTCGATCTGGGTGCTACGGCTCTCTCGGTATCGAACCACGGCGGAAACAACTTGGATGGCACACCGGCCCCGATTCGAATGCTGCCGAGCATTGTGGATGCGGTCGGTGATCAGATTGAAGTCGTACTGGATGGTGGAGTTCGACGGGGAAGTGACGTCGTGAAGGCGGTGGCCCTCGGGGCGAAGGCCGTCATGATTGGACGTGCCTACCTATGGGGGCTCGCCGCCAACGGCCAGGCCGGTGTCGAAAACGTTCTCGACGTTCTTCGTAGTGGCATCGACGCCACTCTGACGGGCATTGGCAAGGCGTCAATTCACGATCTCAATCGCTCCGACGTAGTGGCTCCCGCGGATTTTTACCGAACGCTCGGTCAGGGTTAAATCGTCAGAACGAGGTGCGGCACTGGTCGTCACCACGAGCGCGTGAGGACAACGTCACCTTGCTCGATTTTGCTCCGAGAGCCTCGAGCATTCCGGTCACGAGCCCACGATCGACCGCACAGAGAACTGGATGGTGGACGGCGGCGTCACCGAAGGGGCACGTGTTGGAAACTAACGACTCGCCACTTTCGGAACTTTCGGGACGAGCCGCAAACCCGTGCGCCGTGAGCGCTTCGGCGACCGCGGCGAGTGCGCTGTGAGCTGTCGTGTGGGCTGACGTATCGGTGAGATTCGCGGCAATCTCACGCCCGTACTCTTCTCCCACGGCAAGTGCCATGGACTCCGCCGCGTCGGGTCCCAGTAACGACATTGCGCGCTCCAAGAGGCGCACGAGAAGCGCGTCACGTTTCATGGCCCCACTGAGCTCGAGCGGGGCATCGGTGACGCGAAACGCTTTGGCGGGACGCCCGACACCGGTACTTCGACGCTCTTCGTTCTCGACGAAGCCCGCTTCTTCTAGTCGGTCGAGGTGATGCCGAGCGACGTTGGCGTGAATGCCGAACTCTTCGGCGAGGACATTCGCCGTCGCTCCCGGATGGGAACGAATGAAGAAGTAGATCTGTCGACGCGTTTCGTCACCAAATGTCGATGTGAGACGACGCAACTGGTCGGTGAAGTCGTCGGCGTTGAGCCCCGATGCATCGGTCATCGTCATGCCGAAAGTCTAGGAACCGAAGCAAAAAAGTGACTCGCATACTTCGTAGCGACCCCTCAGAGTTCGCCGGTAGGGTCATACTGCCGCAAACCAAAGGACCTCCTGTGAGCACACTGCGCGAGACAATCGCTGACATTTTCGAACCACAGCTCGTTCGACCACTCGGTGAGATTGGTTTTGTTGGTCGCGTGGACGAAACGACGTCCCTCGTTGAACTTTTGCTGCCCTTTACCAACTGGCCTACGGCGAACGAGATTGAGTCGGCTATCGCGGCGGCCGCACCAGGCGTCACGGTTACGCGCACGTCGATGGACGCCGATCAGCTCTTGGCGTTGCGAAACTATCTACGCGCGGAGATGCGTGGCGCCGCCGGACCAGGTCATCACGACCACTCCGAACCGGGACCAAAGTTTCTCGACAAGACGAGTCGAACGCGCATCCTGGGTATTTCATCGGGCAAGGGTGGAGTGGGCAAGTCGTCAGTCGCGGTGAACTTGGCGATTGCTTTGGCCCAGGCTGGACACAAAGTCGGTGTTCTCGATGCGGACGTGTACGGTTTTTCTCTCCCGAAGATGCTGGGAGCGCAACACGATCCCATTGTCCTGGGGGACACCGTGATCCCTACGTTGGTGCACGGAGTGCGTTGTCTCTCGATGGGCTACTTCGTACCCGATGAACAGCCCGTCATCTGGCGTGGACCTATGTTGCACAAGGCCATCGAGCAGTTAGTGACGGAGGCCTGGTGGGACGAACCCGACTTTCTCCTTATCGATATGCCGCCGGGAACTGGTGACGTGGCCCTCACGTTGAGTGAGATCGTTCCACGTATTGAGATGTACGTGGTCACGACCCCGCAGGCCGCCGCGCAGCGTGTCGCTCAGCGCTCGGCCTACGCCGCCCGGAAGCTCAAGCTGGCGGTACGAGGGGTGATCGAAAATATGAGTTGGTTCACCGGTGACGACGGCCAGCGTTACGAAATTTTTGGAACCGGCGGCGGTGCGCAACTCGCCCAGGAACTCGGCGTGCCCCTCCTCGGTCAGGTGCCCCTCGATGTCGAACTTCGCCAGGGAGGCGACCTTGGCCGTCCGATTTCGGTGACCAATCGCAACAAGGAGGTCTCGGCGGCATTCACGGCCATTGCGACCACGATTGCTGCTCAAGGTCAAGCCCGGGTCTACCGTCAGGAACTCAAGCTCGTCTAAACGCCTAATGTTGGTCGTCGGCTCGACGAGGGGGAATGATGGAACTCAATGGACGCACCGCAGTCATCACCGGTGGGGCGAGCGGGATTGGACTCGCAACGGCGTATAAGTTCGCCGAATTGGGAGCGAATCTCGTACTGGGAGATATCGAGCAAGGTCCACTGAACACTGCGGTGTCGGCCCTGCGCGACAAGGGATTCAGCGTGATCGGTGTGCAAGGTGACGTATCCGTGGAGAGTGACGTCCAGGCGCTCAAGGAGGCCGCGCTGGAGGAGTTTGGCGGCGCACATCTGATCTTTAACAACGCCGGCGTGGCCGCAGGTCCGACTATCGGTACGGCGAAGAAGGTGTGGGACTGGGTGATGAAGGTGAACGTCGATGGCGTCATCAACGGCATCAACGTGTTTGTTCCACACTTTCTCGAACAGAACGAAGGCCACGTGGTGAATACGGGCTCGCTCGCCGGCCTTGGCGGCGTACCGGGTATGGGCGCGTACTGCGCGTCGAAGTTTGCGGTCGTGGGTATCTCGGAGTCGTTATTTCATGAACTGGCGATGCGGGGTTCTCAGGTGGGCGTCTCGGCTCTCTGTCCCGGTTTTGTCAAGACGAGAATCTTCGAGTCACAGCGCAACATGCCGAGTGATCTGCGGAGCTACAACGAATCACCCGACGCCCGAGCCCTCAATGACCTTGGTTCGGCTGCGGTGAGTGCGGGCATCGATGCGGACATCGTGGCCGAGGCGGTGGCCGACGCAGTCTTGACGAACAAGTTTTGGATTTTGACGCACATGAAGGCGGCGGTTCGTACCACCGAACAGCGATTGGAGTGGATGAAGGGTTCGGGTCCGACGACCATCAACCTCGAGGGCGCCACTCAGCCTTAACGGTCGATTCCTCGCGGTAGTTGATCGAGGGGCCAGTCGAGCACGGCGAGTGCTTGTCGACAGGCGTAGCGATCGGTCATACCCGCGACGTAGGCCACCGCCTGAAAAACCGCGTCGTGTGAGTTGTCGATGCCGATGACCCCCGACGCCACATCGGGCATCGCACTGGGATGCGTGGCGTAGTACTCCACGAGAGCGCGCAGCATTGCAATGACGCTGGACGCTTGGTGACGCGAATCGTCCCGCAGGTAGATGGTGTTGTAGTTGAAAGTCCGAAAGGCCGCCAGCGCCTCGGCGTGGGCGGCGTCCATCCCAATGACGCCCGTCGCCCGAATAGTGGCAACCATGGCGGTAATGAATGCACCGAGTTGCTGTCCACGACGCGTGCCACATCGTTCACGAACGAGTGCGGGTAGGTCGTCGGGCGTCACGATGCCCGCCGACACGGCATCTTCAAAGTCGTGGCAGACGTACGCGATCCGATCGGCCCAACTCACGACCTCACCTTCGGGTGTCGCGGGGGCCGGTCGAGACCAGGAGTGGTTGCGAATACCGTCCAATGTTTCGCGACACAAATTGAGCGACGTCAGCGAGACATCCGCGCCCCAGGTTGCGTGATCGAATCCGTCTGGAATGAAGTGATCGAAGGCGTCTTCACTCGCGTGTCCACCCGGACCGTGTCCGCAGTCGTGTCCGATAGCAATGGCTTCGGCGAGGGCTACGTTCAACCCCGTCGCTCGTGCGATGCCGCCGGCTACCTGCGCTACTTCCAGCGCGTGGGTCAGCCGGGTGCGTTGATGGTCGTCGGGGAAGATGAAAACTTGGGTCTTGCCCGCCAGTCGTCGGAACGAACTCGAGTGCAGGATTCGATCACGGTCGCGCTCAAAGCACGTGCGGTAGTCGTCGGGCTCTTCTTCACGGGCTCGATTACCGGCTCCAAGAGAACGCGTGGCGCCCGGGGCGAGAAGTGCGTCGAGACGTTCTTCCCGCTCCTCGCGCGAGACGCCCGACACGCCGTCGACGCCCGGGCGTCCGATGCGGGCCGATGAGTCGTGGTGAGCGACGGTGACGTCATCACCGGCCCCGTCGTACCCTTCCATGGTGGCGGCCCATCGGCGCGATCGTTCCGTTATTTCGTCATGTCCCACGCTGTAAGTATGCCCATTCGCCATAACATGAAGGGGCTAACCAAAGGAGCACCGTGGACGTTCGTATTGGCATCGTGCAGTCGATGAAGGAAATCGAGCTTGAAATGGACGACGACACCGACCGTGGTGGGTTGGAGGGTCAAGTCGAGGCTGCTCTCACCGGAGAAACCGTGCTGTGGCTGACGGATCGCAAGGGCCGGCGCGTGGGGATTCCCGCTTCGAAAATTGCGTATCTCGAGATAGGTCCCGCATCCGCTGAGCGCCGGGTGGGCTTCGGCGCCTAGCCGTGTCGTACCGTCCACTCGGCGACCGCAAACTCCTCTTCGTTACCGGTAAGGGTGGCGTGGGGAAAACGACGATTGCGGCCTCACTCGCCACGATCTACGCGCGAACGGGTCGGCGTGTTCTCTTGGTGGGTGTCGATCAACGTAGCGATCTCGGCACCATGTTCGGCGTTGACGGCCTCACCTTTGAGCCCAAAGTGGTACAGCCCAATCTCCACCTCATGGTGTTAGAGACAGAAGCATCACTCCGTGAGTACTTAAAGATCAACTTACGAATTCCCGTCGTTACCAAGCTCGGACCACTCGCCGCCGCGTTGGACTTTGTCGCCACGGCCGCGCCCGGCGTGCGAGAGATCTTGACCATCGGGAAAGTGTGTTACGAAGTTCGCGAAAGCAACTTCGATCTTGTCGTTGTCGATGCACCCGCGACCGGACACGTCGTTGGCTACCTTTCGGCTCCTCAAGCCATCAACTCGTTTGTTCGCGTCGGACTCATTCGGGGTCAGACCGACTGGATGGTGGACATTTTGCATCGGGCCGACGTCACCGGTGTCGTGGCCGTCACAACACCCGAAGAGATGCCCGTGACAGAAACCGGACAACTGCTCGCCCGGCTCGCCGCTGACACGGAGGTGAAGGTTGCGGGCGTGATCATGAATCGCATGCCAGAACCACTCGCCATCGGGGATGACCTCACGGTGGCGCAGGCCGTCTCCGCCGGTACGCATCCGACGCTTCGCGTGACGGCAGCGGTGCGTGATGCGTCATCGCTCGCACTCATTCGTCGCCGTGAAGCCGAGGAGCAGTTCGCTCGTCTCGTGTCGATAACGGGCCACGCGTTTCCCGTGATTACCCAACCGGTGGTGGCAGTTGATGACCCCGCGACCATGGTGCAACGCATCGCCGACGCCCTCGCGGACGAGGTGTTGTAGTGAAACTCGCCGACACGCTTGACGAAGCCACCATCGTTATCACCTGCGGACCTGGGGGGATTGGCAAGACCACGTCGGCAGCGGCGTTGGCGAGCGCCATTGCCGTCAGCTCGAACCGCAAAGTTCTCGTCGTGACCGTGGATCCCGCACGCCGATTAGCCGACGCATTGGGCATACCGGGTATCGGAAATGAACCAGTCCGGGTTCCGACAACGTCCGGTGAACTCAGTGTGGCCATGCTCGACCCCCAAGCAAGTTGGGATGCACTTATCCGTCGACAAGCTCCCGACAGTTCCACCGCCGACCGAATTCTGCGGAATGTCCTCTACCAGAACATCACCCGACGATTCGTGCAAAGCCATGACTACATCGCCATGGAGCGGTTATACGAACTGGTGCAACGCGACGAATGGGACCTCATTGTGGTCGATACGCCACCGACGCGAAACGCTCTCGACTTCTTGGACGCCCCGACACGAATGGCTGATTTTTTCTCGTCGCGGTTTCTCAAGTGGCTCATCGCTCCCAGCCGATCCAGTGTGACCACTCTCGCCGCCCGCCCTTTGATGTACATCGCCGACCGGATTCTGGGAGCCGCGTTTCTCGCGGACATCACGGAGTTTTTCTTGTTGCTGAATTCGATGTACGACGGATTCGTCGACCGTGCGCGCCAGGTGAGTGATGTTCTGCGACGTGATTCGACGCGTTTTGTGGTGGTATCAACGTCCGAACGGATTCCCGTCACCGAAGCATCATTTTTCGATGAAGAGTTACGCCGCCGCGATCTTCGCGTGGCGGGATGGTTAGTGAATCGCCTGTTACCGCCATCGCTCCATAGCGAGACAGTGGAAAAAGAGATTCGCGAACTGCGCGCCCAACAGTTTGATGATGTCGCCACCGCTCGCGTACGTGATCTTCTCTGCAATGTGACCGAGGAGTGGCATCGCCGAGCACTCGACGAAATGGCGGTTGTCATGACCTTGGCGTCAGGACCCACACCGGTTTTTGGGGTCGAGACGGCCGAGGGTCTCATCGATACGTTCGACGGAGTGGTCCGATTGGGTCAGCACATAGTGAACGCTGAATCGTTCTAGGGTGAAGAACAAGGAGGCGCTGTGATTGACTACCACCTGCACCTCTGGCCGCACGACGAGTCGTCGGTGTGGTTTCAACTTGACCAGATCGCGGAGTACTGCGCCGTAGCGCAGGACGCGGGAGTCACGGAGTTGGCGTTGACGGAGCACGCCCACCGATTCGTCGACGTACGTGACCGGGTGGGTGACTTTTGGATGCGTCACGCCCACGAACCAACGAGTACGGCCATGGCGAACTATTTCGATTGGCACGCCCGGAACTCACTTGAGGAGTACGTGGCGCTGGCCCAACGAGCCAAGGATGAAGGCCTGCCCGTGAAGATCGGCCTCGAAGTCGACTATTTCCGAGGTCAGATGGACGTCGTTTCGGACCTCCTGGCGCAGTACCCCTTCGATGTTCTTATTGGTTCGGTGCACTGGTTGGGAACGTGGCAGTTTGATGACCTGGATAATCCCGTGCAGATGGCCGAGTGGAATACACGTGCTCTCGAAGAGTGTTGGCGGGACTATGCGCTCGCATTCGAAGAGCTCACGGCGACCAATGCGGTCGACGTCATGGCGCACCCCGACCTCATCAAAGTGGCCGGTCGCATCGTGGATGATCCTCGACCGTGGTGGGACGTGATGGCCGCGGCGGTGGCTGCGAGCGGTGTGTCCGTTGAGTGTTCTTCGGCGGGTTGGTTTAAACCCGTTGGCGAGCAGTATCCGGCCGATGGTCTCCTGCAACGATTTATTGCGGCCGGCGCCACCTTCACGATGGCCTCCGACGCCCACCGCGCGGAGCGAGTAGGAGCACGAGCGAACGACGTCGCTCTACTCCTCGAAGCACACAACGTCCACGAAGTCGCCACGTTTCGTGGACGGCAACGCGAGATGCAACCTCTACGGAATGGTCAATAATGGCAACACTCAGTGAGATTGCGTCACTTCGCACCTCACTCGCCGATGAGGCGGTGGCGCACCTCCATCGGCTGGTCGCGGCGTGGTCGTTGCTCGCCGACTTGTCGTTCTCTGACATGTTTTTGGTTGCGCCCGACGGACATCACGACTACGTCGTTCTCGCCCAAGTTCGACCCAACAATCGAGCAACCATGCTCGTTGACGACCTCGTCGGTACCACGCAGACCAGCTCGCGCTGGCCCCTTATCGCTTCGGCCTTTGAATCGAAGAAAGTGGTGAAGGGGGAAACTCACCTTGAGGGGGTCGACGAAGAGGTTCCCAATTGGATTATTCCCGTCGGATTCAATGGCGAGATGATCGCCGCTCTCGTGCGGGTTCAGGGTCCACTCCGGGGCCCCGCTTCGGCGTACGAAACGGTCTATCTCGACATCTTTGACCGGTTCTGCCAGATGGTGGGCGATGCCACCTTCCCGTATCGCGAGTCCGATGTGGCGGGTCCAGGATTCCCCCGAGTGGGCGACGGCATCATCTTGATTGACGAGCGGGGACTGGTGGAGTTCTCCACTCCCAATGCGACGAACGCTCTCCACCGCCTTGGACTGTATAAAACGACCGAAGGACGCAGCCTTAAGGAAATGGGTCTTCACGTTCGTGAACTAGAGCGCGCCAAAGAGTACGCCATGCCTCGTCGAGAGGATGTGGCTCGCGGCGACGTCGCGATCGATTTTCTGTGCGCCCCGCTACTTGCTCACGGTGCCGTCACGGGCGTCATGGTGATTGTTCGTGACGTGTCCGAGTTGAAGAGACTCGATCGCCAAATCACGAGTAAGGATGCGGCCATACGTGAAGTTCACCACCGGGTAAAGAACAATCTGCAGACAGTGTCATCCCTCTTGAAGCTGCAGGCCCGGCGAAGTGAAGAGTCGGTTGTCCGGACTGCACTTCTTGAAGCCGAGCGTCGTATCCGTTCGATTGCGGTCGTTCACGAAGTGCTCTCACGCGAGCCTGGTGATGTGGTGGAGTTTTCTGAAATTATCCCTTCACTCGTGACCATGGTGGAAGAGTCGGAGTTTGGGCCCCACGAGGTAGAGATTTTTGTGGACGGCGATCTCGGCAGTCTGCCCACCGATATCGCCACGCCACTAGCCATTGTGCTCGCCGAGATCATGATGAACGCTGCCGAACACGCCTTCCTTGATTTCACGTCAACGGACGTAGGTGTCATCACCGTGACTCTGCGTACGTTAAAAAATCAGTACGTGGCCGAAGTCCGTGACAACGGGCGTGGTCTGGACGCGAACTTTTCACTCGAAGTGCCCCACAGTTTGGGCCTCTCGATTGTTCGTGACCTCGTGCGCAACCAACTGCGGGGCACCATCGTGATGCAGTCTGCTCCCGAGGGTGAAGGAACGGGGACCTCCGTCGTGATCCGCGTGCCGCAGACTTCCTGATTTTTACCCTCTCGGTTAGCCTGACGACGTGACGGATCGTGCCCCCGCGCAACGTTGGCGCCCGACGCCACCGTTAGCGGCTTTCGCGGCCTACTTCTCCCTATCGCTTCTGCTCATGAGGTCGGTTCTCCCGTACATCGGACGTCGCACCACGTATCCGAGTCTTGATCCGAGCTTGCTGATTTGGGCGAATGGATGGGTCGCCCACGCCCTCACCCACTTTGAGAATCCCTTGTATTCGTCCTACGTCTTTTCACCACACGGGCTCAATCTGTTGGCGAATCCCTGCAGCGTGGGACTCGCGTTGGTCTCGGTTCCGCTAACTCTGCTGTTTGGTCCACTCGCCACTTTCAATCTTCAGTTACTGCTGATGCCCGTGGCGTCGGCAATGGCGATGTACGTTGCGGTGCGGCCACTCGTCGCCCGCTCGGCTGGTCGCCTCGTAGCCGGACTGCTGTGGGGGTTCAACCCACTCGTGCTCTGCGCGATGAATTGGGGGTGGACGAACGTCGGCTACCTCGTCACCCCGCCGCTGGTCGCGTCATATCTCTACGACACCTTCGTGACACAACAACGGACCCCGGCCCAGAACGGACGTCGCGTGGCCGTGGTGGTCGCCGTGCAATTGCTTCTGTTTTCCGAACTTGTCGCCAACATGTTCATCGTCGTGCTGGTGGTCGTGACGGTGGGACTGGCGCTGCAGGCGTGGCGCCACGGCCCGGTTCGCGACTCGATCAGGCGGCTGCGCGACCTGGTAGTTGGTGCCGCACCGATCATTTTCGTCGTGGTCGCACCCCTCGCGGCCTACGCACTCTACGGACCCGCGCCACTCGCCGAGTGGGTCTGGCCCCGAGGTGTCATTACCGGTTCGTCCTTGACGTCACTGTCAACGGTGGTGTCGCAGTCGACGTCGGCGATGTACACCTTCGTTTCTTCGTCATCCTCGATGTCGCCCACGTATCTCGGTTGGGCGGGCTTGATTGGTGTCGCCGCTCTCGTCGTGACCCGACGACGGTGGGCGATGACGTGGTGGCTGGTCGCTCTCGCCCTCGGAGGGCTGTGGCTTTCGCTCGGCGATCACGTCGGCGTCAATCTCTGGTCGGTGGTGTGGCATGCACCTGTAGTGCACAACATGATGCCCATTCGATTCGTTGTGTGGGTGTGGTTCGCCGTGAGCATTCTCGCCGCCGCTGCCGTGGCGGTCCCGAATCGCCGGAGGTCGGTGTCGTTCGTGGGCGCGGGACTCATCGTGGGTTCGTGGGTCGTGGCGAGTCATTCGGTGTTTCCGATTGTGTCGCAGCCCGTCCATCGCTACAACGTGATATCGAATATTGCTCGGCAGTATCCGCGTCCACCGAATATCGTCGCCTTCCCTGCGCCGGATAGCGGCATTCTCCTCATCCAACAAGCGAATGAAGGGTTTCGTTTTCGAACGTCTGGCGGATTCGGTCCCTCGCTCTACAACTCAACCCCCGACGATCGCGCGACATACGACTTATTGAACGACGTGTCGTTTTACGGATTTCTCGGCCGACGCGCCCCTCGACTCTCGGAAATCCGCCAACTTCGCGAGTCCTTCGCCCGATGGGGGGTGGATGCTGTCGTTGTGCCGAACCGTCTCTCGGCACCTATCCCCGGATTTTTTGACTCCACACCATTTCGTACGGTGATGGCGAGTGCCTTTGGCCGACCGACGGGAACGTCGGAGGACGGTTCAACGTCGTGGTGGCGCCTCAACGAGGTGAGCTACCCGCAACGAATTCCAGACCCTCTGCGCGTGTATGTCTGCGACCGCGATCAGCGCGACAGTCTGTACGACTGCCTGTATCCGCGGTAGTTGGCTACTGCAACGTCAGCGAGCGGCGACGATTCGCCAACCACTGCTTGCGCAGCTTTTTGCGCTCGTCTTCTGTGGTGCCGCCCCAGACGCCCGACTCTTGGTTCGTCGCAAGAGCGAACTCCAGGCAGTGCTTGTTGGAGTCACACGAATCGCAGAGACGCTTGGCGGACTCAATCTGGTCCACGGCGGCACCCGTGGTGCCGACGGGGAAGAAAAGGTCGGGCGTGGTGTCTCGGCACGCGGCGTTCAGGCGCCAGTTGGCGTCGTCCCAATCGTGGGTGCGGTTCCAGGTGAGTGACATGGTGATTCTCTATTTCTTTTTCGACAACGGCGAACGTCTCTCCACGCTCGCGGGGGGAGGAAAAAGGCTACCGATGACCTATGACAATTTCAAGGGGTACTTGGAAAAAAGTTCCCGCTAATCCCTCGTAATAACAGGGGATACTGGCCTCCTCTAGATTTTTGTCTATGAGCCAGATCTACGCCCACCGGGGACTGCACACCGTCGAGCGCGAAAATACGGTGCCCGCGTTCCTCGAGGCCAAAGCGGCCGGGGTGCACGGAGTGGAACTTGACGTGCGTCGCACCAAAGATGGCGCCCTCGTCGTTCATCACGATTACGGCATCGCCGGTCGTGGCAATATCTGCGACCTGACCGTCGGAGAGCTGCCCCACCATGTTCCCACCTTGGCCGACGCCATGACCGCCTGCACCGGTATCACTGTCAACGTTGAGATCAAGAACTGGTTCGAAGACCCCGGCTACGACCCGTCGGGCGCCCTCGCCACGCACGTCATGGATCTTTTATCTCAGATGAAGTGGCTCGACGACATCGTTGTCTCGTCGTTTGACCTTGACACGTGTCTCGCGGTAAAAAAGATTCACCCTGCGGTGCCTGTCGGGTGGCTCTTGAACTGGACCGAATCCACCATCGACTGTTCGCGCCGCGCCGCGGACGCAGGTCTCGACGCCGTTCATCCCCACTACAAAACGTTGAACGAAGGTGACGTCAGTCTGGTGCAGAGCTGGGGGTTAGCCGTGAACGTGTGGACGGTGAACTCCGCCTCGTCGCTGCAACGAATGTACGACTGGGGCGTCGATACCATCATCACCGACGACCCCGTCCTCGCCCTGTCCTTGGGCGCGGAGGCACCGACGAACCCCTGAATCAGGCGGCGAGGGATTGCCCTAGATTGGCAGCCATGAACATTGTCGTTTGCGTCAAGCAAATTCCCGATCCGGCGGCCCCTCAGTCCTTGGACGCCACCACTCACAACCTCGACCGCACGGGCAAACTCATCTTGGATGAAGCCGACACCTACGGCGTCGAAATGGGTCTCCAGCTCGTCGAAAAGGCGGGCGGGGGAGAGGTCACCATCGTGTCGATGGGCTCAGCCGCGGATGTCTCCGGCATCCGCACCGCTCTCGCGATGGGCGCTGCGAAGGCTGTAGTGGTCTCCGACGAGGCTCTTCGTGGCACGGATGCGCTCGGCACTGCCAAAGTGTTGGCTGCCGCCATTCGTCGCATCAACCCTGACCTCATCTTGTGCGCCACCGAGTCATCGGACGGCTACACCGGCACGACGCCCGTGCAAGTCGCAGAGATCCTGGGCCTTCCCGCCGTGACCTTTGCGAAGTCCGTCACCATCGATGGCACCACCGTCAAAGTAGATCGACAGACCGACGGTGGGTACGACGAAGTGAGTTCACCGCTGCCCGCCGTCGTCACCGTGACGGCCGGAGTCGTGGAGCCTCGCTACGCAAACTTCAAGGGCATCATGGCGGCGAAGAGCAAGCCGCTCGAGGAGTTGACGGCCGCAGACCTTGGTCTGAGTGCCGAGACGGGTGCGGCAGGTGCCCGTCAGCAGATCACATCGGTCGTCGCGGCGGAAGCTCGCGACGCTGGTGAAAAGCATGTCGATGAAGGCGATGGTGCCGACAAGATCGTTGGATTCCTCGAATCCATCAAGGTTCTGTAAGGAGAGAGTGGTTATGTCACTAAACAACATTTGGGTTGTGGCCGAGCCGGCGAATGGTTCATTCACCACGACCACATTGGAACTTCTCACTCACGCCCGCTCCTTGGGCGGTACCGTGTCGGCAATTACGTGGGGCGTCGGCGGATCGTTCGCGGCGCAGGCTGGCGAGTACGGCGCCACCACGCTGTACGACGCCGGTGATCTCGCGGGAGCACTGCCCGGTGCTCCCGTGGCGGGAGCGATTCAGGCGTTAATCGCCTCGGTCGGTGCGCCCGACGTGGTCTTGATTCCTACGAGTTACGACGGTCGTGACATTGCGGGTCGTCTCTCGGCGAAACTCGATCGTCCCGTGCTGACCAACGTGACGGGATACAACGCGGACGGCTCGACGGAGCACCCGGTCTTTGGTGGTACGCAGGTCGTGACGGCTCGTTTTACGTCGGAAGGCCCCGGCATCGTGGTCGTACGCGCCAAGTCGTACGCGGCCGAGCCCGCTGGCGGTGGCGCTGCGACCGTGACGTCTATCGCGACCGGCGATCTCGGTGCGACCAACACGGCCAAAATTTCGGCGAGTCACGTGGAAGAGCGCACTGGCCCGAAGCTCGAAGAAGCACCCGTCGTGGTCTCGGGTGGCCGCGGCCTCGGCGAGGCGTCGGCGTACGCACTTATCGAGGAGCTCGCGAAGTTGCTGAACGGCGCGGCGGGCGCTTCACGAGCAATCGTGGACGCCGGCTGGGTTCCCTACAGTCACCAGGTTGGCCAAACCGGCAAGACGGTCAAGCCCACCGTGTACATCGCTGCCGGTATTTCCGGAGCAACTCAACACATGGTCGGCATGAAGGGTTCAAAGAACATCGTGGCCATCAATAAGGATGCCGACGCACCAATCTTCCAGATTGCTGACTTTGGCATCGTGGGTGACGTACACAAAGTTCTCCCGGCCCTCATTGAGAAACTCAAGAGCCGATAGGAACACATATGTCAATGGCCCCGGGCGATTGCCCGGGGCCATTGTCTTTAAATCAATGGCCAGGGATATGGCGGCCACTCGCCGTCGTCGTTCGGCACGGGGAATCTGTTGTCACTGAGTAGTTCGGTTGCTCGTTGGCGAATCGCGTTGATCTCGCGCACCGTGAGGAGATCGGCAAAGAGATCGTTCGACACCGCAGTCGCCCTGGTGAGAGCCTCGATGACGTGCGTGGGTAGGGGCATTCCCGCAAAGTCCCAGATGACAGTTCGCAGTTGACTGTCGTCACCGAAGCAGAGACCCTGGTCAATGCCCCAACAGCGGGAACCGTCAAAGAGCACGTGTCCACTTTTCCTATCAGTGTTATTGGCGATGACGTCGAACGCGGCCAGCGCCATGAACCATGGCTGCAGCTCCTCTCGATCACGGACGGTGAAGTAGTGATCGTCCGTGGCGGTCGCCACCCAGAGTTGTAACGATCCTGGCCCGTATGGTCCATCGTTCCTCTCGACCGTGACGGGAATGAGATCGAGGCCGATCGCGTCCGCAAGTCGCCACGCGGCTACTTCACGGCGCCACAGACCTTCAGGGAAGTCCCACAGTGGTCGTTCGCCGAGTTCCGTTTTATAACACGCCGAGAGACGAGTCCCACCGTGAGTGACGTCGACCAGCAGGGCTTGGTTCGACGAAGCCGCAATCTTGCCGACAACCTCGATGTCACCGTCGCGAAGATGACGCACAACCTCGTCGTTCTTCATCGGATTGGTGCGCGATACCCATTGGTTCGTGGACAGTCGTGACCACGTGGGTCCAGGGGAAGACTGCAGAGGGGACAGGGAGGTCGGCCCGCTTCGACGAGGCGGGTTATGGCAATCGCAAATCCGCCCGCCTGCTCTTTGCTGAGAGACAGTGTGACACTGTCTTCGTCATCGACCGACGTGATGTCAATGTCGATGCGTTCGCGGTCGTCATCAATTCCCATGCCAATTTCGCCCGCTACGACGTCAACTTCGTACTCTGGTTCCAGCGAAAAGTCGTCGGGTAGGTGTCCGGGTCGCGTGAACTGTTTGATGGCCGTGCCAATCCATTCGGCCATGGCGGCGAGCTGTAACTTTTCGAACTTCACGATGACGAGCCGCCGACCTTCGCGAACCTGAACCAGAAAGAGTCGATTGCCAACATCACCGCGCGTGCCGACCATGACGCGCGTGGGGGAGGAGAACTCGTAGTTCACGAGGGTCGAAGTTCCGTGAGCTGCGAGAGGGAGTTGACACAGAGAACCATGGGTCGTCCTCGGCCTAACACGATGGCCGACACGGAGCACGGCGAAATCACCGTGCGCTGAAAGAGGTCCAGGGGAATTCCTTGCGCCATGGCCACGGCCGCCTTGATGGGATCGGCGTGACTCACGGCGACGATGGTTCCTCCGCGATGGCGTTCGGCGAGGGTGTGCAGGGTGTCCCACATTCGTTGTTGCATCTCGATGAAGCTCTCGCCATCGGGGAAGCGAAAGGTGCTCGGTGAGTCTTGTACCTGACGCCATTCGGGCTTTTTGGAGAGCGAAGTGAGAGTTTTCCCCGTCCACGCACCGAAGTCACATTCGACGAGTCCCCGATGCACCACCGTTCGTTTCCCGATTGCCGCGGCGATCGGTCGCGCGGTCTCGCGCGTGCGTTCGAGTGGTGAGGCGTAGAGCGCACGAGGTCGAAGGGGTGCGATCCGAGCAGCGACCGCTTCGGCTTGCCCCACCCCGGCGTCGGAGAGGTGAAGTCCCGGAGCACGACCAGGCAAGATCTTGCCGGTCGTCGACGTCACGCCGTGACGCACGAGGAGGATGGTGGTGGGGCGAGGTGATGCCACCACGACAATCTACGAGGGGGCTAGCCCGCCGTTACCGGAATACGTCGCGGTGACGGATCGGCCGACTCGGGCCAGCGCCGCCGACTCAGCCGTGCCAACTTCTTGAGGAGCGCCAGGGCGTCGGGATCCTCATCAATCGGCTTGACGTCAACCAGGTTGGCGTCAATCAGTGCTGCGATGAGGGACCGACCTTGGTCGGTTCGGGTGATGGTGAGAGTCCAGTCGGCGAAGGTGCCGATGCCGCCACAGGAGATATCGGCGTGTTCGGCCGAAAAGTCCGGGCAGTGCTCACAGCCTTCTCGAGTCCACGCGTGGGCCTCTTTCAACGGGACTTCGTGGTAGGCGCCATCTTTGGTCCAGATTTGAAAGACACCCTTAATGTTCATTTTTTGGATGTTCGCCTTCGCAATCCCGTATTTGGCTTCGAAGAGCTCGTCGAAAATTGCGTCATTGAACGTTTTGGAACACAGCAAACCGATCGTGAGACCGAGGCGCCGAGCAACCTTGCCGGCTTTGCGAGCCTGCATCACTCCGGGCGTCGAGGCCATGCACCCCATGCCCACCACGGCGAGCCGCTCGTAGCCGGCGTCCACTGCCTGTTGGTACGCCATGAGATTGGGGGAGTACGTGTACCGCGAACCGGCGGTCGCCAGTACTTCTTCGCGAGTCCTTACCACGCGGGGTTCGGCCTTCCACGTGGAGCCATCGCCCTCGAGACCGCTCACCAACGCGGCATCGATGACGTCATTTTCTAGGGCGTAGATCAAGAGCGCCGATACCAGTCCACCGTCTTGTCCCGCGTCGTGGGTCGCAGACTCTCGGGCCCGAACAAGAAGGACGTCTCCTACGCCGTAGAGCTCGTCGTCCGTCCGCGTTCGGCCAAATCGATGGCTATCGACTTCTGGTTCCCACGCGCGAAATCGCGGGCACGCTCTCGTACACATGGTGCACGTCTCGTGCGTGCAACTGGACTCGTCGCCATCGATGTCGAGGTGAAATGGTTTGTACGCTCCATTGAGATCCGTATACGAGAGAACGTCGTGCGGACACGCAATCACGCATCCGGCGCACCCAGTACAGAGTCCCGACGTGACAACCTCACTAAAGAGTTCGGCCCAGTTGGGCTTTTCACTGCTCACCGCCCCACCCTACGCTGAACACCGACGTTGTGTGGGGAGAGTGGTTCCTCTCGCAGTAGTCGTAGTCCGATCTTTGGTAGCGATTTGCGAGTACGTCCGCGCCGACCGGTACCCTGCTGACGTGCCCGAAATATTGGAAGTGGAGTCGTACCGCACACTTGCGGAGTTGACGGTCGGCGCACGAATAGTTCGAGGCTGGTCCGATAGTTATGCGGCCAAGAAGCTGAGCTCACCCGGCCTGTGGGCGCGTGCCGTCAAGGGCGTAACGATTACCGGCACTGATCGTCGGGGCAAACTCTTGCTCCTCGCGACCGATGGACCGGTATTAGGTATGCGATTTGGAATGACCGGCGTGCTACTCCTCGATTCTTCGCGGGGAATCGAGGGACTCTTCTACGGACCACACACCTTTCGGCGAGAGTGGATTCGGGCCGGAGTAGAACTCGCGGATGGTCGGCATCTTGTGTTGCATGATCCCCGTCGTCTCGGGCGCGTTGAAGTTGAACCCGATCTCAGTGAACTAGGTCCCGACGCACTCGCTATCTCGCGCCGCGATTTCAACCGGGTGATGTCAAGTGTGACGTCGCCGGGCCCCGCCGTGAAGGCTTTTCTCCTCGATCAGTCGCGCGTTGCTGGTATCGGCAATCTGCTCGGCGACGAAATGTTGTTTCGTGCCGGTATCAACCCAACGCGCGCCGCCGGAACCTTGAGTCCCTCAGAGCGTGATGACCTCTATCGTGCGTGGAAATCAACGATGACGACCTTGCGTCGACGGGGAGGATCTCACACGGGCGACCACATGCGCGGGCGAACCCCCGGCGGCGTGTGCCCGCGCGATGGTTCACCAATGCGTAGCGCCACCATCGGGGGCCGGACGACCTACTGGTGTAGCACGCACCAGCGGTGAGTGTTTAGCGCGTGGGGTATTTGCGCATCTCAACCAGACCAAGGCTGCCCACGGTTCGATACGTGACGTATCGGTCGAAAGTCTCGGAGTGGCTCTTCTTGAAGGCGCCGCGATCGAATTTGCGCTCCGTTGCTCCCGAACGAACCCACTTACACACGCCATCAATGCCGTCAAAGGAGCCGCATCGAGCTTGGGCCCGGGCTTTGGCGTCCTCGGAGTCCCAATAGAACTGTCCTTTGAACTGCAGTAAGTCGAGAATCCCCATGTGGAGCTCGATTAGTGCCGCCATCGATGGCTTCTTTTTTGAGATTGCGTCGATGAGCATCTGTTGAGCCTGAACGGCTTCCACAACCTTCTTGGGAATTGTGCGGTCCACGGACTTGTCACTGACCCATGTGAATCGAGCGGAGACTGCTTGGTCCTTGAGAAATTTTTTGTAGAGCGCTGGTTGCTCTGCCTTGAACTTCTCTTCGTCAAACTGAGACTTGTTGGATTCACCGTAATTGATAAAGGGTGAAACATCGAGGCCCTTCACCTCATCGAAACATTCTTTCGTCGCCTTGGTGATGCTTTCGATGAGTTTTGTACCGGCCTGAGCCTGGAGTGCGGCGGCAAAGTTGTCACGGTCGTCGGCAGTGGGTTTGGCCAATTTGCCGTTAGATCCCTTTTCCTTGTTCTGGGCAGCCTTCTTCGCCACAGGGACGAGATCGTTCTGTCGCGCAACGAATTGCGTTGCCGCAGCGATTGCCTTTTTCAATTCGGCGGGGGAGAGGTCAAACCATTCACCAAAAACTCGGCGTGTTGCGAACTGTTGGTGCATGCGGGTCTCGAGTTCGTTCACCGCGGGTGACGTCAGGAAGTCAACGACTGACAGCTTGCGAGGATTTCCGGTTTGGTGCTCTTTGAGTCGCGTATTTTCGTCGCCTTGGCGCGACTCCTTCACGAGTCCGATTTTGTAATAGGAAGACATCGTATTGGTTAACACATCGCGTTCAGCGATGAAGTAGAGATTTCCTGTTTCGAGTTTCATGGAACCAACGTACTCCCGGGCTATGACGCGTCGACAAAATGACGCGATGGCTACGGCGACGGAACGCCGTCTAACAGTCCGGTGACTCCCGCCGGAGCGTAGGGTCCAATGATGAGCTGCTCCACGACGCCGACACCCGGTAGTGGACCGTCAACGCTCACGATGTGTTGAACGTGGATGTTGTGATACTCCAGTGGATCGAGCTCGTCGGTTGTGAGTGTCTCACCCGCGATGACGAGTCCGCCGTGCCATCGACCGTGGGCGTACGTCGGGTGGGAGTACCCCGCCCCGCGCATGTGAAATCTTCCGACCGGCGTCACGCGGAATTCGCGATGGTCAATGATCAGTTGTCCCGACGACATCCATCGAGTTCCGGGCTGCCACTCGCAGGTCAACTCGCCTGACACGTGCTGGGCCGGTCCTTCCAGCGGCAAGATCCCGGCGGAGTGATGAAGGTGGCGACCGGCGGCGTCATCAAAGGACATCACGTGCACGGCACTCTCGCCGAGAAAGAGGGGACCCCACTGAAACGCCAACTGGGGTGCGCGAGTCGAAGGAGCGCCGGGCAGGGGCTCACCGACCGGCCGAACACCCCACGAGCGATCCTTTGTTCCGACCACTCCATTGATGTCACGGCGTCCCGCGGGAGTTTCAATCCACCCCTCCCAGTGCCCCATCTGCGTGGCGCGCGTCACATCCATAAATATGCGCGACCCGTCGTACATGGTCTGTCGGGGCTCTTCGATAGTTGCGGTGAGAGCGCGGTACGTGAGATCGGCCCGCAGCCCAAAGTCGTTGTCACGAAGCGTGATGCGGTTGACGCGGAGCGGTTCCACAATCTCAATGGATAGTGGTCCGACGTGAGTTCGTCGGTCCACGAGGGCATCACTCGTAAAGACAGAACGCTGGATACCGTCTTCGACCACGGCAAACGCGCCGTCGATCACGCCCCGTTGGGGGTAGAGGCCGAGCGCCACGGCGAAGAATGCGCCATCGGCAAGTCCGTTGAACCAAAAGCGGTCGTACGCGTTGGGATGGCCGCCCATCGAATGAGCGAGGGGAACGGGAGCTTGGTGGAGAGGGAAATCGTCTTCAGGCAGCAGCATGGCGATCCAGTTCTTCCAATGAGTTCCACTCCCGGCATACGGTCGTTGCGCGCCGCAACATCTCGAGAAACATCCGGTCCCCGCGTTCGGTTCGCTCCACGATGACGGCAGCGGGGACCAGCATGGCCACGGGTTGCAGGGCGTAGCGAGCGAGCTCGCGAGTCGCGATGTCGAAGGGAACGGGACTATTGAGCCGCGCCCGAGCATCGCAGTAGAGGGCGAGTAGTTCGTGCGACTGAGCGATGAGTTCGTCGGGTTCGACGCTGGTAACGAGAAAATAGGCCACGTCGAGAAATGGGGAACTTACCGACACGGTCTGCCAATCAACGACCGCGAGAGGAACTTCGCCACCTCGTCCTTCAAAGATGAGGTTGTCGGTTCGAAAGTCACCGTGAACGACGCACTCGAAATCTGAACGTTGGGTGCTGTAGGTACCCAGGCGTTGTGTGAACTCGGCCACGAGTGTCAGGACGTCGGGATCTGCGTGAGCGAAACGTTCCTGAAAGTTGCTAAAGAGACCGGGCAGGATTGCCTGGTACAGGGGAGCGAGTGCCGCTTTGGTACCACCGAGCCACCCCGCGGCGAAGAGTTCTGGTCGTTGCATTGTAGGAACGTGCAGTGCAGCGAGTGCGCGGAGACCTCGTTCAACGTGTTCTCGAGTGAGTCCCTGGAATTGGTCGATGGGAGTCGCGGGCGAGAGATCTTCCAATAGAAGAATGAACTGATCGGAGTCGTCATAATCGCTGAAGTAGCACGTGGGCGTGGGTGTGCCGATATCCGGGGCGAGTTCTCGGTAGAAGGACGTTTCTCGGAGATACAGCCGCTGCGCCGCGGCGGTGGCAGCGCTCGTAGGGTCACTCGACGCCATTTTCGCGACGACCGAAGCGATGACGAGGTCTCCGTCGAGCAGCTCGAGGCGTCGACACTCAGCAACTTGTCCGGTTCCCACAGGCGACATACGAAGACTGAGACCCAAAGGGGCGCCGATATGACCCGCGACCCAATCGGCACTGATCGTCTCCCACGTTGGGATTGTGGACATATTCCCCTCCTCCAACAGTTTGCCCCACTTTCGTTTGGTTCGCCTGCGAAACTGAGAGGTATGCAGAACTTCATCCAGCAACATGGATATCTCGCCCTCTTTCTCCTCGCAATTGTGGAGTCAATGTGCGTTCCGATTCCCTCCGAGGTAACGTTCGCATTTGGCGGCGCCATGTGCACGACGGCCATTGCGGGTGACAGTCCACTCAATATCGTGGTGGTGATAGCGATTGGGGCGGTCGGATCTCTCGTTGGTTCAGTGATTGCGTACGAAGTTGGTCGTTACGCCGGTCGACCCATCGTCGATCGATACGGGAAGTGGGTCCTCCTGACGCATAAAGATCTCGACACCGCCGAACGGTGGTTCGCGAGGTGGGGAGACCTCTCCGTATTTCTCGGTCGGGTGATTCCGGTTGTTCGGACGGTGATTTCCGTCCCCGCCGGTCTGGCCAAGATGAGGCGAGGGCACTTTGCTGTTCTGACCACACTGGGTGCCACGATCTGGGTCGGAGTATTAACGGCCATCGGGTACGCCCTCGGGGCCAACTGGGAGCACGTCGCCGGGGCATTCAAGGTGGCGCAGTACCCGATAATCGCCGTCATTGCCGTTCTGGCCATCCTTGGATTTAGCCACCGGATCAGGGTCGTGCGAAGTGAACACCGTATTCAGAGAGCTGTCGACGAAAGTAAAAAGAATTAATCGCATACTGTCCGTCTAGTCCTTACCTCTAGATGGTAGGTTTAGACCTCGAGTCTTGTCCCAACGGAGGGGCAAGGTCACTGTCTACGAGGTTTATCGATGCGTCGAGTTCGTGGGCTACACCGACGACGACGGATCGGCCGCGGCCAACCAGACCCTGTCGACGACACGTGCGACGAACGCGTCGAACTACCTGAAGAATGCGTTGTCGAAGTTGGGCGTGACGAACGTGAACTTGACCGCCGTGGGTAAGGGAATTAGCACCCTCTACGGTTCGGGCTGTTCAACCAACGGGGCGTCCGACGCCTGCGCCAAGAACCGCCGCGTGTCGGTCGAAGTCTCCGGTCAGCAGTCCGCTCCGGCCCGTCCTGCCGCGCCGGACGTCACGGCCCAGAACGCCAACGTGAAGGTGACCTGGACGGCTCCGGCGAACAACGGTCTGACCATCACCAGCTACACCGTGTACTACACGACGTCAGAGGACTACCTCGCCAACGGTGCGCCGCTGTCGACGGACCTCGCCGACCTCGGTAACTGGACGGTGTACTGCTCGGCCACAAAGACCACCTGCACCGAAGGTGACCCGCAGGCCGTCGCGAACGACACGGCCTACGTCTTCGTTGTGGTCGCGACCAACGCCAAGGGCACGTCGCAGATCTCCGGTGTCTCTGATCCGGTAACGCCCGCGCTCCAGGCGCCCGACGCTCCGACGCTGACCGTGTCGTCCGTGACGAAGACGGGCCTCACGATTGCGGTGACGGCTCCGGCGAACGATGGTGGCAGTGAGATCACGGCGTACGCCTACACCGTGTCGAAGGGCACCACGGTGGTGCGCAGTGGCTCGGTCACACCCGGTACGCCGGTGGTCGTGACGGGCCTCACCGCCAACACCGGATACACGGTGTCGGTGACGGCAACCAATGCCATCGGGACCTCGGACGACACCGCGAAGTCGGTGACGACCCTGAAGTAGTTCGTAGTACGAAAAGACCCCCCGGCGATGCCGGGGGGTCTTTTGTTTCGCGCACCCGCTAGAGACTGGCGACCACTTTGGCGGCGTGCCCATCGGCCTTCACGCCGTACCACGCTGCTTCAATCCGGCCCGTGGGGCCAATGATGAACGTGGAGCGGATGACCCCCATCACTTTCTTGCCGTACATCATCTTTTCGCCAAAGGCCCCGTACTTTTCCATGACCATCTTGTCGGCGTCGACGAGTAGGTCGAATTTCAAGCCGTACTTCTCCCGGAACTTCTGGTGGCTCTCGGCCGAGTTCGGCGAGATCCCAATGACGGTGGTTTTAGCCTTCTTGAGGGCAGCTAAGTTGTCATTGAACTGGCAGGCCTCTTTGGTGCACCCTGGGGTGTCATCAGCGGGGTAGAAGTAGACGATGACGCGCTGACCCGCAAAGTCCTTTAGCGAGACCTTCTTTCCGTCCTGATTGAGCAACGTAAAGGCGGGAGCCTTCGTGCCGGCCTCTAATTTCGCCATACCTACCTCCGTGTTGGTTTCGCTCGTAGACTAGAGAGGAAGCGAGACCACTAGTTCGCTTGGGCCCACATTTCCTCCCTGACGACGCGGTTCGGGGTCCGACCGAGAAACGTTGTTTGAAATGTCCGATGCACCCACATCGGTGGCCGACTCCTACGCCACCGATACAACCTTTGCCGAACTCGGCGTCCACGCCGATCTCTGTAGCACCCTGGCGAGCCAGGGTATTACGACGGCCTTTCCTATTCAGGCGCTCACGATTCACGATGCGCTGGCGGGCCGCGACGTCTGCGGAAAAGCCAAGACCGGTTCGGGAAAGACGTTGGGCTTTGGTCTCCCCATGATTCAGCGAATTGCCGAGGGGGACCGTGGTCCCCGCGGTGGCGTGGCCACCCCGAAGGGTCTCGTGCTGCTGCCGACCCGCGAACTCGCCGTCCAGGTCTTTGAGGTGGTTGAGCCGCTGGCGGCGTCGGTCGGACTACGTACCGTCGCCGTATACGGCGGAGCCGATATCGAAAAGCAGATCAAGCAACTCAAGCAAGGCGTCGACATCATCATTGCGACACCTGGTCGACTCATTGACCTGGGCGACCGTGGGGAAGTGAACGTTACGGAGCTGGACTCGCTGGTGCTCGATGAAGCAGACCGCATGGCCGACATGGGCTTCATGCCCCAGGTGGAGTGGGT
>JAGWWX010000017.1 GCA_018970215.1 Acidobacteriota bacterium | reverse complement strand
CATCTCGCTCACACGACAGCCAGTTCCGTAGAGAAATTCGATAATCGCTCGGTCCCGATAGTCGAGAATCCCAGTACCCGTAATCGACTCAAGGAGGTTCTTGATGTAGATCTCGGAGAGCGCCTTCGGCAGCGATCTGTCGCGCCGCACGGTTGGCAAGAGTGTTGTCGGATCGCTCGGAACGAGACGTTCTTCAAGTAGATATTGGAATAGCCCCCTCACGGCGCTCATAGACCTCGCCACCGTTGACGATGCAAAACCCTCTTCACGAAGTTTCGAAAAGTATTCAGCAAAATCATCGGGACTCGCCGTTGTGAGATCGGGGATCCGTTGCAGGAGAAGCGAAAAATCGCTGGTGTAGGCCGAGATTGTCGCATTGGAACGTCCCTTACTGACGGTCAGCATCAAAAGGTACTGATCAACCAAAAACGACGACTCTAAGGGAGCGAGAGCCATGTACGTAGTCCGATGGTGGCTGTGCCGTCGAGAAAACACCCTGGTTGGAGCAGCTGTTGCACTTGAGCCCTACTCCACCACTCAACCTCCATTGCGGTTTCCTCCGGTCCCGACGGGCGAGACTCTGTCAGTTCAATGTTGTGAGCGAGGAAAACTACAGTCGTTTGATCGGTCCAGCCGGGTGAGTTGTAAAAGCTGCAGAGCTCAGTCCACTCTTCACTGGTCGCTCCGATTTCTTCGAGAAGCTCCCTCTTTGCGGTCGCAAGGGGATCCTCGGCGGCGACATCGCACGTGCCGGCAGGAATTTCAAGGTGCTGATGTCCGAGGGTGACGCGCCATTGCCTCAACAGCGCAACCTCGTCATCTTTATTCACAGCAACTATGGCAACTGCACCGGGATGGCGAACGACGTCTCGGTAGAACGTCTCATCACCAACAACTGTCACGCGGTCTACGTTGAAAACGAATGAAGAAAGAAGTCGCTGGCTATCGACGATTTGGAACTCCGCCATTACGGCGCGACACTCTCTTCAACGGGTAGTCGTCCGTCTCTCTCGTCCGCTCGCCGTGACGCCGCATGTATCAGTCCCGCAAAGAGCGGGTGCGGTCGATTTGGGCGAGATTTGAACTCAGGGTGAGCCTGGGTTCCGACGTAGTACGGATGTTGACTGTGCTCAACAAACTCGACGAGCCGACCGTCAGGTGACAGCCCGCTACACACGATGCCGACACGCTCAAACTCATCGGAATATCGACTATTTAACTCGTAGCGGTGACGGTGTCGCTCAGAAACCACTGGTGTACCGTACAGCGATGCGACCAAGCTTCCCTCGGTCAACATTGCTGGGTAGGCTCCCAGCCGCATGGTGCCGCCCTTGTTTGTTACCTCAAGCTGGTCGGCCATTAAGTCAATGACGGGAAATGGCGTTTCGGCGTCAAACTCTCTGGAGTTGGCTCTCGGCTGACGAAGAAGATTACGCGCAGCCTCAATAACCATGATCTGCATACCTAGGCAGATGCCGAGAGTTGGAATCATCTCAGTGCGGCAGGTTTCAGCTGCTGAAATCATTCCTTCAATACCCCGCTCGCCAAAGCCTCCCGGAATAATCACACCGTCTAACGTTCGGAGATACGTGGGCTTAAAGTCATCAGGAATTTTCTCCGCATCAACCTTCACAAATTCCACCCGACAGCCTGAGTGGATTGCAGCGTGTGTCACTGATTCAAATACGGAAAGATACGCGTCGGACATGTTTACGTATTTGCCAACAAGTCCAATACGGATCGGTTTTGAGGCCTCGCTGACCAAACGAGTCACGTCGCTCCACACCGTGAGGTCGATCGGATACCGCGTTTCGTCAATTCCGAGAACTCCGCACACGTATGCGTCCAAGCCCTCCTCATGCAGGTTGAGGGGAATTTCATACAAGCTCGACGCGTTGACTGCTGAAACAACGGCCTCAGTAGGCACGTCGCAAAACATAGAAATCTTTCGCTTCATGTCGGGTTGAACCGGAGCGTCAGAACGACACACGATCACATCGGGCTGAATACCCATGCTGCGGAGCGTCGATACCGAGTGCTGGGTTGGCTTTGATTTGTGCTCACCCGACCCCTCAAGATACGGGACCAAAGTCAGATGGATATAGCAAACATTCTCTTTGCCCACGTTGTGTCGAAACTGTCGGATTGACTCAATGAAAGGAATAATTTCAATGTCTCCGACGGTGCCACCTATCTCAATTATCGCCACATCGGCACCCGTGGAGCCCAATCGCGATATCCGTTCCTTAATCTCATCGGTGATGTGCGGAATCACCTGGACGGTTTTACCGAGGTAGTCACCTTTACGTTCTTTGTTAATAACACTTTGGTAGATAGCGCCGGTGGTGGTGTTTGAAAGTCGCGTGAGTGGCTCATCGATAAATCGTTCATAGTGACCCAGGTCTAGATCGGTCTCGCCACCGTCGTCGGTAACAAATACCTCACCATGCTCTCCAGGGTTCATTGTTCCTGGATCAACGTTTAGATAGGGGTCCAGCTTGCCCATGGTGACGTGAAGTCCGCGAAGTCGCAATAAACGTCCGAGGGATGCGGCCGTTAATCCCTTACCGAGAGAACTTGAAACTCCCCCGGTTACAAATATGTACTTCGTTGGGGGTTTTCCGCTGGCCACGGACCTATACCTTACCGTGGTCAGATCGGCTATGCGGTCATCGTTGCAAAAGTCGCTCGGCAAGTGCCCGTGATTCAGTGGTTGCGCCATCTCCGGCGAGCATTCGGGCAATTTCCGAGACCCGCTCGGACCCAGATACTGCCCGAACAATCGTCCTGGTTGACTCCCCGATCACGTGCTTCTCTACCACGAAATGGTGGTCGGCCTGAGCCGCCACACTGGCCAAGTGGGTGACGGCAATCACCTGCTGCTCCGTAGCCAGGTCGCGGAGACACTGACCAATTGACTGTGCAACGTTGCCACCAATCCCGCTGTCCACTTCATCAAAGACAGTGACTTTCCCTGATTCACCCGTCACGAGAGAAACAGCCAAGAGAACCCGACTGAGCTCGCCGCCCGAACCAATCTGCTGGATGGGTCCTCCTTTGGCGCCGGGGTTAGGCACGAAATGTAGTTCCACATCGGAGCCGTCGTTCCCACTCACAATTACCTCAATCCGTGCATTGGGAAGAGCAACTCGCGACATATAGCCATTCACTTCGCCGGCAAAGCGATGCCCTCCACTCTCACGGAGATTGCGAACACGGGACGATTCACGTCGTATGGACTCCTCGTATTCAGCTAGAAGCGTCCGAACGATCTCGGACCTCTCCTCCGCTCCAGCCAAACGATCGACAAGTGACTCGGCGTCCCTCTTGGCACGAATGACGTCCGAAAGAGATCCTCCATACTTGCGTGCGAGATTACGCAATGTGTCAACTCGCCGATTAAGAACGTCGATCTCGGCAGCATCTACGCGTTCTGGGTCGATCAGATCCAAAAGACTTCCCGTATCGTTCCGAATTGCGCGGATTGCTTCAAGAATTCGCTCGCGGAGAAGACCGATCTCCCCGTGAGTCCCTAAGGCCGATACCGCCATCGCGAAGTCGTCCAGCCCTCCTTCCGAGTCCAGGCTCACTCCTACCCTGTTAATCGCTTGGACTTGATCTTCAATCTCTGTCAGTGATTCGAGCCTCTCTAGCACTTCCTCAATCTCGGTGTCGGTGGTCAGTGCGGCGCGGTTTATCTCGTCGATCTGAAATCGCGCAAACTCAAGCTGACGCGAACGTTCCGAACGGTCACCGCCAAGCTCAACTTGTTCGTCGATGAGCCGCTGTCGTTCGGCGCGCAGTCTGTCCAGCTCAGACGTATCGATACCACTGAATCGATCCAGCATCGCGAGAACTTCTGTGCGATTCTTCAGACGCAAAGAGTCATGTTGTCCATGGATTATTAGTAAATCTTGGCTTCTCACACGAAGCGATTCGGAACTAGTTGGAGCGCCGTCAATGAACGACTTCAGTCGCTGCGACGATGTCACGGAGCGCTGCAGGCACACTTCACCAACCGAATCCTGTCGAAAGACGGCGCTGACCTCAAGTTCATCGCCACGCTGCGGGGTTCGACTCTCTCCACCGACACATAGCGTCAACGCGTCAACTAACAGTGTTTTGCCGGCACCCGTCTCACCCGTTATGACAGTGAAACCGGGAGCAAAGTCCAGAGTGACATCGGAGATGACGCCGAGTCCACGGACACTGAGTGAGAGGAGTTCCGCGCTACTCATGTCCTTCACGCAAGCTCTTACGTAACCTCTCGCCAAACCCATATGAAGGGGGTATCGCTACTTTCACCGACTCCGGCGATCTGCTCACCCGAATCGACTCTCCCGGGGAGAGGGTAAACAGTCGGTTGCCGTCCGCTACGACGACACCGGATCGATCTAAAACCTCAAGTTCTATTGTCGAATCGGCGCTCACCACAATGGAGCGATTAATCGTGAAGTGCGGTGCGACAGGGGTGAGAACAAGAGCCTTTAGGTCCGTTGCGAGCACGGGACCCCCCGACGAAAAGCTGTAGCCGGTGGAGCCGGTCGGAGTAGCCACCATCACGCCGTCCGCTGAATATGTCAGTAGTTGGTCGCCATTCACGGAAGCGGTGACGCGCACCATGTGGCCCGGTTGATCCCTCTCGAGAACAATCTCGTTGACCGCACTGTAAACCGGATAGCCATCAGCGGCAACCTCCACCACGACTCGTTCCTCGATCGCAGCTGTGCCGTCCAACACTGAGGTGATATTGGAGATCAAGTTGGTAGGGGCCACCGTAAGGAGAAATCCAACGCGACCTAGATTGACACCTAAGACGACGGCTCCACGCGTATGGGCTAAGCGAGCGGCGTGAAGATACGTCCCATCGCCCCCAAGACTTACAATCAACGTTGTTGCTTCGAAATCCGGTGCTGCGTCGCCCCCGACTAAGTGCAGTTGGCTCCGATATCCCATCTGCTCCAGTGTCGCCATTGTCGATTCGGCAAGGTCTCGGGCATCGGTGCGCGATGGATAGACCACAAACAGCACATGCTTCATTGTGGCCTCCTCATCCATGCGAACACAAGGGTCGGATAGATCGTGGTGTCGAAGGCGGGACTTGAACCCGCACGCCCTTTCGAGCACCAGCCCCTCAAGCTGGCGTGTCTGCCATTTCACCACTTCGACGTGGACTTTGATTTTAGCGTCTCGTCTTTAGCCGGCATTCTGAAGACTTGACCATTGCGGTACCTGGTCTATGAAGCCCGCCAAAGTGTTCGAGGGTGCCACGCCGAGCACCGTATTCGTCCACTGAAGCGAATACGGGACCGCAAAGAGAGGCCTCTGCCAGAAGTTTTCGGCAATCTCACGATCGCAGGCGAACCACTTCTGTGTCGATGTCGTGCTGTTGAAGTCAGCTTCCGCACTGATTGAGGCTTCGTTGCAACGATCGTTCCGCCAGCCAAAGTCCACGGCTCCAACTCGTCGAGGACCACTCCACATCGCCCCCGTTCGCCCCGCGTTTGAGGTGGAGATGGTGGTAACGCCAGCATCAACGTGGCCCTGGGTCAGGGCTTGGCTCAAACCCACTTCAGAGGGCACCGGAACAATCCGTGTGCTCAGACCGAGTGCATTCCAACCCCGAGACACTGCTTGGGCTGCCGCCAGCTGGAGGCGACCCGGAACGACACCAAGGCGGATGACTCCACGGCGGTTACTCGATGTAACTGCACCGACCGCGACTCCAAGATGCTGGGCCAAAACGGTCCGCGCACAGCTGACACAGTCAAATGAATGACTTCCGACGATTGATGGTGTGGCAACCGTTGTTGTCGTAGTGTCGGCGACGAGGTACGGAAATTTTGAGACCGAACCGGGATAGCCAGATTGGCCTTGTGTCAGTAGTGACGAAGCGGCGGGAGTAGTGAACTGAGTGAAGTCTCCGACGACGGAATTAATAGTCGACCAACGGTCGATTGCCAGGCTCAATGCCTGGCGCACGTCGGGTGCAGAGGTTACCGAGGAACTCCGAGAGAACGTCACCGCGACGAGTTTTTGCGAGATTGAAATCTTCCCTGAACGACCGGGTAATGAGGACATCCACGTCAAGTCACTGACATTGAAGTCACTTCGGTAGTCGACCACTGGTCGACCACTCGTGGCAATCGGTGGCAACCCTGCTTCTATCACGACCGTGCGAAACTGTTGAGAGCGAATCCGGAACTGTGGATTGGCGGCGAGCACAGCGCGAGTCTGGGTCAACGACTCTAAAAGGTAGGGTCCCAGAGACGGTCGTTGCGCAACCGACTGGATGTCACACGATCTCGGTGCAGCCCGATATTCGAGACCTTGGAACATATTCGTCCATGATGCGTAGTGAGTTGAAAATACAATTCGCAAACTCTTTCGATTCGTTCCGGGCGTGGCACTTTTGATTCGATGAAACCCGTCGGCCCAAGGAGCATGCGATGTTGCGCCTAAGCGAACTCGATCCAGGAGATCGTCCACACTGAAACTCTCACCATTACTCCAAACGAACTTCGGATCGATGGTGTAGAGGACAGTCTGCGGACTGTCCGATACAAGTTCGGCGCTCGCTATTGGCCCACCAGCGCCCACAAACCTTCCCGTCGGGTGTACGGAAAAAGCTGAAGGGCGCGTGAGCTGCAGAATCGACTCCAAGGCCTCGGAGGTCCCTCTGGAAGTGACAGTACATCCGGTGAAGGATCCGGGAATATAGACACGGAGAACCGGCGGGGTTGAAGAGCGCTGTGGCGCAGCGCTTGCTGGAAAGGCAGTAGTGAGAAATACGCAGAGGGTGGCGGCAACTGACGTCCAGCGTCGCACGGTTACTGCAGACGCAGTGCCAGCGCCAGCAGAGTGAAAGCAAAAACGACGGCCACGCCAATCGTAATTCGATCCAGGTTTCGCTCCGCCACTGCCGTTCCTTGGGCAACAGCCCCAATTGAACCGCCCATCATGTCGGACATACCCCCACCGTTACCTGAGTGAAGGAGAACGAGAAAGATCAGTGCCACTCCAGTGAGCACGGAAATTGTCATGACGACTGCAGTGAGCACGCGACCTCCTAGGACTATCTACGGTAGCAGGCGTTGGTAATGCCGACAATTGCCGAGAAGTCGTCCGCCTTGAGGCTTGCTCCCCCGACCAAAAATCCATCTACGGGCGAATTCTCGACAATCGAGCCGCAGTTTTCCGAGTTGACAGATCCACCGTAGAGAATCCTCGGCTTGGTCGGCCATGAAGATGGAATCGCACTGTCAATGGCTTTGCAGGCCAGCGATATATCTTCCGTTGTTGCCGCCGTACCGGACCCTATCGCCCACACTGGTTCGTACGCAATCACGACACGATCGCAGTTCTTCGTGTTGATCTTTGAGAAGGCGATCTGCAGCTGGTGTTGGAGCACCTCAGTCGTACGATCGAGCTCCCGCTCCTCGAACGTCTCTCCGCAGCAGATCACTGCGGTCATTCCGCCTTGGGTTACTGCTGCTGCGGTATCACTTACCACTGCGTCCGTCATACCAAAGAGAGAGCGTCTTTCGGAGTGACCGACCAGGACGTACTTAACTCCCAGCCTTTTCAACATGGCGACAGATATTTCACCCGTGAAAGCTCCGGCGTCAGCAGAGTGCACGTGTTGCGCAGCTACCACTACTGGAAGTCGGTCGGCCTCAATGACGGACGTGACGCTTCGCAGATCGACAAATGGGGGCGCGACCGCCACCTCTGTGTGATCGAGCGTCTGACCACGCACGAGAACACCAAGTTGTTGGACGAGATGAATCGCCTCCACATAGTCCATATTCATCTTCCAGTTACCGATGACTAATGCTTTGGTCACGATTCTCCTCGCAGTGCGCGCAGGCCGGGTAAGTCTCCGTACTCCAGCAGTTCGAGTGAGGCCCCGCCGCCCGTCGAAATGAAATTCATTGATGACGCCACCCCAAACTTCTCGACGGCGGCAGCGCTATCTCCCCCACCGACAATTGTTGTCGCACCAATCTCCGCGAGTGTCTCCGCAATGGAACGCGTTCCATGCTCGAAACGACGATCCTCGAAAACACCCATCGGCCCGTTCCACAACACGGTGCCGGCACTCTCGAGTACACGGCGGAATGCCTCGATAGATTCCGGTCCCACGTCGAGTCCCATCTCGCCGACACCAACCGATCGAGATCTCAGAACAGGCTCTGTATCGCCGCCGGAACCGAAGGGCGAGCCCGTGGGAAGGCACCATACGTCCGTGGGAAGAACAACGTGACCTGACGCCAAAATCTCGCGAACCTCTGAAACGCGAGCGTCATCGACAAGAGAGTCGCCGATCGGCCATCCCAATGCCTTCCAGAATGTGAAGGCCATGCCACCCCCGATAATGACGGAATCGGCTCGGTCAGCGAGAACTTTAGTAATGCCAAGTTTGTCGGCAACCTTGGCTCCACCGACCACCGCGACAAATGGTCGCTGAGGGTGAGACAGCGTTGCGAGCAGCGTCTCCACTTCGCGTTGTAAATTTGGCCCCGCCGCCGACGGTACAACTGTTGGCGGGAACATAATCGAGGCGTGCTCGCGGTGACTGGCTCCGAATGCTTCGTTGACGTAGGCATCGAATCCTCGGATGAGGTCGGCTCCAAACTCGGGATCGTTTGATTCTTCGCCGGGATGGAACCGGAGATTCTCTAAGAGACGTACGTTTTCCACCAAGCTGTCCAAATGTCGACGAATGGGTGCCACATCGAACTGGGAGTCGGGACGGCCTTTGGGACGTCCAAAGTGCGTGCAGGCCGTCACCGAGGCACCACGCGCCTTCAATTCCTCGAAGAGCGGTATCGCCGCTCGAATACGAAAGTCGTCGGTCACTCGAAGCTCACCGGCCACACTTTCCACGGGGCAGTTGAAATCAACGCGTACGAGGACGGACTTTCCGTTCAAATCACCCAATGAGTCAATAGAGGGTAAGAGCACTACGAAACCCGTCCACCAATCACACGGGATAGATCGACTAGCCGATTCGAATAGCCCCACTCATTGTCGTACCATCCGAAGACCTTCACCAGCGATTGACTCTCATTGATCTTCTGAACCATCGTCATTTTCGCATCGAAGGTGCACGACGCCGGGCTGCCCACGATATCCGACGACACAATTGGGTCCTCGGTATAGACGAGGACGCGCCCTAAATCTCCGCGGGCGGCTTCACGAAACGCGGTGTTGACTTCATCAATGGAAGTGGATCGAACGATTGCCGTGAAATCTGTAATCGAGCCGTCGGGAATGGGCACGCGGAGCGATGTGCCGTCTAACCGACCTTTCATTGCCTCCAGCACCAGGCCCGTCGCTCGTGCCGCGCCGGTCGAGCTGGGAACGATATTTATTGCGGCACCACGTGCGCGACGGAGATCACTGTGCGGTAAGTCGAGGAGATTTTGATCGTTCGTATACGCGTGCACAGTTGTCATCAGACCAGTGACAATGCCAAAGGCATCATCCAAAACTTTGACCATTGGCACAAAACAGTTTGTGGTGCACGAAGCGTTTGAGACAACGTGGTGGTGTTGAGGGTCGTACGTATTGTCGTTGACTCCCACGACGAACGTTGCGTCGACGTCTGTTGCGGGTGCTGAAACGATTACTTTCTTTGCTCCACCCGCCAGATGTTGGCCGGCGCTCTCTCGAGTAGTGAAGCGACCGGTCGACTCGATCACGACATCAACGCCATGATCGGACCAACGCAGATCCGAAGGATTGCGTTCGGCAAAGACAGTTATCTCACGCCCGTTAATTGTGATCGACGTGTCGGTCCAAGAAACATCGTCCTTGAGACGCCCCTGGGTGGAGTCATACTTCAAGAGATGGGCATTCGTGTCGGTGCTCGTGAGGTCGTTGATTGCCACGACTTGCACATCATCCGTCCCGAGGGTGGCGCGTAAGAACCCCCGACCAATACGGCCGAATCCGTTGATACCTACTCGTACTGTCATATCTCCCCTTTTCGTCGCCTGCCTAGTCTGCCATTACCTTCTGTAAGACCCGCGACATCTCGGAGACTGAATGGGTTTGGCGATCCGATGAAGCGAGGGGTCCTCTGACAACGTGGATTTCGGACAGTTCGCAGTCTTCGGAATTGTCGAGAATGGCGACGTCTGGAAACGCACCATGGTCGCGAATTGACTGGAGTGCAGTTTTCACCGTGAAGTTGCGAGACTCCGCCTCGGTGGTCGGTAAATTCGCAATCCATAGGAGACGCGCAGACGACGACGCGACGGCTTCGGCGATTCCTGGTACGACCAGTGCCGCGAGCACAGACGTGAAGTGACTTCCGGGACCTAAGGCGATGAAATCCGCATTTTCGATGGCGCTCACCACGGCTGGAGTTGTCACAGCGTTGTGGGGAAACACTCGTAAGCGGGATACATCGGTGCGACGATGAATTGCTGACTGTCCCACAACGGTCTCCCCACCAGCCTCGGCAACGATGTCGATGGCCGTGTTAGTGGCGGGGAGAACAGTTGCTGACGCTCCCACGAGGGATGCAACCATGGCTGCTGCGGATTCAAGATCGCCCTTGCATTCCTTAATAGCGGACACGAGGAGCAGATTTCCGATGGGGTGACCGTCTTCACCTACTCGATACTCCAGCAGATGTTCTGACATCGGCGGACTTGAAGCTCCGATGCAACGACGGATATCCCCAACTGCTGGAATATCGAAAGACTTTCTCAACTTTCCCGACGAACCACCATCATCACCCACCGAAACCACGGCAGTCACATGATGTCGAAGGCTGGTGGCGGCTCTCACGACAACAGCGGTGCCGTGACCACCCCCAATGGCCACTACGTTCATGAACGATCAACGTCACGATGAAAGATGACGCAGTCTCCCGCAAGTCGCCGTCCAATTTCCTCGACAACAGCAACGGAGCGATGCTTCCCCCCTGTGCAGCCCACCGCCACCGTTAGGTAGGACTTACCTTCGCGGCTAAATGCTGGAGTCTGCCACGCCAGCATGGAAACAACGTCACTCACGAAGTGCTCAGCGTCATCGTGCCCGAGAACATAATTACTAACGTCCTGGGAGAGCCCGGTGAACTCACGCAAAGTGTCCTCCCAGTGCGGATTCGGAAGAAACCGGCAGTCGAACACAATGTCCGCATCGCGCGGTATGCCGTTGGCAAATCCAAACGACACGAGATTGACTCTCAGTTCCACACTTGAAGTAGTCCGAAATGTGTCAGCAATCCGTCGACGTAGTTGGTTCGTATTGAGGGCGCCCGTGTCGATTACCACGTCGGCAGACTCTGCCAGAGCCGCCAGATGGTTCCGCTCTGCAGTGATCGCCGCCGCTACCGAGTGGGCAGTGAAGGGGTGTCGGCGACGATTTCCTTCGAATCTACGAATCAACACTTCATCAGGAGCGTCGAGAAAAAGGACTCGAGTGACAAAACCGCGTTCACGTAACAACTCTCGAATCGCCACAATTTCGTGAGCGTCGACAGCGCCTCCGCGACCCAAGATAAAGGCCAGGCCCTGCATCTCCGTCGAACCGTTCGTCGCCAGTTCGGTCACCCGAGGGATCAATTCGAGGGGCAGATTGTCGATCACGGACCAGCCGCCGTCTTCAAGCGCCGCCGATACCGTGCTGCGTCCCGCACCAGACATGCCAGATACCAGGAGAACGTTAGACATCGGTTATCTCCGCCTCTTTCACGAATTTCGACTCGGTGGTTCCGTGAAGATGATCGTAGAGGGAATCAGCAGTTTTGCTGGGAAGCCAGGGGAGGCCACGTAGTTCATCTCGAGTCGCACTACGAATCGCCTTCATCGAGCCAAATTCTTTCATGAGTCGTCGTTGACGCTTCTCTCCTAACCCTGGAACGCCCTCAAGGGCAGAGGCAGTCATTGACGTGCCACGCTTCGAGCGATGGAACGACACTGCGAAACGGTGTGCTTCATCGCGGACTCTCTGCACCAGATAGAGCGCTTCAGATCCGCGTCCAAGTCGGACGGGTTCACTGCGCTGTGCCACGTAAATCAGTTCTTCCCGCTTTGCCAGAGCCACTATCGGGATCGTTGTAACGTCCGCCTTTCGGGCCGCCTCTAAGGCCGCATTGAGCTGTGGTAACCCCCCGTCAACAATGATCAAGTCCGGCCGAGGAAACGATGGGTCGTTACTCGCAAGTCGTAGGAGCCGACGATGAATCACTTCGCTCATCGCACCCACGTCATCGTTCCCCCATACTGACTTCACATTGAAATGTCGATAGCTCTTCTTCTCCGGTAGACCATCCACCGCAACCACCATGGAGCCGACATAGTTCGTTCCGTGAAGGTGACTCATATCGAAGCACTCAATGCGGTACGGCGGTTGCGATAGCCCGAGCTCCTCACCCAACTCAACAAGTGCCTGCGACCGAACATTGTGATCGGAGGCCCGACGTAGTGCGTCTCGTGCCATGACTCCCCGACCATCAAAGTCAGCGGCGCGCAATAACTCCCGCTGCTGATCACCACGCGGAGCATCGACACGAACCGCTCGGCCCGCACGTTGGCCCATCACCTCAGATAAGAGGATTCGAGTGTCGTTCGTTGCATCACACACCATGCGAGCGGGAATTCGATCGGGGTCGGTGTATGACGCTGCACAGTACTGAGAAAGAATCTCATCGTGTGAAGTTTCGGAATCAACTTCGTAGAGAGACGAGCTTCGACCTACCATGCGTCCCTGCCGCACATGGATACAGACCACCACAGCTCGCGAAGATTCACTCACGATGACGAGAAGATCGAGGTCGCTCGAACGGTCAAGAACCACGTGCTGTTCTTCACTCGCGACTTTCAACGCCCGCAGGGAGTCTCTGGCACGAGCGGCGATCTCAAAACGTTCCTCGTTTGAAGCTGACGTCATCTCCTCTTCAATGCGCGAAATGAGAAAATCGGTTTTCCCATTAAAAAAGTCGGTGAATGCCTGAACGAGGAGCTCGTAGCCACTCGTGTCAATGGCGCCGATGCAAGGTCCACTGCATTTTTTGATATCGAAAAGGAGGCAGGGGCGGCCCCGTCGTTGATGGTCCTTGAATTTCGCCGTCGAACACGAACGAAGAGGAACGGCAACCAGAAGTTCGTCCAAGGTCCGTCGGAGACTTTTCACGTGGCCAAAGGGTCCGAAATAGCGAACACCCTTCACTCGAGCTGAGCGCGTAATAAAGGGCACGGGATACGTCTGACGCATGTCCAATGCAAGAAATGGATAGGACTTGTCGTCCTTGAGCCGGATATTGAATCGTGGTTGGTACTTCTTGATCAGCTCGTTTTCGAGTATCAGGGCATCGGATTCATGAGGGGTAGAAATCCATTCCAATGAATCAGACTGCTCCGTTAGAGCTCGTGATTTGGGGGTGGCAGACCCGCCGGCAGCAAAGTACGAGCCAACCCGCGAAGCTAGGTTTCTCGCCTTTCCGACGTAGAGAACAGACTCACCCCTCTTAAAGAGATAGACGCCACTATTCGGGGGAAGGTTCTCGGGCTTGTAGATCATCACCGTTTCGAAGACTGCCGTCGTGGCAGAACATCGCGAAGAACTTCGCCCGTCGCGGTTTTAGTGCGAGCGACCTGCTCGGGCGTACCCGTGGCGGTTATGAGACCACCACGTTTTCCGCCCTCTGGACCGAGATCGACGATCCAGTCCGAGGTTTTGATGACATCCACGTTGTGCTCGATGGTAAGGACGGTATTACCTTGATCGACCAGTCGATGTAGAACGGTCAGCAGGCGATTGACATCTTCGAAATGAAGTCCCGTCGTTGGTTCATCCAAAACGTAGAGCGTGTGTCCCGTCGGTCGTCGGGCCAGTTCAGTCGCAAGTTTCACGCGTTGCGCCTCGCCACCAGAGAGTGTCGGAGCGGGTTGACCTAAGCGAACGTATCCGAGCCCTACGTCAACCAGAGCCTGTATCTGTCGGGCAATTGTCGGCTGCTTCTCAAAAAATGTCAGCGCCTCCGCAATCGGCATGTTCAGCACATCGGCGATAGAACGTCCTCGGTACAGAACCTCTAGGGTCTCACGGTTGTATCGCGATCCGTCACACTCCTCACAGTTCACGTAGACATCAGGTAAGAAATGCATTTCGATTTTGATGGTGCCGTCGCCAGCGCAATTCTCGCACCGACCGCCTTTCACATTGAAAGAAAAACGACCTTGCTGGTACCCCCGAGTTTTCGCCTCTTGGGTCTCAGAGAAGAGCTTTCTGATCTTGTCGAAGACACCGGTATAGGTCGCTGGGTTTGACCGCGGAGTACGACCGATGGGCTGTTGGTCCACTGCTACCACTTTGTCGATATGTTCCACACCACGAAGTGCCACGTGGGTGGCGACCTGAACTTTCGCCTTATAGAAGTGCTTCTGAAGAGCATTGAGGAGAATCTGGTTGATGAGTGTCGACTTACCGGAACCACTGACACCGGTCACTGCGGTGAAAGTACCTAGTGGAATTGGTACATCGATGGTACGAAGATTGTTCGCGGAAGCTCCGATAATTTCGATAAATTCACCAGTACCTGGTCGGCGTTTTTCAGGTACTTCTATCCGCCTCACTCCAGCGAGGTACTGCCCCGTTAGGGATGTCGTATTCGCCAAAAGAGACTCAACGTCGCCAGCGTGGACAATCTCTCCCCCAAATTCGCCCGCACCGGGTCCAATATCCACAACGAAATCCGCTAACCGAACCGTCTCTTCATCGTGTTCGACCACGATGACCGAGTTCCCGAGGTCACGGAGTCGTTCGAGCGTGGTGATCAGGCGGCGGTTATCTCTCTGGTGGAGTCCAATCGACGGTTCGTCAAGAACGTAGAGCACGCCAACTAAATGAGAGCCGATCTGACTCGCGAGACGGATTCTCTGGGCCTCACCACCCGACAATGTCGCGCTAGCGCGACCGAGGGTCAAGTAGTCCAGCCCCACATCGAGAAGAAAGCCGAGACGATCGTTTATCTCCTTCACGACCAAGTTGGCGACTTTGGTGTCGCGCTTGTTGAGCTTCAGCCCCTTAAAGAACAGAACGGTCTCGTCGATAGTCATGGAGCACACATCGGCAATGCTGCGACCGTCAATTCGAACTGCCAGCACCTCAGGTCGGAGTCGTTGACCGTTGCAGCTGCGACATTGCACCTCACGCATGTACTGCTCGGCCTGTTCGCGAGACCAATCCCCTTCTGCCTCTTGCCACTGCTTCTCTAGCCAGTTAGCGACTCCCTGGAACGAGGTCATGAAACTGGCGGTGCGTCCGTTTCGCTTTTTGTACCGGAACTCCACCTTGCCTTTCACGCCAAACAGGATCAAGTCTCGGTCCTTCTGCCGCAACTTACGCCAGGGTGTGTCGGCCGAGAACTCGCCGAATTCGCAGACACTCTCCAATAAACGATCGAAGAACCGAGCGCGATGCCCGCCCCAGGGTGCAATCGCACCTTCGTTAATTGCAAGGTCGCCATCTGGCACCACAAGATCAACATCGACTTCAAATTTGGTTCCGAGGCCCGAGCAACTGGAACATGCGCCGTACGGACTGTTGAACGAAAAGTCCCTCGGTGCCAATTCTGAGAACGAGACCCCGCATTTCGCACAGGCGAGAAGTTCGCTGAATCTTTGAGTTGTCCCTTGGTCGAGCAGGTGAATCGCCACGACGCCCTTACCGAGCTTTAGCGCGGCTTCAACCGACTCCGTCAGCCGCTGACGTATGCCTGGCTTGAGTACAAGCCGATCGAAGACAATCTCGATGGTGTGTTTCTCGTAACGAGCAAGTTTTATCGAGGCGCGTTCAGAGAGTTCATACACAACACCATCAACTCGCACCCGCAAAAATCCCTGCTGTGCGAGGTCATCAAGAAGCGTCGAATATTCACCCTTCCTGCCATCGATAATGGGCGCTAGAACGAGGAACTTGCTGGCGTCGTCCAATGCAAGGATATGGTCGACTATCTGCTGTGGCGACTGTCGGGCCACCATTCCGTCGCACTGTGGGCAATGTGGAACACCAATCCTCGAAAACAGCAGGCGAAGGTAGTCGTAGACCTCAGTAATGGTTCCAACCGTTGATCTCGGATTTCGCGACGCTGTCTTTTGGTCTATCGATATTGCGGGTGAAAGACCTTCGATATGGTCCACATCTGGCTTATCCATCTGCCCGAGAAATTGACGCGCGTAGGCCGAGAGACTTTCAACGTATCGACGCTGGCCCTCGGCGTAAATCGTGTCAAATGCGAGAGATGACTTGCCGGATCCCGACAGTCCAGTGAAGACAACCAGCTTGTCGCGGGGTATCTCCAGCGACACATTCTTCAAATTGTGGGCTCGCGCCCCTTCGATTGCTATCCGATTCACCATCGTGGGCAGACTACCGTCTAGTCGATTTCCGGCAAAAAGTCTTCGTCAATCTCCGTACGTCGTAACGTCGCGATCAGATCTCGTAACGCGGCCGCTTCTTCGAACCTCAATTCTCGTGCGGCTTCGGTCATCGCCGTGTGGAGGCGTTCGACCTCCGCCTCAATCTCATGGTCCGCCATCGGCGCCAACTCAACTGGATTATCACGAACCGCCGGAGTCTCCGTGCGAAGTCGACTCAAGATGTCCGAGACCGCCTTGGTGACAGTCGTTGGCTGGATGCCATGCTGTTCGTTGTAGGCAGTTTGGAGCGCCCGGCGTCTCTCGGTTGTACTTATCGCTGAGCGCATGGAATCGGTAATCCGGTCGGCGTAGAGAAGTGCTTCGCCGTTGGCATTCCTCGCCGCTCGACCGATTGTTTGAATCAATGCGGACCGTGACCGTAAAAAGCCCTCCTTATCCGCATCGAGGATGGCTACCAACGACACTTCGGGAAGGTCTAAGCCTTCGCGAAGAAGATTGATGCCGACGAGCACGTCGAATTCCCCTAAACGAAGACCTCTCAGAATCTCAATGCGTTGGATGGTATCGATATCCGAGTGGAGGTATTTCACCCGAACGTCGTTCTTAGAAAGAAATGCACAGAGATCTTCGGCCATTCGTTTTGTCAGTGTGGTCACTAAGACGCGCTCGCTCCTGGCTACAACACCTCCGATTCTTTCCAGCAAGTCGTCAATCTGATTCTTGGTGGGTATCACTCGCACAATCGGATCGAGGAGGCCTGTTGGACGTATGACCTGTTCGGCCACGGCATCAGAATTTTCAATCTCAAATGGACCGGGAGTGGCGGACACAAACACCGTCTGCGGCACGATATCGATGAACTCTTCAAAGTTCAAAGGCCGGTTGTCTCGAGCACTTGGGAGGCGAAACCCATGTTCAACAAGGGTGTCTTTTCGTGACTTGTCACCGGCAAACTGACCGCGGACCTGAGGTACCGCGACATGCGACTCGTCAATGACAACGAAGTAGTCGCTCGGAAAATAGTCCAGCAACGTGTAGGGCCGCTCACCCGGAGAACGTCCATCTAAATGCGCTGAATAGTTTTCAACTCCAGAGCACACGCCCGTCTCTTGCAACATATCAATGTCGTATTCGGTACGGGACCGCAGCCTCTGCGCCTCTAAGAGCTTCCCCTGGGATTCAAAGACCGCAATCTGTGTCCGCAACTCGGCTCGGATACGTTCGCTAGCCCGCTGTAGCGTCTCGTCCGACGTCGCGTAGTGGGTCGCCGCAAAGAGAGTTACCTCTGCGACGGAACCTCGCAGTTCTTGTGTCAGCGGATTGAAAAAGGTAATCGATTCGATTTCGTCACCGAACAGCGATATCCGAATCGCTTCTTGGTCATACGCGGGTTGAATTTCAATTGTGTCGCCCCGTACTCGGAATGTACCTCGCTCCACGAGAAGATCATTGCGGTGATACTGCATGTCGACGAAAGTGCGAAGAAGTTCCCGTTGATTGATCACCGAACCCACTTCCAGGTGCAACATGTGGTCTCGGTACTCCTTTGGATTTCCGAGTCCGTAGATACATGAGACCGACGCCACAACCACCGTGTCATGACGAGTGAGGAGCGCCGACGTCGCGGCGTGCCGCAGTCGGTCGATCTCTTCGTTTATCGAGCTGTCTTTCTCGATATAGGTATCGGTACGAGGTATGTACGCTTCCGGCTGGTAGTAGTCGTAGTACGAAACAAAAAATTCGACGCGATTCTGTGGCAACATTTCTCGGAGCTCACTCGCGAGCTGCGCCGCCAGTGACTTATTAGGTTCAAGGATGAGCGCTGGTCGCTGGACGCGTTCGATCAACCAAGCAATCGTCGCGGTCTTGCCCGAACCGGTTATTCCCTCCAGAGTTTGGTAACGAAGACCGGCTTGCAGACCATCTGCCAACAGCGCGATGGCCTGCGGCTGATCTCCGCTTGGAGTGAACGGAGACTGAACGAGAAAGTCAGCCACCAAGTCTTCGCCCTCCCACTAGCTCCTTGACTTTCTGTTGGAGCTCGTCAAGTGTTCCGTTGTTCGTTATTACTCGGTCGACGATTTTCGCTCTTGCTTCATTCGTCATTTGAGCCGCGATTCGAGCGCGAGCGTCGTTTTCACTGAACGAACGAAAAGTAATGAGGCGTTCAACGGCAACTTCTGGTTCAACCTCTAGTGCCCAGACTTCGTTAAGTCCAAAGATCGTGCGGTGTTCAGGACGAAAAAGCGGGAGTGCCACGGCGAAAGACTGTGAGCCAATCCCTTCAATCCACTCAAGAATCGCCGCACCGATGAGTCCATGGGTTATGGAATTGAGCCGACGTAGGTTCGCCGGGTACGGAAAGCTGATTGCCGCAAGGTATTCACGGTCGAGGGCGCCGCCGGGTTGCAGGATCGCGGTTCCAAACGCGTCAACAAGGGCCGTCCAAGCGGGTTTGCCCGGTTCGACGACGTCGCGCGCAATCTGGTCGGCGTCAATCACTCGCACGCCCGACTGTTCCAGCACCGTCTCCACAGTGGACTTGCCAGAACCAATGCCTCCGGTAAGGCCTAAACGCAACATACCGTCACGGTAGTTGGTCGGTGTAATCGGTAGACAACTCACTAGATTCATCTCGTGCGTTTAGCCCGTCTTCCTGCGCTCCGAGCGCCTCACGGACCGAGGCTCAAAGGCTGGGACACCCTCGCATTCGCTCTCCTCACCTATCTGCCGTTCTTGTGGAACAATCCCGGCAAAGTCTCCGCCGACACGAAGGCCTACCTCTACTTGAATCCGGGCCGCCTGTTGCAGAGCGCGACGTCCATGTGGAACCCCGACCAGGGTTTCGGAATGGTGACGCACCAAAATATTGGGTACCTGTTTCCCATGGGCCCCTACTTCTGGCTGACCCATTCGGTGGGAATTCCCACGTGGATCGCCCAACGATTCTGGATGGGAACTCTGCTGTTCTGCGCTGGCCTAGGGGTCAGAAAGTTGGCTCAAGAGCTCGGCCTATCTCGTACAGCGGGATGGGCAGTAGCGATGCCCTACGCACTGACACCTTTCATCTTGGTCAATATCGGTCGTACGTCCGCGATTCTGATGCCGTGGGCTGGGCTGGGCTGGCTCATGCTGTACGCAATTCGTACTGCACGGAGTGGAAGATGGCGACACGCAGCACGTTTTGCGATAGTTGTTGCTCTCGTTGGCGGCGTGAATGCGACGTCCATCCTCCTCGTGGGAATTGCTCCCGCCATGTGGTTGGTCTATGCGTATGTGACACGTGAGATTCGTCTACGAGCCTTCTTTGCCGCAATCGGAAAGATCGGTCTACTCTCGACCTGCGTATCCCTGTGGTGGATGGCGGGACTATGGGCCGAGGGACGATACGGCATCAACATCTTGCGGTACACGGAGACAATCCCAACCGTTGCGTCCACATCCACCAGCACCGAGGCGTTTCGGGGGCTGGGCTATTGGTATTTTTACGGCTCCGATCAAATTCAACTGTGGACGCAAGCCTCGAGCGCCTACACGGTGGGCAACATTGCCCCTCTGCCGTCACTACTCCTTCCCACGTTGGCTGTACTTGCCGGCATTGTCGTTCACTGGCGCTATCGGCTCTTCAGTGCACTATTGGCGTTCGCGGGGATTGTGATTGCAGTCGGCTCGTACCCCTATGGAAAGCCGTCCCCGGTGGGCTCGATTTTGAAATGGTTCGGTGAGAACACCACCGCTGGATTGGCCATGAGGTCGACCAATCGTGTTGCGCCGATTTTCATCCTTGGGTTTTCGCTCCTCATCGGAGCGGGCGTTGACGCCGTCCGTACCCGTTGGCGGCGGCATTTTTTCCACTCAGTCATTGTTGTGGGTACGGTGTCGGTGTTGGCGATGGCACCCCTTTTCCTCGGTACGGCGCTGGCCCCAAACCTCTCGTCATCGGAACACCTTCCCGATTACGTCACGGCGGCCGCAAAGGATCTCAATGCCACGGGCACGTCCGAAAATGGCGTACTCGGACTACCGGGCTTGGACTTTGGCTACTACAACTGGGGTGCCTACGTCGACGCCGCCTGGCCCGGACTTCTTCGTCGGCCCTTCGTCACGAGTCAGGTCACTTTGCAAGGTGAGCCCGCGTCGGTCAACCTGATTCGCGGTCTCGACGGACCGATTCAAGATCTCGTTGCCAATCCGAAATCACTGCGACCCATTGCGCAACTTCTCGGAACGGGCGATGTGCTGTTTCAATTCGATACTCAGTACGACCGGTTTGCCGGACCGCCACCGTGGTATGTCTGGGGGCTGGCGAACGATCCCTCAAACGGACTTGAGTTTGTGAAGGCCTATGGACCCGAAGTCCGTGACGTCACCGGGTCTGGACGATACGTGAACGAGGGGAATTTGGCCCTCGGGACTCCCACCTCATGGCCACCCTCTCTCGCGGTGTATCGGGTTCCCGGCGTTCGTTCTCTCGTGCGCACCGAGTCACACGCCACCGCCGCCGTGGTCGCGGGTGACGGCGAGGGACTCGTGAATCTTGCCGGATTGGGCATATTCCCTTCGAGCCGAGCCATCTTTTATGACGGCACTCTGTCTCCGCAGTTGCTCAACCAGTTCACCTCGGGCGCGAGTACTCCACTTTTCATTACCGATACCAACCAACGTCGTCAGAACACCTTTGGCGTACTGCATTCCAGCCCTGGCTACGTATTACAGAGTGGCGAGAAGCCGGTAGTTCCCAATCCCGCACAGCAGACGCTCTACGCGTTTACTAATAGGGTTCCGGGCGCGCAGACCGTGGCTGTGCTCGGCGGTCTTCGTAGCGTGGATGCGTCGAGCTACGGGAATCCAATTGGGAATAATCCTGAACAACAGCCCTACTTTGCGGTCGATTCTGACCTTTCGACATCGTGGAAGACAGCGGCATTCTCCGACGCTCGTGGCGAGTTCTTTGAGCTGCGCACAGCGAAGAAGGTCGATTTCAGCAGCCTCCGAATAGTGCAACCACAAGATCCCACGACCAACCGTTGGATCACCCGCATTGAGATATCTATTGATGGGCGTTCAATTGGTGACTACCCACTCCCCGATACGACACGCAAGTTGTCTGGGGGTGATGTTGTATTCCCCGCCCATAGTGGTACGACCCTCCGTCTCACCGTCGTGGCGACCACCAATGACAGCGGAAATCTTCGATCCATGTCTGGGGTCGGCTTTGCGGAACTAGGTAGTACGGCCTGGCCCGTTGCCGACCAGAGTCTGCTCATGCCGACGTCGCTGTTGCGCCGAGCGGGTAATGCATCTTCCACGAATGAGCTGACCTTCGCCATGACTCGTTTACGAGCGGCTTCAACGCCACCACGAACCGATCCTGAAAATGCTCTGGACCGCACATTCGTACTTCCCAACTCGAGGACTTTCGAAGTGAGCGGGAATGCCACATTGAACGCCACGATGAGCGACGGCGAACTCGATGCCCTTATTGGCCGTCAGTTCGGTGGGGTCCGAGCGAGTTCCTCGTCGCATCGACTGCTGGGCTCTCTGTGGAGTTCGAGTTCATCGGCATTCGACGGCCGACCTGACACTGCTTGGACCCCCACTTTCCAGTTTCAAGATGGGCAGTGGATCGAATTTCAGCTTGCATCGCCAAAGACGGTGAGTGAGTTCAAAATTGCGATCATTAATGACGGCCTTCACTCCGTACCACGGACGATGACGTTGACCAATGGTCGTGAGAGTGCTCAGTTTTCGACTGGATTACAAGTTGCCACAGAGGCGGACCGAGGTCACATCGACACCATTTCAGTGAGCGTTCCCCCCATGTCGGGAACAAGGTTTCGGCTCACGGTCGACTCCGCGATAAGGGTTTCTGTTAAGGACCGCGTCACCGGTGGCGTCAACGTCCCGCCTTTCGCACTCGCCGAAATTTTGATTCCCGGAATAGGACCATCAACCATTCCCACGTTCTTTGACTCAGGTTGTCGCGAAGGACTCATGAATATCGACGGGCAGCCACTCTCGATTCGATTACGTGCGACGAACCGCGAAGCCATCGACCAACGGCGAATTTCATTCACGCTCTGTGGCCCACCGATCACTCTCACCGCCGGCATCCACCGGTTGCAGAGCGTGGATGGTCGAACCAATGGCATCAATATTGAGCAAGTTGCCCTCCATAGTCCCTCGACGAAATCGCAGGCGATTCCGGCACTTTCGAACTTGCGTAGTGAGTGGCAGGGACGAACACGGGTGACGACGGAAGTGGGGCCGTCTGACGCAGGACGCTGGCTAGTGCTAGGACAGAGTTTCAGCGGTGGATGGCGAGCGACGGTGAACGGCATTGATCTTGGTAGTCCGGTATTGATCGATGGTGCCTCAATGGGATGGCGGCTGCCTGCGAAGCTGGCCCCTTCGTCAAAAGTTCTCTTCGAATGGTTACCCCAAAATCGAGTATGGCTGGCACTGTGGCTTTCACTTGGCGGGCTCTTTGCGGCCCTCGCGCTCGCCATCGGGGGGCGTCGGCCGTCTGTACCGTTAGCTCCCGTCAGCGGAGCATCTTTCCGAGCACTGGGGACGAGTTCGAGCCGTAGTTCATTCCTGGTCGTACTGACGTCGGTAGTGGCTGGTCTTGCCGTGTCGTGGTATCTCGTTCCGGTGTTAGCGGTGTTGTCACTGTCTCTCGTTTCCCGACCGAAACGACAGCTCCCGTGGGCCCTGGGAACGCTGATCTTCTTTGCCCTGGCGAATGCAGCGACCCTCTGGGCCGTGCATCAGTTTCTTACCAGGGATATCAGCTGGCCCAGCAAGGTGCCGTTCGCCAATACCCTCACGTGGCTCGGCCTGGCGTTCTGGCTCGTCTATGTGGTGACCACGTCAGATCGCCCTGTAGTACCCGAGGCTGACGACTCCTACGCCACGGATGGCGTGTTCGAGCGGCGTCGTGGCCTGAACATGCCGCAGTTGACGTCGCACGACTCCAATCCCGACGAGACGGCACTGCTCGACGTGGTTGTCGCCCCTCGAGGACTCTTACGAACGTTCGCGCTCCTTCGAGCCCAGATGAATCGTCGTCGCAACCCGGCACTTTTTGAGAAGGTTCGCAACGCCGACACGATCAATCAACTGGTCGGTTCCGCCCCCCTCTACAACCGGCGGGTTCTTCAACTGTCGAATCTCCCTCAGTCGGTGGCAGTAATTCTCGAGCAACGAGGTGCGCGGGTTACATCCATCTACCGCGCCACTCCCCCGTCGCAGAGGGGCTACGCACCGCGCGAACTTGATAGTGAGACTTCGACACCGCGATATACGGTTCTGACCATTCCCGCTCGTGACCGGAGCTTTGACCTCGTGCACGCCACCAATGTGTTGTCGTCGGTCCCCGATCCCATCCCACTCTTGAACGAAATGATTCGGGTCACGCAACCCGGCGGTTCAATCGTGATCCATAATGCAACGTGGTGGTCGTGGTGGGGTGGATTTGAAACATCGCCCTGGCACCTGATTTCGGGGGCGTTGGCCCGCCGACGTTATGTGCGGAAGCATCAACGCCAACCCGACAATGCCTTCGGGTTCACCCTCTTCCGCTACCGGATCAAGGACATCATGGACTACATCGCCGCTGACGAGCGCGTCGTGGTCGTCAGCGCCGGACCGTACTGGCTACCAAGTTACTTCGGGTGGATTCTCAACGTTCCCGTGCTACGCGAAATTGCGACAGTGACTCTGAGTGTGCGCTTGGAGCGTATTCAGGGCTGAGTCGTGAGTAGTAGTTGGTAGAGCCGGAGCGCGGTCTTGTCCCACGTCAGATCCTGGGCCAACGACAGCGAACCAGCACGCAATCTCTGACGTAACTCTCCATCAGTGAGAACACGCTCCAAATCGGAGGCCAAGTTTTCAAGCGGACACAGGAGGCCACTCGCACCGTGTCGGACGGCGTCTCGATGTCCAGCGATATCGGTCGCCACGACGGGGCAACCGCACGCCGCAGCTTCGGTCAGCGACATTCCCCAGCCTTCACGCAGTGACGCGCTCGCCGTGAGCCACGCTCGGCGGTAGAGGGAACGGAGCTCGTCGTCCGACACCCGACCGGGTAGAGCAATCACGTCGTCACCCCCCAGGCGATGTCGGAGAGACTCGAGTTCTCCCCGAAGATAGCCTTCACCCGCAATCACCAGACGGGACGCCGGTACTCGTTCGTGGACCTTCATGAACGCACGGATGAGTTCATCGAATCGTTTCACCGGTACCAGACGCCCCACCGCAACAACGAGTGGTGACGCCGAGAGGTCTTCGTCCGGGGAGAAGAACTCTGAGATACCCGGTGGGACGACAGTGGCCTCTAGGCCCAGCCGGTCGTGAATCTCCTGACGGCTCGAGTTCGACAGCGTCGCAATCGTGCTGTTCCGGTAGATGCGTGGCGCGATCACACTTTCTACCGTCCAGCCGATACGACCCAAAACACCGGGCAGAGTGAGTTGCCACATCTCCCCGTGTACGTGATGCAGCCACACGGCCTGGGCACCGCGGAACCACAGCGGCGACCAAAATGGCATACCGTTCCAAATTTCCACGACTGCGTCGGACGATCGTCGCACCCTCGTGCTCTCCCGTACGACCTCGAAAAAGACACGGTATCGACCATCGCGGCGTCGCACTCGATAGCCTCGCCGTGTGCCGTCCTCCGGCAAGCCCGCAATGCCCGACGTGCGCAGAGTGACATCAAGTCCCGCCGCCGCCCAACGGCTCAGTACTTCGTCGGCGTGCAGCTCACTTCCGCCGGCTTCGGCGTCGTCACGGTCCCGCCACGCCACCACATGTATTCGACGGAGTGGGGATGTGGCTACGAGCTGAGCTAACTCCGTTCGAGGATCACGCATCGGTATCCCTCAGTGGGATGGGTCGCAGTGTTGCGATCAAGAGTCCCACGAACGTCACTGCCTGTAGGACGAAGTTGTTCCGTACGGTTTGACTGATATCGCCCCTCGCGGACGCGAGATACCACACACCGACGACGGTTGTCGCCGCAATCCACACCGTCGGCCACCGACGTCCCGATCCCAAGAGATACGTAGCGAGCAGTGTCGAACCACCTAGAAACACCATCGCGCCAATCAGAGTCGTGAGGGCCGAGTATCCACCGGCGTATCGCGAACCGAATACAAGCGTCAGAAGGCTCTCCGCCCCCACTTCCGAGGCGGTTCCCAGCAGAACAACCGGAATGGCTAAAAGCCCACCCGCGATTCCCAACTGTCGGTAGGCGTCAGAACCGCTCCGTTCGGCAATCGCCGTCTCCGGGAGCAAAAAGTTACCGAGGATGATCGCGCCGTACACCACCGTCTTCGCCACTTGCGAGATCGCTGAATACGGTCCCGCGGCGGTGGGATCGTAGTGACCGACGAGAAAGACGTCGAGGAACTGAAGTGTGGCGAGGAGTCCGAGGGTGGCGAGTGCTACCAAGAGATCACCGGTAATGCCAGTGTGTTCCAGCATGGGACCGGTTCGCTGGTCGACAGGCTGCACTAATCGTCGTGCGTGGACGCGAGCCACTGCTATCGCCAACAAGAGACCCATGACAATCCCCGTGACACCAAAGGGCGAAAGAGCAACCATGAAGATGGTTCGAGCCACACCCTCGAGAGCGAAGTTCTTCGCAAGGTCTAGGTACCGTTGGCGTGCTTGGAGCAGTGCGCGATCAACATTCAAAATCGCCCACGCCAGTGCGGCCAAGGTATTGATCCACACCGCCAACCAGGAACGATGGCCCAACCAGAAGGCAATAGTGAACGACATTCCCAACGCGAGTACTGAAAAACCACCGGCCCAACGAAGTATCCGTTGGTTGAGACGGCGCTGCCAGTAGGCAATCAGAGATTCATCGCCAGCAACGAGGTA
>JAGWWX010000079.1 GCA_018970215.1 Acidobacteriota bacterium | reverse complement strand
CCCGCTACCAACCAAAACACGTAGGAGATGATGAGTCGATTCTGTAGTTGGGGGCTGAACTGCCAGCCCCACCATCCGCCACGCTTCGCCGAACTCAGCAGAATTCCAAAGATGAGCGATCCGATGAGGAGTGGTAGGTGGCTCGCGGGATGACGTCGAATAAATCGAAGGAGCCAGGGGAAGACCACGTAAAACTGCGCGAGAACGAGAAGGTAGTAGAGGTGGTAGTAACCCCACGTCGTCAAGTGCACCAGTCGGTCCAGATTCAAGACATCGTGGCGAATCGAATAAAAGGGAAACGACCCTGACCACTGGAGGGACGTCCAGAACCAATAGAGGGCGGTCCACACCAGGTAGGGAACACCGACCGACACGAAGCGACGCCACGCGTACGTGGGGACATCGACACGCTCGGCGTTCCTGTAGCTATAGGCGAGCATGCACGCCGACACGAAGAGAAACGCGTTGCGCGAGAAGTGCGTGAAGACGAGGCCAGATTTCCAGCCCCACGGCCAGGTGTAGGGGTGAAAAATCAAAATAGCGTGAGTGCCAATAACCGCAAACTGCTTGACGGGTCGCATGGCGTCGACGTGATCGAGTCGCCGCCGTGTCCCTCCGTGCGCTGCGACATCTGCTGTCATCACTACCCCCGAGCCGACGGAACGACCGTTACGACAGTAGTGCTTCGTATCGTGGCGTTACGGCTCCGTCGCGGAGTGGGTTCTTTTGAATCTTGCCCGTCGCGTGTCGTGGGAACGCGTCGACCACTCGGATGGCCGTCGGCCGCTTCGAGCGCCCGAGGGCCGCTTCGAGCGCCGCAATGACGTGCTCACATGTCGTAGCGTCGTCAACGCCGTCGGCGAGTTCGATATACGCGAGGGGTACCGAACCCAAAATGACGTCGGGAACACCAATCACCGAGGCCGCGATCACACCATCGACCCGCAAGATGATCTCCTCAATTTCGCGGGGGTAGATCTTTTCTCCCGAACGGTTGATGACGTCGTCGCTGCGACCCACGAGAAAGACGTAACCGTCGTCGTCGAGATAGCCCAGATCACCGGTCAGAAGCCAGCCGTCGGAAGTAAATCGCGTGGCGTAGTCGTCACTCGCATACCGAGAAATCACACTCGGGCCACGAAGGGCGATCTGACCGATCGGTAGGTGCTGATTCGGCGTCTCGACGCCGTCGTCGACGAGTGGTTCCACTCGAAGTTCGACGCCAACGGGGATACCGACCGAACCGGGCTTTCGCAGACCACGTAGGGGGTTGGCGCAGATCTGACTCGCGGCCTCGGTCATTCCGTACGACTCGATAACGGGAATACCAATGTCGCGCTCAAACTGGGTAATGAGTTCGGCGGGTAGTGGAGCGGACGCCGAACGAATAAATCGAACGGACGAAGGAACGGTTTCACCGTCGCGCAAGGTGGCGAGGTGAGACACAATTGCCGGCACGGCGTTGATCCACGTCACTTGATGCTGATACACGAGCTGCCAAAAGTCGGTGCGCTTGAAGCGGCGTTGCAGAATTAGCTCCGCCCCCGCGACCGCCGTCGCCGTGGCCGCGACGACCTCGGCGTTGATGTGCCACAACGGAAGGGGATTCAACCCCACATCGCGCCATTCGAGCTCATTGTGTTGTGCGACGTAGGTGGCGGTCGTGAGGAACTGTCGCTGGGTGAGCATCATCACCTTCGGTGTTCCGGTGGTACCCGACGACGACAGCAAAATGCCGCCCTCAGTGCTCGGTGTGTACTCCACAGAGTTCGCGGAAGAAAAATGAATGTGCGGCCGTGAGGTCTGCCCATGCCACGGAACGGGTGACGCCGTCGGTGGCTCGCGATCACTCATGATCGCTCGGAGCTGGAGTGCCTCGACCTGAGCGTGGAACTGCGGTGCGGCGTCGTAGTCCAACGTGGGATCGAGAGGAGCCATCCAGAGTCCACATCGCATTCCGCCGAAGAAGTACAGGAGAAAGTCGATGGGTGAACCAACGGCGATTCCTACGCGATCCCCGGGTTCGAAGCCAAGTGACGTGAAGGCGCGGGCGAAATCTCGGGTGATGCGATCAAAATCGTCGTAGTGCAGTCGGGTGCACGCCTCGTTGTCCTTTTCGAGCGGCGCGCGAACGTAGACCCTCCCCGCGGATCTCTCGCGAAAGAGGGAATCGATGGATTCGGGAATCTCGTGAATCACGAGCGCTTAGTACATCATCCGATGATCACGGTAGTGCTTGAACTCCAACAGATTCTGCGCCGGATCAACGAGAACGAACGTGCGGTGCACTTCGATCAGACCGACAAACCGCTCCTGGACGTCCGCGTAGAAGGGGAGTGCTCTCTCGGTGGCGAGTTGATACAGGCGGTCGAAATCGTCCCCATCGCGAAAGGTCACACCGAAGTGCCGCGGGTACATCTTGAGTTCGCTGACCGCCGGGAGGTTGGCGGGCCGCTCGACGAGGTGACAGACCACTTGATCGCCGAAAAAGTCCAAGGTCACCCGGTCGTGGTAGCGACGTGCGAGTTTGCAGCCCAATTTGGTGACATAAAAATCGATTGTCTCGTCCGCATCGAAAGCGGGTATGGCGAGGTGAAAGACGTCACGACTTTCGCGCATTAGATGTCCCTCTCTTCAAACTCCAGCAAGGTTTCGCTCCGTAGTCCCAGTCGAATGGTCTCGCACGAGACAATGGCGTCGGTCGCAATGTTGCCCAGGTTGACGTTGGGTCCGATTCGCTTGACGAAGTAACCCTGGAGTTCGTTGGTGGGGGCTTCGAACATCAACTGATTCGCGTCAATTCCCGAATCAAGAATCTCTTCGATGAGTCCATACCGGAGTTCACCGTTCGGTCGACAGATGCCGCCCTTGCCCGACTCTCGGGTCTCGAGCGTGACGAGGTACGCGCCCGCGGCGAGATCGCGCCGAATGGCCTCGACCCAACGCTTCGGGGGGAAGTTTTCACTTTGCACGTTGTCCTTGAATCCCACTTCGGCCACGACCTGGAACTCCCCGGCGAGTTTTTCGATATACGCCGACTTCTCCTCGTGGCTCAGTGGGGCTGTCCCGTTGCTCACTTCGATCGTGGTCGCTCCGTAGTCGCGGCAGATGCCGCGGAACTCATCGAATCGATTCTGCACGAGGTACTTCTCAAAGAGGGTTCCACCGAGGTAGAAGTCCACTCCGTGGGAGCGGGCCGCCGCAATTTTCTTTTCGATATGGGGGGTCACGACCGACGTGCCCCACCCGAATTTGATGTAGTCAATGAGCGGCCCGAAGGAGCTCACGACGTCGGTGAACTGACCCAGGGGAAGTCCGGTGTCGATAACCATGGTGATGCCGTGGGGACGTGGCTTGGCGGGGCGTGACGGAAGTGAAATGGTGTGTGTCACGGGTCGCCCTTCGGTGAGAGGTGATCTCAGTCTAGGTCAGGTGCTTTTTTCGCCCAGGGTCGGGTCGCTACTGCGGATTCGAGATGCGGGCTGGTAGCGGGGCCCGGCCGTCACATTGACCCGTTCGAGAAGCAGCTCGCACGGCGGCTCGAAGAGTTTCTGGAATCGCAGTGACCGTTCGTAGCCGAGCAACTCCCACGGCAGGGTGGTGCGCCGGTCAGTTTCGTCCTCCATCCATTGACGTAGTTCACGCCCGGACTCGGTCAATGATCCCTCGCGCGCAAGCTGGCGACGTTCCAGACCGGCCCACGCTGCAGCGATGACCTCGTCGCTGAGTCCTCGGGACTTGCTCAGCCAATCGCCGTCGTAGGTCAACCATTCGTTGTGGAGCGTGGACGCTTCGGCTCCGGTCAGATTGAGCTGAGCCACAATGCCCCAGTGGGTATCTCCGCGCCACTCTCGGAGGATGTTGACGGCGTGCCACGCGTCGAGAGTCGGATTCTCGGAGCGAGTCAAAGAAAGGTGACTCGCGGCGAATGGCCGTCCGACAAACGGCAGTCGGTCGATAACCGCCCACAGTTCGTCGCGAAACTCAGCGAGGGCCGTCGCGGCTTCGGGTGCGTGTCGCTCGAGTCCTTCCACGACCGCCTCGTTGCGTGCTTCCCACCAGTTGATAAAAGCGTGCTCGTCCACGAAGTCGAGGACAAATCTGATACCTAGTGGAGAGATTGATCCGAGAGCCGCGACGCAGGCGTCGAAGCCCGCCCCGGCGAAGGGAGCAATGCGGGCCGCAATGTAACCCAAGGGACCCGGGAGGCCCAGCGCTTCGTATCGAGCGACCGCTCCTGGATCCCAGAAGATCCAGCCGATGGTTGTTTGCACACTGCGCGCATTGCGCCGCGTGAGGGCGACCCAATCGACGTCGTGTTCCACGCTGTGAGGTTAGAACGTGTTATAGGAGGACGGCATCGTTGACGTATGGCAATCAACCTCACTGGCTACGACACCCCCGAAAACGTCACGGTGACGTCGTTTCTCGCAAATCTCCCTGAACTCCTGGGCTCAATGTTTATGGACGGCTCTCGGATCTTGTGTATCTCTGACTTCGCGGACTTTCGTTACGTGCAGTTTTGGGCTGAGGGTGGCACACTGGTGGCAGAAACAATCTCAAATATGCATTTGACGGAAAGCCCTCTGACGAGTGAGCAGGAGTCGGCACTTCTCGACGATGGATGGAATCCACCAACGGAAGACGGTAACCCCAACTTTTGGATTGAGACCCGCAACGTGAAGGAGATTCCCGCACTGTGTC
>JAGWWX010000078.1 GCA_018970215.1 Acidobacteriota bacterium | reverse complement strand
TTTGTTGCGTGGGGTCGACGTCGCCTCGCTCGTCGGCTCCGTGCACTTCACGGCGCGACCCCGTACGACGTCGTATACCAGTTCTCCGCTATGGAATCTTTCGGCGTACCACGATCGCTCGACATTCCGCTCGTCGTTCATCCCAGTGTTCACGCGGCGGGGGAGCGGCGGTGGCATCGCCGTGAGGGAGCACAGCGTCTGTCGAGCGACAGCCTCATGAAGCGATGGTTCGTGGACTCCTGGCTCGCGCTCCGCGTGATGCGTCAACGTCGTGATAGTCGACGCGCGACAGCGATATTCGCTCTCTCTCACGCCTTCGCCCGTGAGATCATTGATGACTACGGCATCGACGCTGCTCGAGTGCGCGTCGTCCCCAACTGTGTCAAGGTGTCGGACATACCCGTTGGGCCGGGCGGTGACGGCGTGATCTCAGTGGGGCGAATCGCGGTGAGGAAGGGGCTTGAGGACGTCGTGGCTCTCGGGGCGCAGTGCCCCGATCTGGCGATCGATGTCGTCGGCAACCACTCTCTGTGGAGTGACTATCGCGGCCTCTTTTCGCACGTGGGACCCAACGTACGTTTACTCGGTCACCGAGATCGCCACGAGGTGTTCACGATGCTGGGACAACATGGCGTGCTCCTGCAACTCTCCCGGTACGAGCCGTTTGGTTTGACCGTGATTGAGTCGTTGGCGGCGGGCACGCCGGTCGTCGTCACGCCGGCCGTTGGATCGAGCGAAGAACTGTCTCCATCGGTCTGTCGTGTCGTCGAACCCGGCGACATCGACGCGCTCGCCGCTGCCGTACGCGAGCTGATGTCGCAGTCACCTTCACTGCGTGACCTCGCACGAGGTGAAGCCGACAAGTTTTCGCCGGAAAGAATTGGCGCAGTCTTAGAGGCCGCACTCGTGGCCGTGGTGGTCTAGGAATCGCAGCTCACGTCGTCGCTGACGCCAGGCGCTCAGCGTGCCACGCCAACTCGGTAGCAGACGGATAATCACGTCACGCTCGCCGCGAAGAAGTGCCACCAGTGATCGGAGGACTCCGGGGGCGTTGGCATCACCCACGGCGAGGACGTAGAGAAGTCGTCTCGTCATATGGCTACGCGGAATCGCCCGCTCGAGATTGAACGCGGAGTCGTAGATGGCGCGATGATGTGGTCGTGCGCGTTGGTCGTCCCCGTGGCGTGTCGCGGGGTGATGACGTACCTGCAACGACGGGTCGTAGAGCAGGCGATACCCCTGCGCTCGGAGTCGAGTCCCCACCGCGATCTCAAAGTGCGCTTGAGCGCCCGACCCTCGTAGGTCAACGGGCAGTGCGAGCACCTCTCGTCGATAGGCCGCGTTCACGCCTTTCAGAGACACCACATTCTGGGGTGCACCCATTCCCCGGTGATGATTGCCAACGGCCCGTCCCCACCAGGTCAGTCGCCCCACGTTCGTGGTGAGAGTGGTGGGCCGCTCGCGCCCCCCATCCATGAGCACATCTCGTCCTCCGACACCGCCAAGATCGTGGGCGTTGGCGAAATGGCGAAGAATCTGGGCGGAGTGCTGCGGGCCAACCTCCGCGTCGTCATCAGTGAACGCCACCACGTCCGCGCGTGAGTGGCGCACCCCTTCGGACATTGCGGCAAGGACCCCCGCTTCGTCAACCGTCACGACTCGAACGCCGGCGTCGTGCGCCACGGCGATGGTGGCGGTGTCACCGCTCCGTGCGACCACCATGATTTCGTTGAAGGGGAGCTCTTGCTGAGTGGCCGACCGGAGTGCCCGAGCGAGACTCTCCGGTCGAGAGTAACTAGGAATGATGAGGTCGATGGTGGTCACGACGAACTCAGTAGAGAAATCGCGCGTTCCGGGAAGAATCGCCGAATAGGCGAAGGCATGGCGTTGCGAAGCCACACCACGTCATCGCGAGTGAACAGGCGAGTTCCTCGCATCATGACCACGGTGATAGTTCCGTACAAACCGGCGAGAGCCAACGCCGCTAGACCGGCGTGAGAACGAGAGCTCAGGGCCCAGCTCCAATGATCCATAGCGACGCGACACGTCACGGTCGCCACCGCGCCGATGGCCACGATGCGCGTGAGCCAGGGCGCAATGAGCTGTCGTGCTGGCACGTCGACAAGTCGCGAGAATCGCAGGAGGAGATAGGTCGTCGCACTGACCTTCGCGACCAGAGTTCCCACGAGGACGCCGCTCAGACCGAATGGTTTCACTAACGCCAGAGTGAGCACGGCATTGATGACGAACGCAACGGCCTGAGCACGGGTTCCGAGACCGACTTTTCCCAGAGCAAAGATTGCTGCTCCGGTGACCGGACGAGGCGTTCCGGCCACGATGCCGAGGGCAATGAGAATCGTTGCGAACGACGCCTCGTGAAAAGGATTGTTCAGCCACGCCAGAAACAGCACGGGACCACACGAGATAACAAGACCACCCATGACCACTCCAATAAGGGTGATGATGCGACTCGCTCGGGTGTAGATCCGCTGCAGCGCTGCAGGTCCTTCGTTCGCGGCGACGGCCGCTGAAACCGCGGGCAAGATGTTGCCATTGGGGATATAGCCAAAGTACGTGATCTGACGGGCGAGTCTCGACGCGATGGACCACAGCCCCGTCGCCGTCGGTGAAACGAGAACCGAGATCACGACGGGATCGGTCTCGTAGGTCAGCGTGTCCAATACGGCATTGAGCTGAAACCAGCCCGAAAACTTCCGCAGTTCACGACGGGTCTCGCGAGGGATGCCGCGCGGACTGGCGTAGGGCGTTCCGTGCCGCCGCGCGATGACGATGAACGTCGCGAGGTACGCCACCACGTACTGAGTCGTCGTGGCGACGATGATCGCCGAGAGTCGCATCCCACGGGTCAGACACCAGATCAAGACAACGCCGTACATCACACGCGTGCTGGCGTCGATCAACGTGACAATCCACTGCTCACCCACGGCGAGGAGTCGACTCGAGAGCGTCGACAAGATGGAGCCCAAGAAGATGAGGGCGTACGTCCAGTAGAAGAATCGTTCGGCGGCGACTCGAACTCCCGGGGAGTAGCCCATGTGTCCCATGAGGGGGTGAACAATGGCGACGAGGAGTGGGGATAAGACGAGAGCGATACCGATCCACGCCAGAGTGCCGACGGCACAGATGCGTGCGGCAATCTTGTGGTCGCCGGTGACTCGTCCCATCGCGCCGTAGCGCATGACCATCCCGCCGAAGTTGGGGTCAAGCTTCGAGATGTAGCCCACGGCCACGGTGACAAAACTCCAGATTCCAAACTCCACTAATCCCAGATGGTCCAAGGCAATAGGAGTCGTGACGAGAGCAATCAACAACACGACGACGATGCCGGCCGCGTTGATGAGTGAGTTCGTTGCGGCCCGACCCGCTCGATACTCATCTCCCCGGTGCGGGTGGTTCGACCGTTCGCTCACCCCTTGATTGTGGCAGGTCTCGTATGGTCGTTGGAATCTGCCACGATAGAGGCGTGAGAACTCGAGTCCTGGTTGTCTCCCACGCATGCGTGATTGAGGCCAATCAGTCGGTCTACGCCGATCTGGCGAACGACCACGAAGTCGAGGTGGTGGTACCGGCCGTCTGGCGTGACGACCTCCGACCGACCCCGTACGGCGGCACTCGACAGTCGGGCTCGGATCTGAGTCTTCTTCCAGTCGGTGTGGTGGGCGTGGGCCGACCTCAGCGCCATGTTCACCTCTGCTCACCACGACGTGTTCTGGAGCGGCGAAATCCCCACGTCGTGATCATCGAAGAAGAAGCGTTTTCGTTGGCCGGGTGGCGCTGGTCGCGCGCGGCGCGTCGTCTGGGCTTGCCATACGCCATTCAGAGTGCGGAAAACCTCGAGCGATCCCTCCCTCGCCTCATGAAGTGGGCTGAACGGTCGGTGCTGGCTCACGCCCACTGGGTTATGGCGCGTTCGCCGGGAGCCGGTGAACGGTCCGTGCGACACGGTGCGTCACGCGACGTTGTTGAGGTTGTCCCACACGGAGTTGACGTCGTCGGTGCGAATGAAGAGCGGCGTCGTTCGGGTGTCGTTGGATTTGTCGGTCGACTGGCGCCGGCGAAAGGGGTGAGCGATCTTCTCGATGTCGCGAGACGCCGACCTGATCTTCAATTTGAGTTTGTCGGCGATGGAGAGCTGCGTGACGTGGTGAGCTCGGCGGGTACCAATGTCACCTACCGAGGCGTCCTCGCCGCCGACGAACTCTATGACTTTTACGCCTCAGTGGCCGTGCTGGCGGTTCCGAGTCGTACGACACCGACCTGGAGTGAGCAGTTCGGTCGCGTCATTGTGGAAGCGCAGGCCCACGGAACACCCGTCGTGGCCTACGACTCAGGTGAGATTCCCTGGGTCGCACAAGAGACGGCGGTGATCGTCGTGCCGGAAGGTGATGTGAACCAACTGACCGAGGCCCTGGCACGATGTGCCGTCGGGGAGGAGGGTCGACAACGAGGACGGGAAGGTCGCACCCTCGTGGAGAATCGATTCACGAATGCGGCAGCGGCGGCCCAGATTCGACGTTTCGTCACTTCGATAGTGAGTCGATAACTCTCTGTAACGCCGCGATGTGGTGTTCGGCGGTGAACTCAGCGGCGTGAGCGCGCAGGGAGGCGGCGTCCCATGAACGCTGCAAGGCCGCACGAACGGTGGTCGCGATCACGGCAGGGGAGAGGGCGTCTTCATCGACGAGAACACCCGTACGCGGAGTAATGGTGTCGAGGTAGCCACCACTTCGTCGTGCCACGGTGGGAATTCCCGAGGCGGCCGCCTCGAGTGGGGTAATGCCGAAG
>JAGWWX010000077.1 GCA_018970215.1 Acidobacteriota bacterium | reverse complement strand
CCAACGCGTATCGCGTTTAGTGCTGAACCATTGCCGCGAAATCCAGCGGGCAAGTTCCTCAAACGCGAACTACGTCAGACGTACTTCAATTAACGCCGGCGACTCGCCGGATACGGTCGATCGTGCTACTCGTTTCCTGAGCTACGGGAGAGTCCTCGGCGAGTTGGTCGAGTGCAAGCTCGATGGCGTCGCGAGCGTACGGGGCGAGCCGACGCGTCGCCAGGTCCGCCAGGTCCACCCACTCGGCCCAATCGGTTGAACCGTCGGCTTCATGGCGAATTTCACCGGGTTGAACCGTGACCAGATAGACAATCCTCAGTGTGTGGACGAGGTCACCATTGGGCCGTGTGCGGGTGTCGTCGGAGATTGTGCACAAGAGGCGATCGTGGATTGCCAAGCTCGTTTCTTCTTCGAACTCGCGGATGAGAGCGGTCTCAACGGACTCACCCCAGTCGACACCTCCTCCGGGGAGCCACCACAACTCTCCGCCCTCATGGGGCGCGCTCGCTCGCACCAGAAGAACTTTCCGATCGCGAAAGGCGACGCCGTAGACCCGAGCGGAGGGACCGACGTGACGTCCGTCAGTCACGTGGTTTGCGTCCGAGCGAGATCTGCTGAGTCCCCGGTGGCGCGTCGGGTCCCGCCAGGAATCGGCCGTGACACCCCACGGAGCAAAAGTACACCGGTCCATCGGGAGTATCGGCCACCGCGGCGGGATTCGCCGAGTTGACGCGCATGCCACAGATTGGATCGATGGCGTCGCCATCGGGATCTTCGATCATCTCGGATGGGGCGTCCAGGAATTTCTGGGGGCTTGCGACAAATCTCTCCTGGCACCGTGGGGCGCAGAAGTAGTACCGCTGTCCACTGTGGTCGGCCACCGCCGCCGGCGAACCGGTGTCGACTTGCATCCCGCAGACGGGGTCGATTGCGACGGAGTCGTCACTCGCTGTGCGCCGCCCGAGCAGGAAGGTAAGAGCGAGAACGATGATGGCGACGATGTTGAGCCATAAAGTCCACCCAAGGTCAAAGCTGTGCCCGCTCATGACGTGGTGCATCCGATGGGGCTGAAGGTCCCACCACTGGAATGCAAAGTCAATGGCGATACCACCAAGACTCATGGCGCACCACAGGACGCCGAACATACGCCACATCACCCGTGGGCCGTAGAAGCGGCGGTAGATCAAGAGGAGGGGGAGGGTGACGAGGTCGGCGAAGATAAAGGCAACGACACCACCAAAGCTCACTCCCTTCATCCACAGTGCGGCGGCGAGGGGAATATTTCCCACGGAGCAGACGAAACTGACGACGGCGAGTAGGGGTGCAATCAGTGCATTCTCCAGGACGGTCCAATTACCGTGACCCGTCACGAAGAGGTGCGACCAAAAGGTGTCAGGAACTTCGGCCGCCAGGAATCCCGCGACGATAAATCCAAAAAGCAGTTCCTTGCGGAGCATGGTGAGGTCGGCGATGCAGTAGCGCGATGCGCGATACCAGTTGTCGAGTGAACGCCACTTTCGTTCGCTGGTGGGCTGGCTCATCTCGGGTACAGACTCCGCGACGGCGGCACGGATGTCTTCCTGGCGCCGGTCAAGTGCCCGACGCCCGAGGAGGGCGATGAAGGCAATCATGAGAGCACCACCGAGTATTTGGGCGAGGAGAAACTCCCAGCCGAGAAGTAGCCACAAGACGATGCCGAGCTCGATCACCAGATTGGTCGACGCGACCATGAAGACGGTCGCGTTGGTAAACGATGAGCCGCGAGCAAACACAGCTCGCGCCATGGCGCTCGCGGCGTAGGAGCACGACGACGAGATAACGCCGAGCAGCGATGCGCGAAGAGTGTTCCGGGTGGTGGTTTCACCGAGTGAGCGACGCAGTCCGTCCTTGGGTATGAAGGCTTGCACGACGCCGGAGATCGTGAAGCCCAAGACGAGCGGCCACAACGTCATCCAAATCATCAGGAGACCCTCGCGAATGCCTCCCCAAAGAAAGTCAGACATCGCGTTCATCGGGTCCTTGGGAAGCCCAGGTCAATCTGCGAGTCCGACGGTTGTGGCCACCGCGTGGTGACGACTTTGCCGCGCGTGAAGAAGGCAAAACCCTCGGGTCCGTACATGTGAGCATGTCCAAAGAGCGAGTCTTTCCATCCGCCAAATGAGTAGCTCGCAACGGGAACGGGAATCGGAACGTTGATGCCAATCATTCCCACCGTCACGTCACGGCTAAATCGACGAGCGGCATTGCCGTCTCGAGTAAAGACGGCAACACCATTGCCGTACGGGTTGGCGTTGATGAGCGCAACGGCTTCGTCGTAGGTTTCCGTGCGCACCACGGAGAGAACCGGCCCAAAAATCTCATCCCGATAACACCGCATGGAGGGTGTGACGTGGTCGAGCAGGCTCGGACCAAAGAAGAATCCGGGACGGTCGGTCTCCGCGGAGCCGTCGCGGACGACAGTTGCACCTTCGCTCGGTGCGCCGTGGACGTAGCTCGCCACTCGATCTCGGTGTTCACGGGTGATGAGCGGACCAAGGTCGCTCGTCGTATCGTCACCGGGACCGACACGGAGTGCGTCGATCCTCTGACTAATTTTGGCAACGAGGTCGTCCGCAATAGAACCCACCGCGACCACCACCGAGATGGCCATGCACCGCTCGCCGGCCGCACCGTACCCGGCGTTCACTGCGGCGTCGGCCGCGACATCGAGATCGGCATCGCCCAGCACCACCATGTGGTTCTTTGCTCCGCCGAGGGCCTGCACCCGCTTGCCAAGCTTGGTGCCGGTTTCGTAGAGGGACTGGGCTACGGGGGTCGAACCGACGAAGCTCACCGCCGCGATCTCCGGCGCCTCGACAAGGGATTGCACGGTATGACGATCACCGTGGATCACATTCACCACTCCGGGGGGCAGGCCGGCGGCGGTCCAGAGTTCCGCTAGGTGAATCGCCGCTGACGGATCTCTCTCCGAGGGTTTCACGATGACGGCATTCCCCGCCGCGACGGCGTTCGCCAGCATCCAGAGGGGGACCATGGCGGGAAAGTTGAAGGGCGTCACGGCCAGAACAATGCCGACGGGTTCGCGGAATGAATGGACGTCCACACCGTCGGCGACGCCACCAGAAAAATCACCCTTGAGGTGTTCGATGAGTCCACAGGCGTATTCGACGTTCTCGAGCCCGCGAGCGAGCTCGCCTCGAGCATCGGCCAACGTCTTTCCTTGTTCCCGCGTGATAAGGGAGGCCAGTTCGTCGGTGTGCTGAACAAGCAGTTCCCGAAACCTAAAGAGAACGGCCGATCGCTGGCTCAACGATGACGATCCCCACGTGACGGCGCCCGTCGTAGCGCTCGCCAGAACCGCGCGAAGTGTCTCCTCGCTCGCCATCGGTACATTTCCCGACTCGTCGCCCGTCGCCGGATTGAAGAGAGGGGTCGACGGGGAAGTGAGGGGCTCGGCGAAGAGTTCTCCGTGTATGTAGTGCTGCACAGTTGTCATCATTCACACTCCAACTACCAATCTAATGAAAAGGTCTGGTTTCGTTAGATTGGCGAGGTGAATTCACTTCGCCCCCGTGCCCTACGTCTCGCTGCAGGAGTTACGTACCAAGGAGACGGCAGATACCTCGCCGACCTCAATGAGCACTACACCGTGGTCGGTCGCCCCAACGGTGGATACCTCCAGTGCGTTCTGGCGAATGCGGTATTGACCGAAGCATCTCGAGTTGGTTCGCCTCATCAGGCCGTCACCGCTATCACGACCAATTACGTTGGCGCCCCGGAGCTGGGTGAAGCAGAGGCTGAAGTAGAAGTTCGTCGTATTGGAAAGGGCGCCACGTTTGCCCACGTGGTTCTCCGCCAACGAGGCATGGTGACGAACGAATCGGTCGTGACGTTGGGCAACATGCACCCGGATGCGACGAATCGCTATCACGACACCGCTCCTTTTGACGTGGCCCCACGAGAGGAGTGTCCACGATCTCCCTCCAATGCCAATGTGGGGATCTTGAGTGTCCAAGAGCAGCGGCTCGATCCGGTCTGCACCACGTTTGCCCGTGGGGAGATCTCCGATCGCGCGGAGGTAAAGGGCTGGATGCGTCTCGACGATGGCGACGCTTCGTGGGATGTCTGGAGCCTCCTCTTTGCGTCTGACGCACTTCCCCCCGCCACGTTCCCCATCGGCTCATCCGGCTGGGTCCCCACCTTGCAATTGAGTTCTTACATCCGTTCCGTCCCGGTAGGAGAGTGGCTCAAAGTGCGTCAATGGTGCGTCGTCATCGAGGACGGACTCGTCGATGAGCGTTGCGAACTCTTCGACGAACGAGACCGACTCGTGGCGTCGTCTTCTCAACTGGCAATGGTTCGATTCGACACGTAGACGTCGTATCGTGCGACACTGGACATATGAAGGTGTACCTCGATGAACGCGGAGTTCTTCACGTCGGAACTCTTCGTCTCAACGCCGACCACTTCGTGATTCGTGTCACCACCTCGGGGGGTCCCGGAGGGCAACACGCCAATCGAACGATGAGCAAAGTCGTTGTGACATTTGATCACCGCAGCGCACCGGGTATCGCGCCCCGACAGCGCAATCAGTTGCTCGCAGTTCGCACGCAACCCTTTACTGCTTCATCGTCAACGTTTCGGAGCCAAGGGCAGAATCGCGAAGCAGCCCTGTTGCGACTTGGCGCAAAGTTGGCTGTCGCGCTCGAGCCACCCACGCCCCGACGACCGACACGACCGACTTTTTCGAGCACACAGCGCAGGTTGGAGTCGAAGAAACATCGAGCACAACAAAAACGTGCGCGCCGACTCAATTCCGAGGACTAGCGGTGACCTTCCAAGTGATCGGCA
>JAGWWX010000076.1 GCA_018970215.1 Acidobacteriota bacterium | reverse complement strand
GCAACATGTGATCGGCCAGTCGGTGAAACGAACTCATGTCGTTGAGGGCCGCCGCCACGAGAAGTATGTCCTTGGACGACATGCCGTCCCAGTCGGTGGCGCAGCCCATCATGTTCGAGTCCACGCCCTTTTGGAACGAGCCGCCCGTCACCTCACCGGCACTACCCAACAGACCGTGTCCGTACAGGGTGGGTGCCGCGGCCACACCGCCCTGGATTGCGCTGGGCATCACACACCGAAAGTTCGCCCACACTTGACCGGACCACGTCTTTGAGGTCTTGCTGTACGTCGACGCCACTACTAAGGGCAGGTGCGTTTTGGCGTTGACATTCATGTCACCACACTGCGAGGTATTGGTGCTCTGATACGCCAGTGTCTGGGTCGCCGGACAGTTCTTCAGGAACGTCGGGACCTGGAAGGATCCGTCGATCTCTCGCTTCGTGCCGTTGTCCGTAACGGTCGTCACACGAAAGACGGGGTCGGTCGTTCCGACCAACTTGTACGCCTGCTCGCGCATCGACAACGCGGGGTCCGCGAGGTTCGCAGCCGAGAGCTTGCTCAAGTTGCCGCCGCCGGCCGCGACCGTGAAGTCCCACGTGAGGTAGAGGTGCGAAAGATCGAGACCCGCAATCTTTGACACTTCGTTCGTGTAGATCCACTTCAAGTGAGTACCGCGAGCTTTATTGGCCAGAGTGTTATTGAGAACGGCCGTCTGCGAGGGGAGCTGGGTGAGGAAAGCGTTCGATGCGTCCTTGAGATTCCTCAGAATGACGTCAATACGGTGGCCTTCGTCGAAGTTCTTCGCGGGGTGAATGAGAAGTAATTGAGTGGCGGAATCGGCATTTTGGGCGTCCATCTCTGCGAAGTACGCCACCTTCTTCTTCGCCGTAGCGTCCCACAAGACAATCGGCGCGTCGCTCGCGAGCGAGGTATCGATGTGTTGCGAGTTCGCAATTCCCGAGTTCTCAAAGGAGAGGTTGGGAATGTGGATGACAATCTGGGAACCGGGTGAGAATCCCGAGTTCAAATTCTGATACGTCGGGTCGATGTGCTTACCCGACGTATTCGCGGGTGTGCCCGTCGCGGGAATATTGAGTTGACGACCTGTCGCGGTGGCGGCCTTTTTGGTAAAGGCGTCGTTCGGCCACGGCAGGAGGCAACTGTGATCAGCGGGGGTCGTGACGAGGACGTCACATCCCTTGACCGCCGCATCGGGCGGGGTCGCCGCAACGGCGGCGGGTATCGCGGTGACGAGAGTCCCCGCGAGAAGTGAACAGGCAATAACGCCCCGGCGAAAAGACTTCATACATCCCCCAGTCATCTCTGACAGCCTGACGGTAGCACTACATGGGAGCCGATGGCGGGTGGTGAGAGACGTCACTATCGTGGCGGCGGGAGGGACCTATGAGTTCGTGGTCGTACGTAGATGTGTGGCGCACCGTCGCGCGCGCTCAGCCCGACGCCGTCGCCCTCGAATCCGGCGACGTCGTCATTACGTGGGACTCGTTCGTCCAACAGATGGACTCTTTGGGTTCCTACTTCCACTCCCTCGCACTACCCCGCCAAAGCACGGTGGCGGCGTATCTCTACAACTGCCCGGAGTACCTCGTTACCTTCGCCGGAACTCTGGCGGCCGGACACGTTCCCGTCAATACCAACTATCGCTACGGTCACGACGAACTCGCGTATCTCTTTGACAACGCCGATACTCGCGTTCTCGTCTTTCACGGGGCGTTCACCGACAAAATTGAAGCGCTGCGTTCTTCGCTACCCGGCATCGTCGCGTATCTGCACGTGGACGATGGCACCGCACCATGTCCCGACTGGGCCACGCCGTTTCGCGACGCCGTGGCAACGCCGGTGGCCCCACTGCCGCCGAGCTCCCCCGACGATGTGGTCATGCTCTACACGGGCGGCACCACGGGGATGCCCAAGGGCGTGATGTGGCGCCAGGACGATCTCTTTGTGCGGCTCAACTCCGGAGGCTTCCGCAAGTACCCCGAAGAGGGAGGGCTCGACGACGTCCAGCGGTGTATCGACGACGCGGGTGCCGGCTACACGCTGTTACCCGCCTGCCCCCTCATGCACGGCACCGGGCTGTTCACCGCGATTCGTGCCCTTGGCGAAGCCGGCCGAGTCGTGTTACTGCCCAGTCGACACTTCGACGCCGTCGAGCTCGCAACCACCCTTCAGGACTTTGACGTCAATGTCGCCGTCATCGTCGGCGACCCGTTCGCGCGGCCTCTTCTTCACGAACTTCGTCGCGATCCCGCGCGCTACCCCTTGGCGTCGCTCGTGTCGATGGTGAGTTCGGGAGCGATGTGGTCACAGGAGATAAAAGACGGTCTCATTGAACACATTCCGCACGTGCTACTGGTCGACACCTTCGGCTCGACAGAAGCCCTCGGACTTGGATCGAGTCTTTCGTCAAAGAAACGCACGTCAGCCACCGCAACGTTCTCACTTGGACCACTCGTCCGGGTCGTGGACGAGGACGGAATTGACGTCACACCCGGGAGTGACGTCATCGGCAAAGTGATGATCGGGGGACGCAACCCGCTCGGCTACTACAAAGATGCCGCAAAATCTGCGGCGACATTTCACACGATCGAGGGCGTCCGCTACTCAGTCCCGGGTGACTTCGCCAAAGTGCTGGCCGACGGCAAAATTCAGTTGTTGGGACGCGGTAGTCAGTGCATCAACACGGCCGGCGAGAAAGTCTTCCCCGAAGAGGTTGAGGAGGCCCTCAAGACTCACCCCAGCGTTGCCGACGCGTGCGTCGTGGGCGTACCCCACGAGACATACGGACAACAGGTCGTGGGCGCGGTGGAATTTCACTCCGGACGTGAGGCCGCGGTGGAAGAACTCATCCAGCACGTGAAGAGCCGTATCGCTCACTACAAAGCACCGCGACATATCCGAGTCGTCACCACCATCGGACGTGCCGTGAACGGCAAGATGGACTACGCCCGACACCAGCGTGAGGCGCGGGAGTGGCTCGGCGTCGACAGCGCGTCGTAGAGGACGACCGTCAGCTCGTCGGTTGACTATGCTTCACGGAGTTACCCATCAGTAACTCCACGAGGAGGATCTCATGCCCGAAGCAGTTATCGTCGCCACTGGTCGCACACCCATCGGACGAGCCTTCAAAGGCTCGCTCGCCGAGTGCCGTCCCGACGACCTCACCGCCCTCGTGGTGAAGGCCGTTCTCGACAAAGTGCCCGCGTTGGACCCGCAGAGCATTGAAGACCTCATCGTTGGATGTGGTCAGCCGGCCGGTGAGTCGGGTTTCAACATCGCTCGCGTTGCCGCCGTGTTGGCTGGTCTGCACGACGTTCCCGGTGTCACGGTCAACCGCTACTGCTCGTCGTCGCTCCAGACCATTCGAATGGCCGCTCACGCGATCCGCGCCGGTGAGGGCGACGCCTTCATCGCAGCCGGTGTGGAGACCGTATCGCGCTTCGGCTCGGGTGCTTCCGATACGGGCAACGCCGCGAACCCCCTCTTCAAAGACGCCTACGAGCGCACCAAGGCCCGTGAAGCCGGCGGCCAAGGCGCGTGGACCGCGCCCGCCGGGCTCCCCGACATCTACATCGCCATGGGACAGACTGCCGAAAACGTCGCCGAATACGAAAACGTCTCTCGACAGGAGATGGACGAGTTTGCCGCGTTGAGCCAAGCACGTGCCGTGGCCAGCCAAGAAAACGGTTTCTTTGATCGTGAAATCATTCCCGTGACGACCCCGAGCGGCACTCTTGTCACCAAGGACGATGGTCCCCGTGCCGGCACCACCGTCGAAAAGCTCTCCACCCTCCAGCCCGTGTTTCGACCGGGAGGATCTGTTACGGCAGGTAACGCATGTCCGCTGAACGACGGGGCCGCCGCAGTTGTCGTGATGAGCGACACCCGCGCCAAGGAGTTGGGTCTGAAGCCACTAGCTCGCATTGTGGCTTCCGGTGTTTCGGGCCTCAACCCCGAAATTATGGGCCTTGGTCCGATCGAAGCCTGCCGTCAGGCCATGAAGCGTGCCGGTATGACCATCAACGACATCGATCTCGTGGAAATCAACGAGGCCTTTGCCGCCCAAGTCATCCCTTCGGCCAAGCACCTCGGTATCAGCTGGGACAAGCTCAACGTCAAGGGTGGAGGCATCGCCCTCGGCCACCCCTTCGGAATGACCGGAGCACGCATCATGACCACCCTCTTGAACGCCCTGGAAGATGAAGGAAAGACTATCGGCATGGAGACGATGTGCGTTGGTGGCGGCCAGGGCATGGCCATGATTGTTGAGCGCCTGAACTAAGAAGTTCTGAAGTAAACAAACAGCCCCGGCGAAAGCAGGGGCTGTTTGTTTATCACCGTCTGTTCGAGGCTCCAGTTCGGTAGAACAGATTCTTGAGACTCACTTCTTTGAAGTGCTCTCAACCAAATCCGTCAACCATGGATTCAACACCGCGTTCAAAGTTACTGCCGAGGATGGCCTAGAACTCTCTAAACAACAGAGTTGGACCAATCGGACGGGTCGGGACAAGGCCGTCGACAACACCATCATCGAAATATTGCCGAGGCATCCAGCGTCTCAGCATTCAACTTGCGATGTCAAGATCTGCCGCAACCTCATCGAGTGGGATCAGAGCCTGACTAGCGATAGCGACGACATGTCGCTTGAACGCTTGTGGGAACTACTTGGGTATGGGGACATCATCTCAGCCAGATGTTGCGAGCAATAATTGTGTTAACTTGAGCCAAGCAATTTTGTTATCCGCTTATCAAGTTGACGCAGAAAATTGAACTCAGCACAAAAAGCGTCAAAATGTTGGTGTTTTTTAATAGTGAAATCCACGAGGCTTTGCGATTCATTGTACAGCATTGGACTATCAA
>JAGWWX010000075.1 GCA_018970215.1 Acidobacteriota bacterium | reverse complement strand
TCGAGAGCGAAGTTCTTCGCAAGGTCTAGGTACCGTTGGCGTGCCTGAAGTAGTGCGCGATCGACATTCAAAATCGCCCACGCCAGTGCGGCCAAGGTATTGACCCACACCGCCAACCAGGAACGATGGCCCAACCAAAAAGCGATAGTGAACGACATTCCCAATGCGAGTACTGAAAAACCACCGGCCCACCGCAGTATTCGTTGGTTGAGACGGCGCTGCCAGTAGGCAATCAGAGATTCATCGCCAGCAACGAGGTAGTGCGTCGCTCTTCGCACCACCGCAACCGATAGCGCCGAGCCGGGCAAGGCGACAATGAAGAAAATCCCGACCATCTGAGAAAAAGCGCCGTAGTCGTTGGGACTCAATAGTCGGGCAATGAGCACTGAGACGCCGAGATTCAAAACATTGGCAAAAAAGCCCGCTGCCGCCACCACTATCGCTCCGCTCAAGAGAGCGTTAAGTGACGTCGAACGCTTCACGCTCGAACCTACTTCGGGGAACGTGGCGGCAGGATTGGTGCGTCACGTCCCGTGCCTTGACGAGACGCTGTTTCGTGATATTCGTCTTCCACATTCACGCTCCACACATCGTGGTGGGCGCCAAAGATGTTCTCCACCGTCAGCATCGCCGTGAGCATCGAGTGGTCTTGGTTGTTGTACTTGTGCATTCCGTTGCGACCAACGAGATGAACATTCGAAATGTGGTGGTCGAGGTACGTGGCAATTGTGGCAACGTTCTGTTGATAGGTGTAGTCGTAGTACGGATAGGCCTTCGGCATACGGAAAACAAAGCCCATCTCGACATCCGAAGCTGCCGCCAAGCCCAACCACTCCAACTCCTGCTTGCCCCGAGCGATGAGCTCCTCATCGGTGGCATTCCAGAGTTCATCACCCTCAAAGACGAAGTATTCCAGACCGAGACAGGTGCGTCCTTCTTTCACGAGATACGGAGACCACGAACCAAAGTTCTGAATTCGTCCTACGGCAACCTCGGCAGCGTGGATGTAGATCCAGTTGTCCGGAAATGCCAGATGCTCGGGAATGACAAGAGCCACTGTCAGGAAGTCTCGATACGTGAGTGCGCGACCGGCCGCGCGCACATTCTCAGGGAGCGGAGGATTGAAGACTTCCACCAACTGTGCCATGGGCATGGTGGAGATGACGTGACTGGCCGTAATCGTCTGTCGCACACCGTCGCTACCGACAACACTCACCGCCGTCGCACCGTCGGCCGCGTGTTCGATACCCACCACTCGGGTTGAGAGGTGCACTTTGCCGCCTCGCTCCTTGACGAGCTCTGCGCACTTTTCCCACATCATCCCTGGACCGAATTTGGGATACTGAAACTCCTCAATTAATGAGGTGATCTTGGTCTGTTTACGCTTCGGCGTTACGGCGTTCCATATCGCATTTGAGAGCGATAGACCCTTCACCCTCTGAGCCGCCCAGTCTGCCGGCATGTCCTTGACTTCAACTCCCCACACCTTCTCCGTGTAGGTCTTGAAGAATCGACGATAGAGCCGCCATCCGAATCGAGATACGAGCCAACCTTCGTAGTTGCTCTGGTCCTTCGGGGGCCGCAGTCGAGCCCATACATAGCTCAAAACAGCCCGCACAGCTTCGACTAGGCCGATGTTCTTGAGCGCGTTTGAGGCACGCAGTGGGTAGTCGTAGTACTTGCCGTCATAGTAAATACGGCTCATTCGAGGACGTAAGAGAAAATCTTCGTCGGGAAGGATCTCATGCCACAGAGCCTCAACGGCTGCCACCTTGGTAAAGAAACGATGGCCGCCAATGTCGAATCGCCAGCCATCTACTTCCACGGTTCGAGAAATTCCGCCCACAACCTTGTCGGCTTCGAACACCTCCACGGTGCCGCCGCGCTTCACGATTTCATACGCCGCGGTTAACCCAGCAGGACCCGCGCCAATGACCACCACAGGGTCGGTTGATGACATGGCTAAAGATTAGCCAGAACGGAGCCTGTCACTTAGGGGAAATATGTGACGTTCATGCTCTGATAGAAGCCCTGAACCTTCGCCGCCAAGAGTCGTTGTCCAGTGTGAGACCTGCCGTTGGCGACGGCACGGAGAACATCTCGGCACGTCGAGTGCAGGTTGTAGCCGTTAGCCCACACCACTGCCACGCCTTTGCCCTTCACTCCCCTTGCGAATTGCTCCGGCGACGTGGCCTGAAACGCCTCGGTGTAGTCGTACCAATCGATGATGTCCGGTCGAGTACCTCGTGGATACGAGATATAGGTGAGATCTTGCCTCGCGTAACGAAGTAGTGAGGGTCCCAATTGATCGGGACACACCAGAACAGTCGTGCTACTCGGCAAAGTAGCCAACACCGCGGCCACTTGGCCGGCTTGTGTTCGCTGGACTCCCCTCCCCCACTTATCCGTCCACAACATGGCTCCCGAGAAGACTGTCATGACGAGGAGGATCCTCAACGCGGTACGGAAATTGGAGATACCTACTGCCACGAGTAAGAGAATGGGAATCGCGCCAATCGCCGCATAGCGGGGAACAAATGTCGTGTTCGCAAATTTTGCGGCAAACAGACCCAGGGTGACCGATCCCACACCCGTAATGGCGAGAAAACGTACGGTACGGGGAATTCGTAGATCAATACCTAGCATCAACTGGCCACTCAGTGGTACGGCGAACAGACCGACAAACAACAAACCCACGAACGCGGTCAGCGACACTTGGTGATGCAGCGAGGGCGTCATATGGTGAACGCTTTGATTGAAAGCGAAGATATTCACCCACGTGAAGAATTGGGATATGGTCGGCGCATTCGCCCATGGTGTTCCGGTATGAACTCGCTGTTCGTTAAATATCCCCACCCACGGGAGCCATAAGGCTGCGCCGACCGCCAGCGCGAGTACTCGCTGGCGATGAACGAAAGCTTGGGGTGACACACCATCTCGACTGTGCCAGAGCGACCACACCATCACGGTGGCTGTGAAGTAGAGCGTCCAGTAGTGGGTATAGAGGAGAGACGACGTAATCAGCGCCAATGCAGTGATGTGGCGAATATCACGTCGCTTCCACGGTGCCGTCCACACGAAGAGAAACAGGGCCACCTCGCACATCACCATCGAATACATTCGAGTCTCGGTCGCGAAATAGATCGCATACGGCGTCACGCTTGCGACTGCGACAGCGATAGCCGCCGTCTGTCGGTCGCGAAGTCGGCGAGCGACGACGTAGACCAGCGGAAGGGTGATGACACTCAAAACACCCGACAGGCTCCTGACTACCGAGTCCGAACTCCCGAAGAGTTGCATCCAGTGGTGCAGGACGAAATAGAACAACGGAGGTGCACCATCGTGGCGAAGGTCGGCAATGATATTTGAATACGAACCCTGCGCAATATTGACAGTTAGAACCTCATCAAGCCACATGTGAGAGTTCGTAGAAAACCGCAAGTACAGGCCCGCCACGATGTCCACGACAATCACTGCACCCAACGAATAAGACGCCCAATTTTTGCGCACCCAGTCAGTGATTCTCATTGCCCAAATCTTACGAGGGGTATGAACGCCCGTACGGTTACGTTCTCGCTAGTCTTAGGCAGGTTGAAAGAGGGGAACGTGCGTAGTTACGTTTTGAAACGGTTGGGGTTACTGGCCGGAATCGTGATCGTCATCTCCATCGGTAGTTTCTTCATGATTCACCTATTACCGGGTGACTTAGCAACGGTCATTCTCGGAGCAGGAAACACACCAGAAAATCGGAAGATCCTGTACGCCCAGCTGGGATTGGATAAAGGACTCATCCAGCAGTACTTCATATGGGCGAGCCACGTGCTGCGCGGTGATCTTGGATATTCATTCGTCTCCAGCGAGTCGATTAACGGAATCATCTGGCACGCACTCCCGATTGACATTGAGATGATCGTCTTGGCCCAAATTCTGGCCTTTTCGCTCGCAATCCCCCTTGCGATGAAGGCTTCTCGTAAGCCCAATGGGTATTTCGACCGAATTAGTAACGGTCTGAGCTTCGGAATTCTGTCAGTGCCGTCGTTCATCATGGTGGTCTACGCGGTTCTTTTCATCTCGTTAATCCTTCAGGTGCCAAATACGGCCCCGGCGAGCTTCACCCGAATGCCCGGATTCGGACTCCTGTTCTCTGACCCTGCCGAGTACTTCGATACCTGGAGGCTCAACCTCCTCAGCATGTTGATCCCCACCCTGACGGGCGCCATTGGTGCCTTCGTTATCTACTTCAGAACCTTACGTTCCGACCTGATTGCAACCCTCCAAGAGGAGTTCATCACTATGGCACGATCGAAAGGTCTTCGCCGCCGCCGCATCCTCTGGCGCCACGCCTTTCGCCCATCTTCCGTTGCACTGTTGAGCACGGCGGGTCTCAACATCGGTAATGCGATAGCAGGCGGATTCGTAACGCAGTTTCTGCTCGCCATTCCGGGCCTGGGCGCCACGTTGATCGCGGCCATCACTACGCAGGACTACATCCTGATTCAAGGCATCGTCTTCGTAGTCGCTGTGAGTGTCGTAACAATCAATTTCATCGTTGACTTCATCACCACCCTTATTGATCCAAGGATTGCGCGTGACTAATCAGAGTGATATTTCCACACCGAGCGAAGTGGTAGAACAACCAGAGAAGCGCGAACCTCTCGGCGTATTTTTCTGGATCTGCGTCGGCTGGCTCGTCTTAACAGCACTCAGTGCGCTCGTCGGACCTCTACTGGTCGAACCACTGCACTGGCTCAAGGATCCCAACGCAATGTTGAGCAATCCTGGTGAACCCATATCTTTTTCGCACCCCATGGGCACAGACCAGCTCGGCCGGGACATTTTCGCTCGCGTAGTCATTGGAACTCGAATCAGCCTTGGCATCAGTCTCGGTGCGATGGCCATCGGTTTTGGCGTTGGCGGCAT
>JAGWWX010000074.1 GCA_018970215.1 Acidobacteriota bacterium | reverse complement strand
GACTGACCCCGGCCAAGAGGTTTTCCATACCCGTGGCCAGTACCGACACCACGTCACCGATCACGATGACTGCGGGAGCGTGAGCGGGGGTCGTTCCCAGGGTGTCCAGTGAGCACGAACTCACCTCTTGATCGTCTCGGCAGGCCCGTTCCACTACTGCCACCGGCGTGGTACCCGGAAGTCCTCCACTGATCAGTTGCTCGGCAATGGCGGCTCGGTGTTCGACACCCATGAGCACGACCAACGTGATGCCACTAAGAGCCAGCCGAGAAAAATCTCCGGCGTCGTCTTCGATGGTGTGTCCCGTGATGACGAGCACACCTCGGGCCACATTGCGATGCGTCACCGGAATACCAGCCGCGAGTGGTGCAACAAGCGCTGACGACAGTCCAGGAACAACGGTGACGTCAATCCCGGCGTCACGCAACGCCAAAATCTCTTCGCCACCTCGACCAAAGACAAATGGATCCCCGCCTTTGAGTCGAACGATGGACCGATCTGAACGTCCGAGTGATACGAGTAAGGAGTTGATAAGAGCCTGCGAATGCGAGGTCCCCGGTCGTTTGCCAACGTCAATCAGTTCAGCCGATGGGTGCGCCATTTCAAGGATCCGAGAATCAACTAACCGGTCGTGCACGATGACATCAGCTGATCGCAGGACCTCAGCCGCGCGCAACGTGAGGAGGTCTACGGAGCCGGGGCCGGCGCCCACGAGAGTTACGCCCACGGCTGAACCCTCTCTGCGAAGTCGCCAAACGACTCACCGTCGAGAGCTTCTACCGCCCACCGCTCAAGCAGTGGTCGAACTGTTGCGACCACCTCAGCCGACGGGACTTTCTCTCGCCATAGCGTCGCGAGACGATTACCCGATGGCGAGCCCCCGATATGAATGTCGTAGGTCGACTTCGTCCGCCCCACAATGCCGACCTCCGCAACGGCCGGCCGCGCACAACCGTTTGGACACCCTGTCATTCGTACAACGAGGTCTCGGTGGGCAATGTGGTGTGAGGTCACAATGTCCACGAACTGACTCAGGACCCCAGGAAGTTCACGCTCCGCCTCAGTCAGTGCCTGACCACACGTCGGGAGGGCGGGGCACGCAAGCGCGGTTCGTTCCACCGGCAGCAACGATTCGGCCGTTGCCACTCCGTGTGTGCGGAGTAGTTCGGTAACGACGGGGACTTCTTCCTCGCGAATGCCGTGGATAATGACGTCTTGTTGGGGCGTCACGAAAAACGTCACCGGCAAGGCGGAGGCAATCTGTCTCAATGCCGTACGAGTGCGAGACGTTTCGTCATCTTTCACGCGACCGGCACTGACCCGTACGCCGACACTGTGCACCCCCTCGACAATCTGGCTCCATCCCAGGTGGTCGTGGCGTCCATCAAACGAAATCGATCCGATCAATGGCGCAATGGATTGACCCCAGCGTTTTTCGACCTCGTGACGAAACGCGTCAAAGCCGATGTCGTGGATGACGTACTTGAGACGAGCGCGCTTTCGGTCTGTTCGATCCCCGAGGTCTCGGTACGTGGCGACCACCGCGGCGACGAGCGAGACGGAGTCCTCGAGGGAAACGAACCCCAAGGGATCACCGAGGCGTGAAAAAGTGTGCTCGTGGGCGTAGTTGCGGCCGAGGCCGCCGCCCACGATGACGTTAAAGCCCGCAACGCCGTCAGTGGTCTCAGTGGGAATCAGGGCAACGTCTTGCGCAAAGGCGTCTACGCAGTTCTCGTGAGCGTTGGCAATCGCCACTTTGAACTTTCGAGGCAGATACGTCTCGCCGTAGAAACTCTTTTCTGACTCTTCCTCGGCCGACGCTGCACGTTGTCCGTCGACGAAGATTTCCCAGTGCGCACTGGTCGCGGGCCGAAATGCGAGGGCTAAATCGCGAGTGAATTGAGCAATCACTGGATCTTCGGAAATCTGTAAGTGGGGACAGGTCACCACGTTGCGAACGACGTCGCCGCAACCGCCAAAGCTCGTCAGTCGCACCGCGTCAAGACGCGTCGCGAGTTCGCGTAACGAACCTTTGTACGTGCCATGGAACTGCACGGCCTGACGAGTGGTAAGGCGCATCGTGCCGTCGGCGACGTCATCGGCTAGCCGATCGAGCTCGAGCCACTGGGCCGCGGATAGCTGACCACCGGGGATAACGACACGAGTCATGAAGATGAACTCGAGCGGCTCGTGCGCCAAACTACGAGCACGGCGAACGTCTCGGTGATCTTGGGCGTAGATGCCGTGGAACTTGATGAGCTGCTCGCTCGATGAACTCACGTTCGGTGTGGGCGCCTCGAGATCCGTGGCGAGTTGGCCTCGAAGTCCGTGGCTCTCCGCCTTGATTCCCTCGACTTCCGTCAATGCCTTACTCATGGTCCTCCTAATTCCCCTAAATATAACTGATTTAGTCAAGAATTCATCTAGGGTCTCTGACCAGGTCATTTAGAACCGACTTTGCAATGTGATGACAAAGTGGCGACTCCATTCGAAGTGCGTTTGAACTCCTACTACTTTGCTAGGGATTGGAGGCGTAGCAATGTCGAATTGGTCAGTAACACCTTTGACGGGAACTTTTGGCGCAACGGTCACTGGTAGTCGCCTCGGAGAAGTCGCGGACGTCAGTGAGATCTGGGATCTCCTCCGCCAGCACCTCGTGCTTGTGTTTCGCGGTCAAGATCTGACCCACGCCGAGCACTCGCGCCTCGCCCACCTCATGGGGGAACCCACTCCAGCCCACCCGGTCGTGCCGGGTCACCCCGACTACCCCGAGATGTTGGTGCTCGATTCACAAAAAGGTGGAAAAAACGCGATGTGGCACACCGACGTCACGTTCATCGAAGCACCACCCGCCGCATCGATTCTCGTCGCCGACGTCGTACCGACGTTTGGTGGCGACACCCTCTGGTCCGACACACGAACGGCGTACGAACGGCTTTCGCCATCGATCCGTGCGGCCGTCGATTCGCTCGAAGCCGTGCACCGCATCAGCCCCTTGGCCTACTGGGGCGAGCCGTTCGACTCCGCGTTAACCCGCGACGACGCCGAATACCTCTACGAGCTGTCACTCAAGCAACCCCCGGTCATTCACCCCGTCGTTCGTATCCACCCCGACACGCAGAGACCGTCACTCTTTGTCAATCCAGGATTTACAACACACATCGTGGGAATGTCCCGTATTGAGAGCGACCACTTCCTCCGGCTCCTTTACGCGCACATGGTCCAGCCGGAGTTCACGTTGCGGCACCGCTGGGAACTCGGCGACGTCGTGATGTGGGACAACCGTGCAACCATGCACTACGCCACGGACGACTACGGCACAGTTGAGCGTGTGATGCGACGCATCACATTGCGCGGTACGCGGCCAATCGGACTCAGCGGTGCGACGAGTCGCGTCGCGAGTGATCCCCTCATTGCTATTCGCTAAGAGGCGGCTGATTTCGCTAACGCCACGCCCGCGTACAGAGCAATTCCGGCGGCCATTCCACTTTCGTTGATCATCATGCGGTTTGAGTGGTTGGGGGCTGCTTCAAAGAAGTTGACCCCGTCGGGGCAAACTCCCAAGAAGACCATGGCTCCGGGAACTTTTTCGAGAACGTAACTGAAGTCCTCGGCGCCCATCACGGGGGTTGGCATCTCAATGGCGAATCCGTCTCCGAGCACACCGGCAGCAACGTCACGTGACCACGCAGCCACATCGGCGTCATTGACGGTCACCGGGTAGCCGAGTTCGAGCGTGAACTCGGCAGTCGCGCCGTGCGCCGCCGCGAGCCCAACGGCCAACTTTTCGAGTTCGGCGTGAACGTACGAGCGAGTAAAGGCCGAGACAGTTCTGATTGTTCCGTGGATTTGGGCGCGTTCGGGAATGACGTTGCTCGTTGTCCCGGCCGTGATGTGCGCCACGGTGATCACTGCTGGATCAAAGACATGAACTTTTCGCGTCACCAGGCTCTGGATCGCTAAGACAAGTTCGCACGCAACAGGGATGGGGTCAAGGGCGGTGTGCGGTTGACTTGCGTGACCGCCTCGGCCCACGATGTCAATGACGAACTCATCACTCGAGGCCATCATGGTTCCACCCCGAGAACCGATCAAGCGATTGGGCATCGAGGGCGTGACGTGAATCGCAAAAGCGAGATCTGGCTTGCCGGCGACGTCGAGGATGCCTTCGGAGATCATGATGTCGGCACCGCCGTGACCTTCCTCCCCCGGTTGAAACATAAAGACCACCTTGCCCGTGAGGTCATCCTTTCGAGCGGTGAGCAGGCGGGCGGCCATGGCCAACATCGCCGTATGCGCGTCGTGCCCGCAGGCGTGCATGACGCCATCGATAGTGCTACGAAAATCGACATCAGTGTCTTCGGGCATCGGCAACGCATCCATGTCGCCACGCAAGAGAACGGTCGGTCCGGGCTTACCGGTATCCAGTACGGCCGTCACGCTGCTAATGGTGCGTCCCGTCGTGATGCTCAGACCGAGTCCCTCGAGAGCTTCGAGAACTTTTTGCTGCGTCCGCGGTAAGTCGTTGCCAAGTTCGGGGTGGGCGTGAATATCACGGCGCATCGCCACGGCGTCGGGGAGCAGAAGTTCGGCGTCGGCAAGAAGTCCAGTCAATGTGTCCATTGGCAAAGTGTACGAAGTTGTTGCCCACCGTCCTCGACACTGATGAGATGGCAGAAGGCATAAAGTGGGCGCTCACACGCGAAGGAGCTGAAATGGGCAACGAGACCACAAAGGTGGTTGTGACCGGCGGTTCAGGTTACGTCGGGACACACGTCATTGAGCAACTTCTTGCGGGTGGATTCACGGTGGTCGCCACCGTTCGGTCGACAGACGCGGAAGCGCGGGTGCGAGAAGCGCTCGCCAACAGCGATCTGAGTCGGCTGTCGTTTGTTATCGCCGAACTCACATCGGATTTCGGTTGGGATGAAGCGATGACGGATGCGACGTACGTCATTCACACGGCGTCGCCGTTTCCGGCAGCTCAACCTCAAGACCCCGACGAACTCATCGTTC
>JAGWWX010000073.1 GCA_018970215.1 Acidobacteriota bacterium | reverse complement strand
GACCGTTCTATCGATTCATGGAAGTCCGCGAGTGGCTACTGCCTCAAGCGCAGTTCGTACGAGTGAATATGGTGGTGCACGTTGTCATCGCTGCGCTGGTGCTGATGCTCGTGCTCACCCCGTGGCTACGAACGTCGGGACGGCGTTGGTTGCTCGGTGTGATGTGTGTCGACCTGGCCCTCTTCAATCTCTTTTGCGATGTGTCCTTTTATCACGGGTCGTGGCCGGTTCGTCCGGACGCCACCGCGGTGGCTCGGACGTTGCAAGCGGGGGATGGTCGCACGGCGATGGTGGATCGCACGTTTGCGAACTACGGGCGATACCTGGCGCTCGGGGCGACCAACGTCAATGTCTTTACGGGCGTGGCCAGTATTCAAGGGTACGGTTCGCTCGTCTCGGCGCGGTACGACGATGCACTCGCGGTGCACCCGCTCTTGGGACTGGACCCCTGTGCCGTAGCCCGGGGTCGAGCGCAACAGCTCGATCTGCGAACCCTATTGATTGCCCGCTCGTCACTGAGCGAACCCTTAACGCCACTCACCGTTCCCGTCACGGACTGTGGGTTGGCGGATGACGGCGTGTACCACACGCGGGCGTTCGGCGAACCCCTCGCCCTTCGTCAGATAGAGGTCACCGTGAGCGATTCGTCCCGAGCGCTCGCCGTGGGTCTCATGGATCGCGCCGGAACGATGGTGGAACGAATCGTTCGACGTCCGTCGAGCGACGGTCGACTGAGCGTGTCGGTTCCCACCACTGCGCCGATGGCGTACGGCATTCAGGTGAACTCGTTATCGGATACGGCGGGATTTACGTTGCTGCACGCGGAAGTGACGACGCGCGACGGCGTGCGGCTGCGACTCGATGAGCCATTTCAAATCGCCGTCTCGCGGGGCGATTGGTCGTACGTCACGACGGGTGATGGCTACGCCCAGTACACCTCCGCCGGATCGGGTCGCTTCTGGACCAATCGACAGACTCCCGCGACGACCATTCGACACCACGCCGCACTCTGGGGTGACGAGTGGGCCACCGTGAACGCACCGGTACCCCTGACGATGTGGCGATCAACGGCGTGGCTCCCGGGCTGGCGAGCGACGGCGACGAACCTTGCCACGGGCGCCTCGCGTTCACTCGACGTTCGCCGTAGCGACCTCATTCAAAAGGTGCAACTGCCACCGGGTCGTTGGCGCGTGCACTTTCACTACCACGCTCCCTACATCGCCACGGGCCTCTGCGTGAGTGTGGTGGGAACGCTGACCCTTTTCGTGGGGACGTGGTGGTACGTCCGGTCGCGCCGTCGTCGCGAGGGTAGCCTCACATCATGATTTCCGTGGCCATCGTGGGCGGCGCGGGCCGCATGGGCCAGACCATCGCCCGGGCAATCGCTGACGCCGACGACCTAGCGCTCGTCGCGCTCATCGATCCGACGACACCACCCGACACCTTTCACGTTCCCGCGGTTGCGTCGCTCGATGACCTTGACCCCGCCACCGTCGATGTGGTCGTTGACTTTTCGACGCTCGAGGTGGCGCGTGAAACTTTGGTGTGGTGTCTGCGCCATCACCGCCACGCCGTGATTGGCACGACGGGGTTCGATGAACGAGAGCTCGAACAGATTCGCACGGCCGTTCGCGGTGGTGTCGGCATTGTGGTGGCAGCGAACTTTGCCATCGGCGCGGTTCTCCTGCAACGTTTCGCGGCGATGGCGGCCCCCTTCTTCACGCGCGTTGAGCTCATCGAGTATCACCACGACCGCAAGGTCGACGCGCCCAGTGGCACCGCTCTCGAAACGGCTCGCCGTATTGAACAGGCCCGTCGAGAAGCGGAGGTCGTGACCCCGACCGAACCCACGGAGAGAGAGACGGTGCGGGGATCACGCGGTGCCGTCGTGGCGGGGGAGATTCCCATTCACGCCGTGCGACTACCGGGTCTGACGGCTCACCAAGAGGTCCTTTTCGGACGAGAAGGCGAGGGTCTCACCTTGCGCCACGACGCGTTCGATCGGATCAGCTTCGCCTCGGGAGTCCTGCACGCCGTGCGACAGGTAGGGCAGCACCCGGGTCTCACGCTCGGTCTCGACTCTCTCCTGTGAGCGACACCACGACCGACGTCACCGAAGTCATTCTGCGGGCGGCGTCACGCACGGTCGCTCTTCACGGGGTGAAACGAGCATCGGTCGGATCGATTGCGACGGAGGCGGGCGTGGCTCGCTCCACGGTCTATCGCACCTTTCATACCAAAGAAGAGATTCTCGCGAAGATGATCGAGTATGAGTTCGGTCGCTTCTTCGCCGAACTCTACGCCGCAGTCGGAAAGTTTCACACTCTCGAAGAGGTGATGGAGCACGGTCTGATGTTCGCGCACGCCGCCGTCGAACATCACTTTTTGCTGCAAGCAATCCTTCGTGATGACCCGAGTGTGCTCGAGCCGGCGCTCAGCGCGTCGTCGCAGGCTATCGAGCCGGTGATTGCGAACATCTTTGCGCCGTACCTCCCGGCCGGTCGCTATCGCGACGAACACGCGGCGTTTCTGGCGAGTCTGAGTCTTTCGTATATCGCAACGCAAGGTCGGTGGAACTTCGAGCGCCGTCGTGATGTGCGACAGGTCGTCGATACCGAACTCCTCGCCGGTGTTCACGGTCCCGCTCTTCGCTGCGCACCCGCGCGAGTTGCGCCACTCGTGGCCGTGTCCGATAAGTCGCTGCGGACGCAAGTCATTGATGCGACTCTCGCCGAGATTGAAGCCGGCCACTACGCCGAGATTTCCATCGATCGAATCGTTCGTCGCGTTCCCGGTTCACGAGCGACGATCTATCGACTCGTTCCGGGTGGGACGCAGTCGCTTTTGGATCTATGTGCCGAACGTGAAGCGTCACGGGTCTACTCTGCCGTCGTGGTAGCGATGAGTGCCGAGAGCGAACTGCACCACGGACTGTTGGCCGGGCTGACGACTCTGTGGCACCATCTCCACAGTCACGTTGCGCTGCGTCGCGTCGTGGAGGCGAATCCCGAATTTCTGCTCCGTCGACTGCGCTTTAATGAAGCGGCACGAACGTACGGGGCCGCGTCGTCGGCCGTTGAGCCCTTGTTACGTCGGTGGTTGCCAAGCGACCAAGCGAATCGGGTGGCTGAATGGCTCATTCGCATTGTCGTCTTGTACTGGAACACACCGAACGACCTCGTTGACGTCAGCGATCCCGCGTCCGTGGCCCGCTTTTACGGTCGACATATGGCGCCAGGCGTCGAGAGAATCCTGGCGACGGTCGCGGCCTAGTGCTGTGGTACAAAAGAGGAAGGTTCTAGAGGGGGATCGATGACACAACTGGACACCAATCTTGACGACGCGACGCAGGTCATGCAGTCAAATATGCAACTCATTGGACGTGACGAGATCAACGACATGGAGGCCATCTTCTCGCTCGTGGGGGCCGTTGATGAGAAGGGGAGCCACGCCGTCGTTGACAACTGTCCCGCACTCTTTACGTGGGACTACGAAAAGGGATTTCGTCCCGCACTCGACAAGCTCTACGAAAAGGCGAAGCGCTCACAGTGGAATGGTTCGACGGACTTGGACTGGTCGACGCCGGTGGACCAAGAGAAGCTCGCTCACCAGGCCTACGTCGACGGCAGCCGCGGACCGTTAGCGGCCGCCTCTCTCGACGGTACGGCGCTCGCCTCGTGGGGTGAAAAGGAGTGGGTCACTCTCAATATGGAGTACCAGAATTGGATGCTGAGCCAGTTCATGCACGGCGAACAGGGCGCACTGCTCTGCACCGCCAAGATTGTCGAAACTGTTCCGTGGATCGACGCCAAGTACTACGCCGCCACGCAGGTCATGGACGAGGCCCGTCACGTGGAAGTGTTCTCGCGGTACTTGGACTCCAAGTTGTCAGGTCACTACCAGATGAACGGTCACCTCGGACTTCTCCTTGACGACATCGTGGCCGACTCGCGGTGGGACATGACGTACCTCGGTATGCAGATCATGGTGGAGGGTCTCGCCCTCGCCGCGTTCGGCTTCATGCACGCCACGACGCAAGAGCCGCTGCTCAAGCAACTGTTGCGCTACGTCATGGCCGACGAGGCGCGACACGTGGCCTTTGGCGTATTGAGCCTGCAGGAGCTCTACGGCCAACTCTCCCACGCGGAGATTCGCGAGCGTCAAGAGTTTGCGTTCGAGGCCGCTCTGCGTATGCGCGATCGCATGCAGGGCCAGGAGGTCTGGGATCGACTGGGTGTCTCGCGGCACGACGCGGCACAGGTCACGCTGCTCGATCCTGACCGGGTTGTTTTCCAGGCGGCACTGTTCTCCAAGATTGTTCCCAACTGCAAGAAGTTGGGCCTCTTGGACGCCGGCGACGGATGGCTGCGCACGAAGTTCACCGAGATGGGCGTGATCGCGTTCGAAGACTGGGAGGACACCACTCTCGACGCTGACGCCAACGCGGAAGGTTCGCCCGTCGGTCGTGAGTAGGGCGCGGCGCGCTGATAGCGTTTCACCGTGAGTAGTCCCCGCTTCGGTCGCTTAGTCACCGCCATGGTGACGCCGTTTGATGAGGCTGGGGCCGTCGATCTTGACGTTGCCGTTCAGGTCGCCCAGTTTCTCGAAGCCTCCGGCAACGAGGGTCTGGTCGTCGCCGGTTCCACGGGCGAGGGATCGTCACTTCGTGACGAGGAGAAGCTGGACCTTTTTCGTGCGGTCGCCGGGGCGGTCTCCATTCCGGTTATCGCGGGCACGGGTTCACCCGATACGGCCGCGGCCGTGGCACTCACTCGAGCCGCCAGCACGACGGGAGTTGCCGGGATTTTGGCGACCACGCCGGCGTATGTTCGACCAAGTCAGCGAGGTATCGCGGCACACCTCGGCGCAATGGCGTCAGCGACCGATCTACCGGTGATGCTGTACGACATTCCGTCGCGCACCGGGCGAAAGATCGCGGCGGCGACCACGGTCTCGCTCTTTGAGAGTCACCCTAACGTCATTGCGATGAAGGACGCCTCGGGCGATTTAGTCTGCGCCCAGATCTACAAGGCGGCCGTAGGGCCACGCTGCGATCT
>JAGWWX010000072.1 GCA_018970215.1 Acidobacteriota bacterium | reverse complement strand
TTGGCATTGTTAAGAAATGTGCCGCGAATGCCGTTCGACTTCAAAATTGACATGATCTGCTCGGCATCGTATCCAGGACCGTCATCAAAGGTAAGGGCAACTGTCTTTGCACCGCTGGGAATTTTTGGCGATTCAAAGTTGACCCCGTATTTCGCCGGTGGACACGCGGAGAATCGCATCGCCGGTGTGATATCGCCGGCCTGAGCAACGGTAGAGATGCTCGCCACCGAGATGAGCAACACGGGGGTTGCGAGTAGAAGAATTCGACGCAGACTCATAGCCCCATCATTGCCGAGACAGAAGCGTGTGAGTGACAGGGGCGGGCGGGCTATTCACTGGCGACGTTGCCGGCGAGAGTCCATGTCACTAATGCATTGGCGTGACCGTGACCCATTGAATACTGGGTTTTGAGAAACGCCACAATAGCCATGTGTTTCTCGACCCCACACTCGGAAATAATTGCCTGCCACTGCGCTATCGACTTACCGTATTTGCTTTCAATTGACGGAAAGTACGACGCTGGACCCTGTCGTGGCCACGGAGATGGTGAATTCGTCATTGTGAACTTTCGTGATGTACGACGCCATGAAAGATCTCTGAATGGTTACTCGTACCGGAACCACCAGAATCTTTGGTGGGCGAGGCGGGACTTGAACCCGCACATCCTTTCGAATACTGGCACCTGAAGCCAGCGCGTCTGCCATTCCGCCACTCGCCCGAGTGGACATCAATCCTACCCCGACAGTTCCCACGGATATTTCCGGCACCATTTCGGTATCTACCGCCGGTACGATTTGAGGGTATGGCGCTCGAGAACGTAGAAAGTCGCCTCGAAAAACTGTTCGACCGCGCGTTTTCACGCGGGCTGAAATCCCCCTTGCAACCAATCGAGATGGGAAGGCGAATCGCCCGCGAGATGGAGCTGTCCGTCCAGATCGGGACGCGGGGCAAGATTGCCCCCAATGAGATTCGCGTCTACGTGTCGCCGTCCGACGCCAAGCGTTTCGAGGGTTTTGAGCGTGCCCTTCCAACGGAACTCACCGCCTCGGCGCGGGAGTATGCACAACAGGAGGGCTACGACTTCGTGGGACCCGTATCGGTCGAAATCTTCGTTGATGAGACGCGCTCGCTCGGGGAAATGGCAGTCCGCTGTGCCTTTACGCAAGGTCGACCAACCCCCAAACTGATCTCTCACGACGGGAACGTTTTTGGTGTCACTGCAGCTCCTCAAGTCATCGGGCGTACCGGCGACTGCAGCATTGTTCTTGCCGACTCAAATGTCTCACGCCGGCACGCCGAGGTATGGGAGGTGGGTGGCGCAGTTGCTATCCGCGACCTTGGTTCGACCAACGGAACGTATGTCAATGGTCATCGCATCGATGCCGTGACATTGTCGCCCGGCGACGAAGTTGTCATCGGCACCACGACATTTCGAGTGGAGCTGGCGTAGCTTGATCGCCGAGACAAATTACGCCGCCATTATCCGGCCACTGCAGTTCCTCGTCCTCGCACTCGCCGCGCTGTTCTTTTTGCGCGTGTTGCGTGCTGCGATGCTGGAAATGCAGCCTCCGGGAGAAGATGGCGAGCGCCGAACACGTCGCCGTCGGCGGTTAGCACTCGAGTTCATCGAGCCTGACACTCTCGCGGGTGAGCGCATTGAAGTCGTTGATACCGTGACTCTCGGTCGAGGAGCACCAAGCAACATCGTTCTCGATGACAGTTTTCTCTCTACGGTGCACGCACGATTGAGTCTTGACGGCGACGACTTGTTTGTCGAAGATCTCGGTTCGACCAACGGCTCCTACGTGAACGCAGAACCGTTGATTTACCGCACGCAGCTCATCAAAGGCGACGTGGTGCAGTTTGGAAACACCATCTTCGAGGTGGTGAGATGACGTCATGGCGAAGTGCGTCCGCAACGCACGTTGGTCTGGTCCGCGAAGCAAACGAGGATGCGCTTTTCACGAGTGATGCGCTGGTGATTGTGGCTGATGGGATGGGTGGACACGCCGCCGGAGAAGTGGCGAGCAGTGTGGCAATTGCCACTTTTTGCGAACATCTAGGAAGCGACACTTCTCTAGTCGGTTTGGCCGATGGTCTGCGACACGCCAATGAGCGAATTCTTGCCGACGCGGCCGCCCACCCTGATCGTCAGGGAATGGGAACAACGTTGACTTCTGTGGCTCTCGTGCCATTTGGGAAGGGCCGCGCCGTGGCGTGGGCCAACATCGGCGACTCCCGGTTATATCTCGTTCGGGATGACGTGGCGCAACAGATCACTGAAGATCACAGCGTGGCGGAAGAGTGGGTGCGCCAGGGTCGAATTTCAAAAGAGGAAGCCGCGGTTCACCCTCGACGTCACCAACTCACCCGAGTTCTTGGCATCGATCCATTTGTTGAGGGGGATACGGGTCTCTTACCGGTTGAGGTGGGTGATCGTTTAGTACTTTGCAGCGACGGACTTTCGAACGAAGTGTCCGATAGTCAGATGGCCACGATTGTGACACAGGCCTCCTCGCTGAACGAAGCCTGCAGCGAACTCGTTTCCGCGGCCCTGGATGCGGGAGGCCGTGACAACATCACTGTGGTTGTCGTAGAAATTGAATCCGTTGACGTTGTCGTTCCTCCTACATCTGTCGCAAAGACGACATCCGAGTCCACGCTGATGCGCCGCCCCCGACGTACTTTTCATGTTCCTCGCCATCTCACGTGGCGGAGCACGGCGTTCGCCGGCGCCGTTATCGCGTTAGCCGCCGGCGTCTTCGTGGTCTTTGGTTGGTTCGCCCAGTCGGGTTACTACCTCGCTGACGTTGACGGAAAGGTAGCGATCTATCAAGGCCACTCCGGCGGATTTTTGTGGTACCAGCCGAAGCAGGTCCTCATGACTGACTTCAAGGTGAGCGAAATGCGACCCGGTGACCGGTCGCAGATTAAAGAGCATCTGGTGGAGCCTTCGCTCTCCGCAGCGATTCGACACGTCGCCAATATGCACGAACAGTGGCGAATGACGCAGCCCGTGACCACCACCACGTTGCCATAGACCATGACACGTCGAATGGGCATCTTGGGCATCGTGATTGCGGTGCTGTTCGCCGTACTCGTGGCGCAAGCGAGTTACGTGCAGTTTTTCCACGCCGACTCGCTCAATAGTTCGCCCATTAACGACCGCGTCGCCCGAGCGAGTTCTATGTATGCCCGCGGCGACATCGTGGGTGCTGACGGGACGGTCTTGGCCCGTTCGGTGCCGACGTCGTCCGGCGCGTATCCCTGGCAACGCGAGTATCCCTTGGGTGCACTGACTTCGGGCGTGGTTGGGTTTTCGTCTCCGATTTACGGTACGTGGGGACTTGAGTACTTCTATAACAACGACTTGCTCTCACACCCGCAACCGCCCCAGTCACTCTCACAGATTCTGGTTCCCGAGCGTGCACCGAACACATTGACGGTGACACTGCAACCTCAATTGCAGGAAGTAGCTCGTCGAGCACTTGGCGATCGCAACGGCGGGGTTGTTGCAATCAACCCGAAGACGGGCGGAATCTTGGCGATGTACTCATCGCCGAACTACGACCCCGCACCACTGACGTCATCCGATGAAGCCACCGCTACGGCTGCGTGGGCCGCCTACAACAAGAAGAACTATCGAGGTTTTCCTCCTCTCGGTCTGTTAGCCACACAACAGACCTTCGCTCCGGGTTCAACGTTCAAAGTCATCACAACGGCCGCCGCCATTATGAGCAAGCCGGAGTTAGCGATGAAGAAGTACCCCATTAAAGCGTTCACGACGTTGCCCACATCAGACAAACTTCTGTGGAACTCCGGACATACTCCCTGCGGCGGGAAGGCCGCCGATATGTTGCCCGGATCGTGCGACCCGGGCTTCGCGCTCCTAGGCCTGGACCTCGGCGGGGACATTATGGCGTCAACCGCGACGTCGTTTGGTTTTAATCAAGCGCCACCAATCGATCTTCCCGGAGTGGTCACGTCGTACTTCCCCGACGCGTCATCCTTCGCCAACGATCTCCCTGGTTTGGCGTACTCCGCAATTGGTCAGAAGGATGTTCGAGCTACCGCACTCACCAATGCCGTGGTCGCCGCGACCATCGCCAACGGTGGTCAGGCGATGACACCCCACTTCATGAATGTCCTGACCAAGCCCGACGGAACCATCATCAAGAGGTATAAGCCGCACACGTGGTTGACCCCCATTGACGCCGCCGCGGCGAAGCGCCTCACGGGAATGATGGTGAACGTCACGCGATTTGGCACAGCGGCGGGGATTTTCCGCAGCTCCGACATGGTCGCCGCCAAGACGGGAACCGCCCAGACGGGGAATACCGCAAACAACACTCACGACTGGATGATTGCCTTTGCACCGGCGACCAATCCGGTGGTGGCGGTGGCCGTTGTCGTTCCATTTCAACACGTGGATGCCACCGGTGCGGCTGTTGCCGGTCCCATTATGAAGTGTGTGATCGAGGGTGCCATCGCCCTTACCAAGGGTCAACCCGCATCCGGCACGCCCACTACGTGCCCGCGATAGCGCCGTTGGGTTGAAGGCGTAGGCTGACTCTGATTATGGAGCCGGTGACTGACCAGCACGTCTATTCGGGGCGCTATCGCGTCACCCACCTCATTGCTCGCGGCGGAATGGCGCAGGTGTATCGAGCCCAGGACCTCATGCTCAACCGACCGGTGGCTCTCAAAGTCCTCTATCCGGAACTCTCTGTCGATCCCACCTTTGTAGAGCGGTTCCGTCGTGAGGCGCAAGCCGCGGCCAATCTCTCACACCCCAATATCGTTCCCGTGTTTGACTGGGGCGAAGAGAACGGCACGTACTTCATCGTGATGGAGCTCGTGGAGGGCACGTCACTCGCTGGACTTCTTCGCGAACACCGAACGATGTCACCACATCGCGCTGCTGAACTTGTCGCACAGGTCGCGGCCGCACTGGCGCAAGCACATCGGTCGGGAGTCGTGCACCGCGACGTGAAGCCGGGGAACATACTTCTTACCGAAGAAGGTCAAGTAAAGGTGACCGATTTCGGCATCGCTCAGGCGGTATCGACG
>JAGWWX010000071.1 GCA_018970215.1 Acidobacteriota bacterium | reverse complement strand
AGAAGCCGTGAGAGATACATCATCGTGGCCTCACCTTCCACAGTCGGGCTGAGCGACAAAATCACTTCCCGAATCGATTCATCGTGGAGTCGAGCGAATAGTTCCCTTGCGCGAATCCGATCGGGAGTGATGCCATCGAGGGGGTTGATCAACCCCTGCAGCACGTGATACTTACCCGAGTACGCGCCGGAGCGTTCGATCGCAGAAACGTCGCGGGACTCTTCCACTACGCACACGATGGACTGGTCGCGTCGCGCATCGGAACAGATCGGGCACAGACCGTCCTTCTCCGAAATGTTGCAACACTCTGGGCAAAACGACAGGTGATCCTTCATCGCCACGAGAGCTTCGGAGAGTCGCCGAATATCGTCATCGGGCTGCCGCGTCATCCACAGTGCGAGTCGTTGGGCGGACTTCGGACCGATTCCTGGGAGTCGTCCGAGTTCGTCGATCAAGGTTTGCAAACTCAGCGGGTAGTTCACACGACCTCTTCGGCACCGGGGAATGCTTGGCGGATGAGATCTTCGTGCACGTTTCCAGTGATCACCGTGCCACCCGTCAATTCGTCGTCACCGATGTCATCTTCTTCGGCGCCCGCGAAGGTTGGCTTGGGCGGCTCTGGCGTCCGGGGTGTCGCGTCGAACTCCCACGTCACCGAAATACGTACGCCAAACTCTCGCGAGAGAGCGGCGGCGAGGCCAGCCTCAATTCGTTCGGCGGCCGGCCGATGGTTGGGTCCTTCCAGCGCAATCGTCAGCGTGTTGTCACGGAATGACCGCACCTCGCTTGTTCGTAGGAGTGCTTGAGCAGTTGGGAGTAGTGATGGAATGACGTGGGAGGCGAGCCGCGTGAGGAACGCATCTTCCGTGATGTCGAGTGTCGCTGACGTACTCGCGACGATTTCCGGTTCTTTTTCTGCGGCGGGTGGTGGTGTCGCAATCCCGTCGGACGGGGTCGTCTCGCCCACGCGACGAAGTCCCGCGATGGGTTTGGTCGGTGCCGCGGGCTTGCCCGCGGGCGCCGGCGCACCTTGCGCCAGTTGCTTCTCCAGCTTGGTGACGCGCTCGAGCAGAGACGTAATGTTGGCGTCTAATTCAGGATGGGTTAGCCGAGCGAGTGTCACCTCAAGCACAACGGTCGCATCAGGAGCCGAGTGCATCTCTCGGACGGAACGGCCCAGGGCCTCGATGGCCCGCACGACTCCGGGGAGGCCAATTTGCTGACCCCACGCCGCGAGCCGCTCGCGATCGCCCCCGTAGGTAGATGAGAGATCCGGGGCGGTCAACAACAGAAAAGTCTGGCGAAGTTCCCCGATGAAGTTCTCCGCTAACTGTTCCGGCTCCCATCCGTCTCGAGAGAGGGTCGCGATAGCCCCAAGCGCTGCGACGACGTCCGCCCGAGCGAGCGCGTCAAAGAGGCCGTCGAAGTTCGCCCGAAGGTCGGGACGCAAACCGGAGGCCACAATCTGATCGAGGGCACTCAGCGCATCGCGTGCCGAACCTTTGGCACGTTGAATAGCGACTTCAATCGACTCTGGCTCTACTGTCAAGGATGCCCGTTCAATGACATCAACGAGTAGTTCGTGGAGAACCGGTGGCGCTATCAAACGAAACTCTAAATGTTGTGTTCGCGACTTAATCGTGTCTAAGACCTTGTGAGGATCGGTCGTTGCCAGGACGAAAACCACCCCGTGCGGTGGCTCTTCCAGTGTCTTGAGGAGGGCGTTCGACGACGCTTTCGTCAGCATGTGAACTTCGTCGATGATGTACACGCGGTGGCGCCCAGCGGTACCGATCCACGCACTGGCCGCGAGTTCGCGGACGTACTCGACGCCATTGTTCGAAGCCGCGTCGAGCTCAATCACGTCGAGGGATGCACCTTGTGTAATCGCCACACAGCTCGCACACGCGTTGCACGGATCGCCATCAGTCAGATTGGTGCAGTTCAGGGCCTTCGCCAAAATTCGTGCAGTCGACGTCTTACCGGTTCCACGAGGTCCCGAGAAGAGGTAGGCATGAACCACACGGTCGTGAGCGACGGCGCCCTGAAGCGCACGAACGACATGGTCTTGACCTCGAATTTCTGAAAATCGACCTGGTCGGAATCGCCGGTACAGCGAATGAACACCGTCAGGTACCTGCGCGAATGAAGAGTTCGTCACGGCGTGAGCCTATCGGCGCGAGGTAACACATTCCGGAGTCCAAAGCGATGGCCAGGCGATCTACGGCACCCGAAACGACCCGCTGAGAGCTGCTGGCTTCCGCCCCTGACTCGATTCACGAGCGCCCGTCGCGTAGGACCCGACCATCGCTTTCGACTCCGGCGTTCGTAGCCTACCGTCCACTTCACTGAGACACTTTTCGACATACGGTGAAACGAACTAGCCTGAGAAACCGGTGTTCGCAAGAGCTCCAGGGAAGTGTGCGAGAGCGGCCGAATCGGCACGATTGGAAATCGTGTGACCTTCACGGGTCCGTGGGTTCAAATCCCACCACTTCCGCCACACAGTGAGGGACCTATGTCTAGAGACGCACACCCCATGATGCACCGCGCCCTCGAGCTCGCAGAGCTCGCCGCGCAGCACGATGACGTTCCGGTCGGCTGTGTTGTCGTCATCGATGGTCGCATCGTGGGAGAAGGCGAAAACCGGCGGGAAATTGACCGGGATCCCACCGCTCACGCCGAAGTTGTTGCACTCCAGCGAGCGGCCGCGGCGCAAGGAACGTGGCGGCTCGACGACGCCACCGTGTACGTGACCCTCGAGCCGTGCACGATGTGCGCCGGGGCTCTACTGAACGCACGGGTTCGCCGCGTGGTCTTCGGTGCGTACGACGAAAAGGCGGGAGCGTGTGGTTCGCGATACAACGTGTTGAGCGACCCTCGACTGTTGCACGAGGCGGAAGTACAAGGAGGCATCTGTGCCGACGAGTCCGCCACACTGTTGCACGAGTTCTTTTCAACTCGTCGATAAAAGTGGCGCTTCAGAGCGTCGGTAGACTGACCAACGGACAGGTGCTAGAGCGGCCGAATAGGACGGTCTCGAAAACCGTTGTGGTGCAAGCCACCGTGGGTTCAAATCCCACCCTGTCCGCCAGACAGCCGGGCCGAGCGCCCGGCTGTTGTCCTATCAATTGATGTCGACTCGATAACTCGTCATCGAGAGAGACCCCAGGGTGCAACCCTCCGCAAATGTGCTCACGTGCGATGACGTTGAGGCGGCGAGACCGGCAATGTACGCCAAGGGATAGAAGTGATCCGGCGTGGGAACGGCCAATGCGTAGTCATCACTCGCCGAGACCTCAGGCAGGGCACCGGCGTTGGTAGTCATGAGCTGGCGTACGTCATCGTCAAATCGCTGCGCCCAGTCGTAACCGTGGTCATCATGTCCCCACGCCACCATGCGGAGGTTATGGACGACGTTGCCACTTCCGACGATGAGAACATCTTCGGACATCAATGACGCCAGTCGAGCCCCGAGATCCATGTGATACGAAAGCGGCTTCGATGCATCGATCGCCAACTGCACTACGGGCACATCAGCGGCGGGGTACATCTTGGCGAGCACCGACCACGTCCCGTGGTCGATTCCCCATGTTGCATCATCGAGATGAACGACGTCAGGCTGCGCAATCTGAGCAACTTGGCGAGCGAGATCCGGTGAGCCGGGTGCCGGATAATCAAAGTCGAAGAGTTCCTGCGGGAATCCGTAAAAGTCGTGAATGACACGCGGCACGGCCATGGACGTGACGGCCGATGCGTTGATATACCAGTGTGCCGAAATGGCCACGATGGCACGAGGGGTGGGTAGCGACGCCGCCATCTCCGACCACGCGTTCGTGTATCGATTTGTTTCCAGGGTATTCATCGGACTGCCGTGACCAATGAACAAGGCAGGCATTATGGACATAGTGCCACCTTACGAGTCGACAGACGTAGCGTACGAACCATGGCGCGCGCTCAGAGTCTCATCGACACATACGTCGCCCAGTTTGATGGACCAACGCGCGTCACTCTCGACTCATTAGTTCTCACGCTTCGACAGCTACTACCGACCGCCGAAGAGACCATCAGTTACGGTGTCCCCTGCTTCAAGGTCCAGGGGAAGGCGGTCGCCGGATGTGCCGCTTTTAGGAATCACTGCGCCTACCTTCCTCACTCGGGATCAGTCATTGCCGCGGTGCCCCAGGTCGCCCACATGGTCTCAACGAAGGGCAGTCTCCATATTCCACTGGGTACCACATTGCCGAAGTCTGTCGTGAAGCAACTCCTGCGGGTGCGTCTCAACATCATCTCCGACGTGACACGCGGTCGACGGTACGAGTTTTACGACAACGGTGTTATCAAGGCGGAGGGTGTGATGAACGACGGAGCGCTACACGGGGCGTGGCGGTGGTATCGCGCCGACGGTTCATTAATGCGAACCGGATCGTTTCGACGGGGCGTCGCCACGGGTGAGTGGACGACTTTTGACCGCCGTGGCCGAGTGGTGCGGAGCACGACGCGGCCTTAGCCGGAAATTCGTTCGAGAACTACGATGGTGGCGTCAAAGGAGTCACTGTGGTTGTCGAATATCGCACCGTAGGCATCGCCCGACAGGTCGTTACCGACCTGCCGGGACCCAAGAGTCAAGAGCTCCACGAACGACGCAAGCAGTCCGTCAGCCACGGACTGACGCAGGGCTTCCCCGTCTACATCGACCGCGCCGAAGGCGCCATCTTGGTGGACGTTGACGGTAACCATCTCCTCGACCTCGGCTCGGGTATCGCCGTGACCTCCATCGGACACGCGGTGCCCGCACTCGTTGAGGCCGTGCAGGCTCAAGTCGCTGACTTCACTCACACGTGCTTCATGGTCACGCCGTATCTCGAGTACGTCGAAGTCTGCGAAGAGCTCGCCGCCGTAACCCCGGGCGATCATGCCAAAACGTCGGCACTCTTTAACTCGGGCGCCGAAGCCGTCGAAAACGCCGTCAAGATTGCACGACTCGCGACTGGACGCAATGCCATCGTCGTCGTTGACCACGCCTATCACGGCCGTACGAACCTCACGATGGCCCTCACCGCGAAGAACATGCCCTACAAAGATCGATTCGGTCCCTTCGCACCCGAGGTATACCGCGTGCCCACGTCGTACCCCTATCGCGACG
>JAGWWX010000070.1 GCA_018970215.1 Acidobacteriota bacterium | reverse complement strand
GAGCTCAATCACTCGACACTCCGAAGTACATCTCGCACCTGAGCGACGTCCTTATCGCCTCGACCGGAGAGATTCACCAGGACCGTCGATCCACGTGGGATATCTTTCCCTGCCGCTCGAAAGACATACGCCAGGGCGTGAGCTGTCTCGAGTGCGGGGATGATGCCTTCGTAGCGCGACAGCATTTGCAGTGCATCGAGAACTTCGTCATCGCTGGCTCCAAAGTATTCGGCCCGACCAATATCGGCAAGATGGGCGTGCTCGGGTCCGATTCCGGGGTAGTCGAGACCGGCACTAATGGAGTGTGCTTCTTCTATCTGGCCATCTTCTGACTGAATCAACATCGACCGCATGCCATGAAGCACTCCGGGTTGACCGCCGCTAATCGCTGCACCGCCCGCCGCTTCAACTCCAATTAATCGCGACGACGCATTCGCAAAACCCGCGAATAAACCCGCTGCATTGGAACCCCCTCCCACGCACGCCACGACAACGTCAGGAGTGCCAATTCCAAGTTCGGCGCACTGTCGGGCCGCCTCGTGACCAAGAATGCTTTGAAACTCCCGGACCATCCATGGGAACGGGTGTGGACCCATCACTGATCCGAGACAGTAGTGAGTATCCGTGACGCACGTCACCCACTCACGCATCGCCTCGTTCACTGCATCCTTCAAAGTTCGAGAACCGCTCATTACGGGAACCACCGTTGCGCCGAGTAGTTCCATGCGAAAAACATTGAGCGACTGACGAATGGTGTCGATTTCGCCCATGTAGACGGTGCACTCGAGACCAAAACGTGCGGCCGCTGTCGCAGAGGCAACCCCGTGTTGCCCAGCTCCCGTCTCGGCAATCATGCGGGTTTTGCCCATTCTCTTCGTCAGAAGGGCCTGACCAATGACATTGTTGATCTTGTGACTACCGGTGTGGGCGAGATCCTCTCGCTTCAGATAGAGCTCAATTCCCAGTTTCTGGGAGAGGCGTGGGCAGTACGTCACGGGAGTCGGTCGACCACCAAACTCACGGAGCGTGCTCTCGAACTCATCACGGAACGAACGATCTGCCCAGGCCCCGCGGAACGCCTCTTCGAGCTCTAAGCAGGCCGGAACCAGCGCCTCCGGAACAAAGCGGCCGCCGAAGAGGCCAAAACGTCCACTTTCGTCGGGTTCTCTCATGTAGGTGTCGGTAGTCGTCATAGTTCCCCTATGACCGTAGTTGCTGACCGAAACCATCCCGTGCGGCCTGCACGAATTGAGCCACGAGAACCGGATCTTTCACACCCGGAGCGCTCTCCACGCCACTCGATACATCAACTCCAGAGACTCGGTACCGGCGAATAACGGCACTCACAGTGAGGGGCGTCAGGCCACCGGCGGCGATTGTGGGTGTGAGCAGAGTTACCCTTTCGAGCGGTTCGAAATCATGAATCTCTCCGCTTCCGGGGTTTTCGCCGTCAACGAGTAAAAAGTCGGCCTCCGACTCATCGAACTCCTGCATCAATTCTGTCTCGCACACGATCGCCTTGATCACGGTAGGAACAATCGTCTTCACTCTCGCTACATCACTCACTGATTCGTGTCCGTGTAGTTGGACGGCCGAAATTTTGGACTCCTTCACAGCCCGTTCAATGTCATGGAGTTCAGCATTGCGAAATACACCCACTGAGAGGACGTCCCGAGGGAGTCGTCGCACAATCTCAGAAACACGGTCGGCGCTCATCTGCCGAGGAGACGGTGCAAAGACAAATCCGATGGCATTACTTCCCTGAGCGATCGCGCCGAGTGCGTCAGATTCAGACGTAATACCGCAGATCTTGATCATGTTGTCACGCACGTCAGCGACCACCAATGGGATGACCGACAAAACTCCGCAGAGTCGCCACGGGGTCGGCGGCTGTCACGAACGCTTCTCCTACGAGCACCGCATCAAAGCCCGCAGCCGCGGCGAGGGCCACTTGCTCACTCGAGTGGAATCCCGACTCCGCCACTCGGATTACTTCGTCGGGCAGCGACGCCGCCACCCGTTGGGCACGATCCGGATCCACCTCAAAGGTATGAAGGTCTCGTTGGTTGACTCCAATCATGCTCGCACCGACCTCTAGAGCGCTCCATGCCTCCGCCTCATCGTGCACCTCCACCAGACAGTCCAATCCAATATCACCCGCGACGTGCGTCAATTCCGCGAGCTCCTCCGAACTCAGCGCGGCGACTATCAGCAACACGCAGCTAGCCCCCATCTCGGCGGTATCGAGCACGTCATTAATGCTCACAGTGAAATCTTTCCGCAAAATGGGCAGAGAGACACGTGACGCCGTCGACGTCAGATCGCTCACCGATCCTCCAAAGTGATCCGTATCGGTCAATACCGAAATGGCCGAAGCTCCACCCGTTACGTAGAAGTCACCCAAGTCGTCGATTGTCCAATCGCGGAGTAGTTCGCCTTTCGATGGGCTGCGACGCTTGATTTCGGCGATCACCGCATTCCCAAGGGGCCGGTGACGAACAATTGCTTGGCGGAGAGAGTCTCCACAAGCCTCAACAGAACGATCCCGCCACGCCCGCGTATCGTGGCTTGCTCGGTGGCGGTGAGCAGCGATTATGTCGTCAAGATAGGTTCTTGCCACAGACGTAGCGTACCGGCGACTTACGCTCGAAAATGAAGTTCGACGCCTGGATCTGTTGGCTCCCACGTCCGATGAACAATTGCTCGCCACTGGACTCCATGGGGGCCGTCGCACCACGACGTCACACCCTGCGGCCCCTCAGGGCCAGACCGTTGGATGTCAGCTGTCAGAGAATCCAGGTCCCGACAACGTCCCGTCGCGAACCGCCACGGCATCGTCGCCCCTCGGGCATCGGCACGTCCGACCAGCTCCTGGCCGGTGAAGCACCCTTTGGCAAACGAAACGCTGGCCGCCACGAAAGAAGCACCAAAGGAGTGGGGCGGGAGATTTCGACGCAACTCCTCGACACCGGGCCACTCGGAATCAAACAGTTGACCAACCGTCGCAAATGGACCGCTGTGACTGTCATTGACTCTGAGAGAGACATCTACTCGCAGAAGAAAACGCTGAATTCTCTGAACGGTTGATTCCACGAGGGGGGAAGGAATGACGTACTCAATCTCTTCTGCGACACCATGAATCCAACCGGCCGACATCACCTCCCCGGAGGGTTGTAGAAGCAAGGTCGCTCGCGTCTCTTCGTCAATATTTTGACTGAACTGACCTTGGGCAAACGACAGTGCATCTCCACCCTCGAGAAACACGGACGACCATTGCAGCGAATCGGCGCTGTTCACGAAGCAGATCCGCCCACTGCTCGAAGGATTGCTTCCGCCTTGGCCAAGCACTCTTCGTCTTCGCTCGCTGGATCGGAGTCCCACACAATGCCCGCACCGGCCTGGACCGATCCTCGACCTTCTTTATCGACCACCAAGGTACGAATCAAGATGGCCGTGTCGAAATTACCCCGCGAATCGAAGTAGCCAATGGCGCCTCCGTAGAGACCGCGGGCATATGGTTCGATGTCTGTTATCAGCTCCATTGCACGAACCTTGGGGGCTCCAGAGAGCGTCCCGGCAGGAAACGTGGCGCGCAACACGTCGACCGCATCAAGTCCCGACCGCAAAGTCCCGGACACTTCGGAGGTGAGATGCATGATGTGGCTGTACGTCTCCACGCTCATCAGCTGGTCGACGGACACGGAACCAAATTCCGCCACGCGACCGATGTCGTTCCTCCCTAGGTCAACCAGCATCACGTGTTCGGCAATCTCCTTCGGATCTTCACGCAAACTGGCGGCCCGAAGTTGATTTTCCTGTTCATTGTCACCTCGAGGCCGAGAGCCCGCGATAGGTCGAGTCGTGATACGTCCCTCACGCATACGCACGAGCGACTCTGGCGATGCTCCAATCACGGTGACGTCAGGTGTTTGAACGTAGTAAAGGTAGGACGAAGGGTTTACCTGCCGCAGAGTTCGATAGACGGCGAAGGAATCGGTGATCGGCCCGACATCGAACTGCTGGGACAGCACTATTTGGAATACATCTCCGGCCTCGATGAACTCTTTGGCTGACCCAACCATTCGCCGAAACTCCTCGCCAGAGATTGACCGACGTGTGGGAGCGACGGGGAGTTCATTTCGACTACGGGACAACTTGGCGAATAACTCTGCTGGTCGGAATAGATCGGCCACCATTCGTTGTAGCGCACTCTCAACTTCTTCCCACGGTGTTCCACGTACCGCATTGACGATCAGGGTTACCGTCTGTCGTAAATGGTCAAAGGCCACAAGTTCCCCGACGGCCAGAAGAACGGCATCGGGGTGAACATGCAAACTTGGCTTCCGTGGAGGGAGGTTCTCTATCGCCCGTACTGAATCCCAGCCAAAGACGCCGACGAGACCTGCGGCGAAGGGTATATCGCTTACCGACGAACCTATCGCCGAACCCACGCTGAGATTCTCGAGGTACGTCTTTGCTACCTCAAAACCATCATGGGAATGAGTGTCCAGCACACCGCTCGCCTCACTCTGGTCGCCCCACGTGGTGAAACGGCCGATGGGACTGCGCCCGAGGAAAGAGAATCGGCCATAGCGTTGACCTTCCTCCACTGATTCCAGGAGAAATCCCGTCTCGTCACCAATAAAGGTTTCACAGACGCCTACTGGCGTAATCGCATCGGCGTGGAGTTCAAGTGCGACGGGGATGATGTCACTGGGCGATGCGGCAGCGTACTGAGCCCCAAGTGTCTTCAGGAGTTCCGACAGTCCCTCAACCGTCATAGATACAACCCGGTTCCTTGGGAGTCGGCATCACGCTTCACCACATGGAGATCACGTTCACGAAGCAGTACATAATCTTCGCCGTCAATATCAAGCTCGTAGCGCTCCTCCGTGGCGTACAGGACACGATCACCGACCCTGACGGTCCTCACGTGCGGGCCGACAGCCACCACCCGAGCCCACGACAGCCGTCGGGCTATCTGGGCGGTCGCCGGAATAAGAATTCCCGCCCTCGAACGGCGTTCTCCATCGTCATCAATAATCACCAAGACGCGGTCGAACAGAACTGAGATTTGCTCCAGAGAACTTGACGTAGTCATACGGGTCTTACGCTACCGGTTCCAAATACCACCTTTTTGTTCAAAACTCGGCAAGTATTACCAAATGGAGTTGAAGTATGAAGTGGACACCGTCACCTCGTCGTTGAC
>JAGWWX010000016.1 GCA_018970215.1 Acidobacteriota bacterium | reverse complement strand
TCCTTGCGGACGCGTTGACCCACGCCGATGTCATGGCACGCCAGGCCGTGGTCCGTCCCATCGAAGGCACCATCTTGTCGGTGGCTCGCGCCGCCGCCGTCGGTGCCTCGAGTTCCACTGCCTCACTGGACGCACTTGTTCGTTCGTCACGTGGTGCGGCCGCCGCGGCGTTGGCCTACACGCCCGAGCAGTTGCCCGTTTTGAAGCAAGCGGGAGTTGTTGACTCCGGAGGAACCGGTCTGCTCCTTCTTCTCGACGCACTCTGCTACCACGTTGCCGGCGACGCCTTGCCGGTTGCCCCGGCCGTGGAGTCAATCGAAGTGCACGCGCAAGAGCCGAGCCACGAAGGCGAAGGAAACATCGCCGACCTTCGCTACGAAGTGATGTATCTCCTTGACGCCGACGACGCGAAGATGCCGGCGTTCCGTGAGGTGTGGGCCGGCATCGGTGACTCCATCGTCATCGTGGGCGGCGAAGGTCTCTACAACTGCCACATTCACACCGACAACATCGGCGCCGCGGTCGAAGCCGCTCTCGATGCCGGTCGTCCGCGACAGATTCGCGTGACGGACCTGCAAGACGAAGTCGTGGAAGAGCGTTGGGTTCGCGAGGGTCGCGCCGATCTGCTCGACGCCGACGAGTCCGACGAGCCGGCGCCGCCCACGGCCATTGTGGCCGTTGTCGTCGGCGATGGCGTGGGACGCATCTTCCGTTCTCTAGGCGTCCGCACCCTGGTGAAGGGCGGTCAGTCGATGAACCCCTCGACGGCCGAGTTGGTCGAGGCCGTGAAGTCGACGGGTTCGCAGCAAGTCGTCATCTTGCCGAACAACAAAAACATTCGCCCGGTCGCCGAGCAAGTCGCGGCCTTGGTTGACATTCCTGTCACCGTGGTTCCGACCAACTCAATCGTGGAGGGTTTCGCGGCGCTGATCGCCTATGACCCGAGTGCGCCGGCTGATGAAAACAAGGCCGAGATGTCCGACGCCGCGAGTCGCGTGATAGCCGCGGAGATCACCCAAGCGGTCCGCGACACGACGACCGACGCGGGGGAAGTCAAGGTCGGGGACTGGATCGGCCTCACCGGCAAGGGTGTGATTTCGATCGCCGAAAGTCAATCGACCTGTGCGACGCGCCTATTCGAGAAGCTGATTACCGACGCCCACGAAATCGTGACCATCATCGAAGGTGAGGGTGCGACCCAAGCCAATACTCGTCGACTGACGGAGTATCTCAGTGAGAACTACCCATCGATCGAGGTGGAAGTACACCCAGGTGGTCAGCCCCTCTACCCGTATCTCTTCGGCATCGAGTGACCACACCGGCCGGCCGTCCCCTGCGGCGACTGGCGGAAGTGCCCGTCACGGAGCTGCGACACGTTTCGGAGAAGCGCGCGACCTCGCTCGCCCAGATGGGCATCGAATCCGTCTTTGATCTCCTGACGACCTACCCACGGCGCTACGTCGATCGCACGCGCCAGATCGATCTCTCCGATCTCTCCGTTGGCGACGAGATCGCCGTCTTTGCCGAAGTGACCCGCACGTCGGCTCGGCGGACGCGGCAAGGGCGAGCGTTGGTGGACGTCATCGTCGACGATGGGACGGGAACGCTCAAGGTTGTCTTTTTCAATCAGTCGTGGCGCGAGCGTCAGCTCGCCACGGGAACGCAGGCCATGTTTTTTGGCAAAGTCACCGACTATCGCGGGGCACGTCAGATGACGAACCCCGTGGTGGATGTCATCGTTGGCGCGTCGGGCCAAGAACGTGATCCGAGTCGCGTCGGTCGCGTCGTGCCGATCTATCCGGCGTCCGGGAAGGCCGGGTTTACGAGTTGGGAGATCGGCGGCTTCGTGGAGGAGTCGCTGCGACGCGCCGGTGAACTGTCCGATCCGCTGAGCGACGAAGTTCGCGCAACGTACGACCTCATCGATCGAACGAGCGCCTTTCGCGGCATCCACGCGCCGAGTGATCTCGCCGATGTTCCCGCGGCGCGCCGCCGACTGGTATTCGATGAGTTCTTTCGACTACAACTCTTGCTCGCACTACGCCGATCTCGACTCGAGCGTGATGCCTTGGGGCTGGCGCATCGCGCCGATGTCAGTGATCTCGACGTTGCTCCGGGTTCGCTCACGACGAGCGACTCCACGTTGGTGCGACAGTTCTTGGCGCGTCACCGCTTTGCCCTCACCGGTGCGCAGCATCGAGCGCTCGGCCATATCTTTGGCGACCTCGCATCCGTGCGCCCGATGCACCGTCTCTTGCAAGGTGACGTCGGGTCCGGAAAAACAGTGGTCGCACTCACGACAATGTTGGCGGGCCTCGACTCTGGGCACCAGGCAGCTTTGATGGCCCCCACGGAAGTGCTGGCGGAACAACACGTGGCGTCGTTGCGGGCAGACCTTGACGGTCTCACGCGACGCGACGAGGGCACGCTGGGCGGCGAGCGACCGATCAACGTAGCCCTCCTGTCGGGGAAATTAAAAGCACCTGAACGACGGCGACTCATCGAACAGATCGCCCGCGGTGACGTGGACATCGTGGTCGGCACGCACGCGCTCCTTACGGACGATGTGGTCTTTCAATCCCTCGGCATCGTGGTCATCGACGAACAGCATCGATTTGGTGTGGAGCAACGTGCGACCCTTCGTGACAAGGGGAGAGGGGTTGACGGCACGGGCCGCGACCCCGATCTTTTGGTTATGACGGCGACACCGATTCCACGCACGGCCGCACTGATGCTCTTTGGTGATCTCGACCTCACGATTCTCGACGAAATGCCCCGGGGGCGTCAGCCCGTCGCCACGCAGTGGGTGCGAGGCGACGACGACCTCGTCGCGTGGAATGCCGTGCGTCGCGAGGTCGAGAGCGGACATCGAGCCTTCGTCGTCTGTCCACTCGTCGAAGGTTCCGAGAAGATCGAAGCCGCGAGTGCTGTCGCCGAGCGCGAGCGATTGGAGTCCGGGCCGTTGGCTGGACTTCGGGTCGGTCTGCTGCACGGTCAGATGAAGACGGTCGAGAAGGAACTCACGATGGAAAAGTTTCGACGAGGCGACATTCAGGTCCTCGTGGCAACGACCGTGATCGAAGTGGGCGTTGACATTCCGGAGGCAACCATCATGGTGATCGAGGACGCGTGGCGCTTTGGCATTGCACAACTCCATCAACTTCGTGGCCGAGTCGGACGTAACGACCTGTCGAGCTATTGCTACCTCCTCGGTGAGCCGACGACACCCGATGGTTCCGCTCGGCTCGAGGCTCTCGTTGCGTCGCATGACGGCTTCTATCTCGCCGAGGTCGACCTCGAACTCCGCGGGGAGGGCACGTTGTTGGGTGCGCGACAGCGTGGTCGGAGTGACCTCCGCTTGGCTTCGCTGGCTCGTGACGGGGAGATGTTGTTGTTGGCGCGAGCGGCAGCCGACCAGCTCGTGAGGGAGCGCCCCAATCTTGAAGGTCTTGATGAGCTCGTCGATGAATTGCGGTTGTTTGTCGACGACGAAGAGGCCCAGTACCTCTTTAAGTCCTAGGTCCTCGCTTGCCGACCTAATCTGAGTTTGTGCGCATTGTCGGTGGAATGGCGCGGGGTCGGCCCCTGAAAGCAAAGTTGCCGGCCACCGTCCGACCGACAACCGAGATGGCTCGCGAAGCAATCTTCTCCATGCTCCAGGCTCGAGGTGGAGTCGACGACGCCGTTGTCGTCGATCTCTACTGCGGTTCGGGCGCCATGGGAATTGAAGCCCTCTCACGCGGAGCTCGTGAGGCGTACTTCGTCGACTCCGACCCGGCCTGTCTTGAAGCGGCCCGACTGAACTTCGAAAGCTCCCGTCTTGACGCCACGGTCCACTTTGTCCGCGCCACGTTGCCGAAATGGACGATTCCCGCGAGTGCCACCATCGTCTTCGCCGACCCGCCCTACGGGCCACTCGACGTGACGGCGCTCCTCGCGTCGACCTCGGCCCACACGGTGGTCATCGAAAACGACCGTTACGTCGACGCCCCGGCCGGGTGGGTCATTGGGAAGGAGAAGCGCTACGGGACTACGCTCGTCACGTTGCTCCATCGAAGTGAGGGGGAGGTGGCATGACAGTCGGACTGATTCCCGGGTCGTTTGACCCCTTCCACAACGGACACTTAGAGGTCGTGGAGCGCGCGAGCCATATCTTCGACGAAATCGTGGTTGCCGCCATTCGTAACCCTCAAAAGTCGGAGTCGCTCTTTGATCTCGACGAGCGCCACGCCATGATTGCCGAATCGTGTGCCCATATTTCGAATGTTCGCATCGTGTCGATTTCCACTCTGCTCGTCAATGTCGCTCGAGACGTCAACGCCACCGCCATTGTGAAGGGTCTGCGGGCCGTCTCTGACTTCGAGAGTGAACTACAGATGGCGCAGATGAATCGATCGCTGTCAGGCGTCGAAACCCTGTTTATCCCCACGAGCTCGTCACACTCTTTCATTGCTTCCCGATTGCTCCGCGAGGTCGCCAAGTTTGGCGGTGACGTCGCTCCCTTTGTTCCCGAACCGGTTCGAGTTCGCCTCGCCGGAAAGTTTCTGTAGGAGTCACTATGACGGACTTTCGCGACTTTAACTACGACGACGAGTTTGAATCGTCCGAGCTGCAACTGGCGGAACCAGAAGACTTGATGGTTCTTTTGGACGAGCTGGTGAACACCCTCCGCGACGCGCCGGCGATTCCCTTTTCCACCACCGCGCGAGTTCCGCGGGAGTACGTTCTCGACCTCGCCAATCGGGTGGCTCGCGCCCTCCCCGTGGCGCTGCGCGAGGCCGAGGCCATCAATCGCGACGCCGATCGCATTCGTAGCGAAGCCGCGCGCCACGCCACGATGATTACGGACACCGCTCAGCGCGAAGCCGCAGTCATGGTGGACCGTGAAGAAGTCGTCCATCGAGCTCGGCAAAAGGCCGCCGAGATAATGGCCGACGCGGAAGCCCGCATCTCGCAGTTGAGTAACGAGGCGAATGAGTACCTACAGCAAGTCCTCACGCGCTTCGACGAACAGTTGGACAAGATGCACAAGCAGGCGATCGCCCACCGAGAGAAGTTGAAGAACGAACCAAACCCGTTCGGCATTCCCTCCATCGCCGAGCCCAACACGGCCGTGTCGGCGACACTGCCGCCGCCGTCCCTCCCCGCCAACTCACCGGGGTTTGTGGTGACGTCGTCGAGCGACTCGTTCTACGACCCCGACGACCTCTAGTCGTGGGCTCGCCCTTTCTCGTGCCGGTAGCGGCCCTCCGCCGCGATATCCCGTCCTCGTCGACGGTGGCGTTCACCGCGCCCTTTGATGCCGAGGCCGAGTTCACCCCACGCCCGGCGGGGGAGGGCGATGTTCCGGTCGGCGCCATCGTTGACGTGGATGTCCGACTGTCCAGCTTCTCCGGGGGAATTGCGGTGCGGGGTCGGGTCCGCTGTCCGTGGACTGGCCGTTGTCGACGCTGCTCCCGAGAGGTGACCGGGACAGTGGACGTGGCGGTCGACGAACGATACGTGGAGACCTCGCGAGCCGATGACGAGGCATACCGCTACGAGGGCGACACCATCGACTTGGCCCCCCTGGTCCACGACGCCGTATTTTTGGAGTTACCCCTCACGCCCCTATGCCGCGACGACTGCCGCGGGCTGTGCGTGCAGTGCGGCGTCGACCTTAACGACGAAGCCTGCGAGTGCCGAGCGCCCGTGGATCCGCGCTGGGCTAAACTTGCAGAACTCCGGTTTGATGAGGATTCGTCCGAGTCGCGGTAACGACGGCGTGGCCGTCGCGACGGAAAGAGAAGAACGATGGCTGTCCCCAAGAGAAAGACTTCTAAGGCCCGCACCCGTGCACGGCGCGCGGCCAACTGGCGCCTCGAGCGCCCGGCGCGCAGTGTCTGCCCTCAGTGCTCCACGTCCAAGATGCCGCACGTGGTGTGCCCCAACTGTGGTTGGTACAAGGGTCGTGTTGCGGTAGAGGTCAACTGAGTTGAGTCTGCCAATCGCCCTCGACGCGCTGGGTGGCGATAACTCACCACACGAAATTGTCACGGGCGCCCGTCGCGCCGTTGATGAACTCGGACTTGAGGTCATCCTCGTCGGACCACCGGAACTCATCGGGGACCCCCAGGGCTTACCCGTGGTGGCCTGCACCGAAGTCATCGGCATGGACGAAGACCCGGCGAAGTCTGTTCGAACCAAGAAAGACTCGTCACTCGTACGGGCCGCCGAACTCGTCCGTGACGGTACGGCGTCCGCCATGGTGTCAGCCGGTAACACCGGCGCCACGATGGCCTCGGCCTTGTTGCGCATGGGTCGACTGCCGGGCGTGATTCGCCCCTGCATCGCGACACCACTACCGAATCCCGGTCGCGCCCCCACGGTGATGGTCGACGCCGGCGCCAATGCCGAGTGCACTCCCGAAATGCTCGTGCAGTTCGCCACCATGGCGTCGGCCTTTGCGACAACGCGTTTCGGCATCGCCGCGCCACGCGTTGCGCTGCTGTCGATCGGGGAAGAGCCGACGAAGGGAACGCCTCTCGTGAAAGAGACGCATCAACTTCTCGCGGCAACTCCGTCGCTCAACTTCGTGGGGAATGTCGAGGGACGAGATCTCATTCCATCGCCCGTCGATGTGGTGGTGACCGATGGATTTACCGGGAACGTCGCGCTCAAGACGCTCGAAGGGTCGCTCAAGTTCATCGTCAACAAACTCTTCGAAGTCATCGGCACAGACGACGACACCAAGGCGGCGGGTATGACGTTGCTACCGCACCTCATGCCGCTCGCGGGTGATCTGAGCCCTGACAACCAGGGCGGAGCGATGCTCCTTGGGCTCGATGGGATCTGCATTATCAGTCACGGGTCCTCGAATGCAACGGCCATCATGAACGCGCTGCGGGTGGGTCACGAGATGGCGTCGGCGGGCATTGTGGAAACTTTGCGAACCACGATTCGCCCTACGGAATAAGGGAAAACCGGATTAGGGGTCGGGGAATCGGTAGTCTGACCGCAACGGTTAGCAAAGGAGCAACTGTGCCCGCCGAAACCCACAGCAACCAACCAGTCACCCGCGCGGAAATCGCGTCACTGATCGCGAGCCAACTCGCCGAAATTCTCGAAAAGGACGCTGGTGATATCACCGAGTCGGCCACGTTCGAGTCGCTCGGCGCCGACTCACTCGCTTTGATTGAACTCGTCGAGGCGCTCGAAGATGAACTCTCGGAGCGTGCGTCTGGGTTCCGAATCGATGACGAAGATCTCGAAGACCTTCTGACCGTCGCCGACGCCGTGAACTACGTCGCGGCGAAACTCGGCGCTAGTTAGAGGTTCGTGGTCACTCTGACCAGCGTCGCGGAGTCACTCTCGGAACGCTTGGGCTTTGCGCCCGATAGTCCGCTCTTCACCCGAGCCGTGACGCACTCCAGCTACGCCGGTGAACACGGTGAAGAGTCGAACGAACGCCTGGAGTTCCTCGGCGACGCCGTCGTGAATCTCGCCATCGCCAATGCGATTCTGCGCGACTACCCCGAGTTGAACGAAGGCAGTGGTTCGCTCGCGCGCTCTCGGGTCGTCAACGAACAGTCACTCGCTGCGGTCGCCCACGACCTCGGCTTGCCGGACGTTGTCCGACTCGGCAAGGGGGAGATGAAGAGCGGAGGGTCGCAGCGACCCTCTCTCCTCGCTGACGCCCTCGAAGCCGTGCTCGGGGCGCTGTACCTTGAACGAGGACCTGACGTCGCTATTCGCACCGCCCAGGAGTTACTCGCACCTCTCCTCGCCGAGGCCGCCGCGTCGCCACTCGCGAGTGATGCGAAGAGTCAATTACGTCAGTGGGCCGAAGCGCAGGGATTTGGTGCACCCCACTACGAGGTGACCTCGTCGGGTCCCGACCACGACCCACTCTTTTTCGTTCGCGTCACCGTGGACCACGCCGTTGTTGGCGAGGCCACGGGTCGTTCCAAAAAGGCGGCGGAGATTGCCGCCGCCCTCGCCGCCTGGGAGGGGCGCCGCAATGCCTGAAATTCCTGAGATTGAAACGACGCGTGCCGTGCTAACCAAAGAGTTAGTCGGAAAGAAGATCAAGGCCGTGGCCGTGACCAACGGCAAGCTCGTGTCACGCCATAAGACCGCGAAGGACTTCCGCGCACGAGTCGAAGGGCGCACCATTAAGTCGCTCTCGCGCCTGGGACGCAATCTCATCGTGGCGCTCGACGACGGCGGACATTGGGTCATCGACCCGGGTCCCATCGGGTTACTGCAACGCTCGAAGGGGCCCAAGGATGCGAAGCCCAAGCACACGCAGGTGGTCGTGTCGTTCCAGCAGGGTCCCGACCTTCGCTTGATCGATCCGCTGGCGGCCTGCGAGATGTTTGCGTCGGAACGGCCCCCGGAGGGGACGATTGTGAAGGTGAACGTCTTGGTCGACCGCCTCGCCCTCAGTGACGATGGTCGAGCAGTGCGCCGAGTGGTACCGGAGCTCGCGGCCATTGGCCTCGATCCCATCTTGGATCAGTTTGGCTGGGATCGCCTCGGGATTGTCCTGGAGGTGGCGAAACGTCCCGTGAAAGAAGTTCTGACGAACCAGAAACTCATCGCCGGCTTCTCCTCCACCTACATCGATGAGGCTCTCTTCGCCGCGGGTGTGCGGGCCGAGCGGAGTAGTGAAGAGGTGTCGCAGATTGAAACCCGACGTCTCCACCGCGCTCTCGTGGAGATCGTGAGCGAGGCGACGAAAGTACAGGGCACCACCGTCGAGCCCGAAAACTGGACCGATCCCGATGGTCGGCCCGGCGGCTATCAAGAGTTCCTCCAGGTGGTCGGCCGTGAAGGTCAGCGGTGCACACAGTGTCGCGAGACGATTCGTGCCGAGCGGACGAAAACGGGCACCACGTTCTACTGCCCCTCCTGTCAGGCGTAGATTGAGTCCGTTCCATCGGTCGTATGTCGGACGACCCAGAGCGAAGTAAAGGTAAGGCCATCGTCCGATGTTTCTGAAGCAGTTGACCATGAAGGGCTTCAAGTCCTTCGCCGATGACACGGTGTTGGACTTTGAAACAGGCGTGACCGCCGTCGTCGGCCCCAACGGTTCGGGAAAGTCCAACGTCGTTGACGCCGTGGCCTGGGTTCTCGGTGCACAGAGTGCCCGTGCGATGCGCTCCACAAAGATGGAAGACGTCATCTTTTCCGGTACGGCGAGGCGAGCCGCCCTCGGGCGGTGCGAGGTCTCGCTGACCTTGGATAATTCGTCGGGGCTCTTGCCCATTGAGACGGCGGAAGTCACGATTTCACGAACTCTGTATCGCAACGGCGATTCCGAGTACGCCATCAACGGGGCAACGTGTCGATTGCTCGACGTGCAAGAACTCTTAAGCGACTCGGGTGTTGGCCGATCGCAACACATGATTATCGGTCAAAATCAACTCGACCGCATCTTGAACTCGCGCCCCGAAGAGCGTCGAGCGGTGATCGAAGAGGCCGCTGGCGTGTTGAAACATCGTCGTCGAAAGGAGCGAGCCGAACGACGTCTCGCGCAGACGCAGGAAAATCTCGAACGTCTCGGTGACCTGGTACGTGAAGTGCGCCGACAGATGCGTCCCCTCGAACGACAGGCCGCCGCCGCACGTAACTTCACCGATATTGACGCAGAGCTCAAGGGTCTACGTCGATCTCTCTACGCGCAGCAACTAAAAGACTTTGAGTCCCGCCGCACCGAGCTCGAAGGATTAGTTGCACGTTCGGCGGGCGAAGACCGCGACCTGCGATCTGAACTTGTGCGCCTCGATGCCCTCGCCTCGGCCGCTGCGGCGGAAGTGGCTTCGCGCCGCGAAGAGCACCTGGCGAGCACGTTGGGTCAGTTGCAGGGTCTGGCGGAACGAGTTCGCGGAACATTGAGCCTTATCGCGGAGCGCCGACGTTCGGTTCGAAGTTCGCTCGACGCCTCGGCGGACGAAAACGTTGTCGCAAATCTCGAGGCCGACGCCGCTCGCCTCACGAGCGACCTTTCGGATATTGACAACGATGAGGCCGTTCTGGCCGAGCAGCGAGCAGCGTGCGCTGCTGGAGTGGAGTCGCTACACGACGCGGAGACTCGTTTTGAGAACGAGTGGGGAGACGTGAGCGGAGCGGTGACAGAGTCCCATCTGCTGAACGCCCGAGAACAGCACGAGCGCCTCTCACGCTCGCTCGCCACCAGTGAAGAGGCCCTAGAGCGATTACAGCAACGCGCCACCAGTGCTGAGGTCCATCGAGACTCGCTACGCACACTGTTGGCCAACCTGACGGAGGCTCAGGCGGCTGCCGTGAACGAGCTCGAGCTCGCCCATCGCGCTCATCGCGACGCGATGGATCGCGAGGACGCAACCGAAGAGGAGCTCCGCCAGGCGGAAGCACGTTCACGCGAAGCCGACGAACACGCAGCGCGCGCTCAGGCTCGCGCGGAGGCCCTGACGAGAGCGCTTGACGAGTTCTCCGGCGCCGGTGGTCGACACATCGTGGGTGAGTTGGACGGTGTGCTGGGAGCGTTTCTCGATCTCGTCGACGTTGCGCCGGGGTGGGAGAGAGCCGTGGACTCGGCAGCCGGCGCATCCCTTGGTGCCGTGGTGGTCAATGGTCGCACGTCGGCCCGAGCGGCGATCGCCGCGTTGCGCCGTGAAGGTGGCGCCGGCCTCATCCTTCCCGTGACGGATCGCGCGGGGGAGCGGCCCTCGGCCCCCTCGGGATGTACACCGCTGCGTCAGCACGTGGCGGCGACGCCCGGTGCGCCCACGGACGTGACGCGCGTCCTCGACGCCCTCTTTGCTCGCGCCTTTGTTGCTAGTGACTGGGAGTCGGCACTCGATGTCGCCCTCGCACACCCCGATCTGATCATCGTGACGCCAGAGGGCGACCGCTTCGCCTCCACGGGATGGCGTGCGGCGGCCGGTCGTTCAATCGTGACCCGATCATCGGTGGACGACGCGATCGCGGAGGCCGGTCGAACGGCATCACTAGCAGCCTCCGCGCGAAGTGACGTCGAGACTGTTCGTTCGCGTGCCGTCAGTGCACGGGTCGCGACGCGTCATGCGGCAGAAGTTCTGGCCACGAGTGATGCGCGACACGGCGGTGCCGTCCGTGACGTCCAGCGTGTTGAAGGTGAGCTGGCATTGGCCAACGATGTGGTGAATGCCACGGTCAGTGAACGCACCGACGTGGTGGCTGCTCGTGACGTGGCCGCTCACGATGTGGCAGCACTCGAGTCATCTATCGCCGAATTGGAGGCGGCACTCGCGGGAATGGCGGACACCATCGCGGCCGCGGCAAGTGCCAAGCAGGCTCTCGAACTGCAACGAGAAGCGGTGTCAACAGCCCAACGTGAACTCGCCGCCCGGGAGGCTGAACTCGGAGAACGGCGCCGTCTTTTGGAGTCGCGACGCAGCGATATTGAGCGCCGACTCGCCGGTCACGTGGCCGAGAGAGCGGCGGCCGCGGAGCGACGTGAGTCGCTCGAGTTTGAGTTGGCTTCACTCGACCGTCTGGAACGACTGGTGGATAGTGCGGGAGAGGATGTCCGAGAAAACCAAGCCGCCCTCGAGTCGACCTACCGTGAGCAACTCGAAGCAACGCGAGCGGGCGCCGAGCGGCTCGAGGAGATTCGTCGTGAGCGAGGTCTCGTCGAAAGTCGACTCGCGGGACTTGGCGAGGCCGGTCGTCGCGCCGACATTGAACTCGCCGAAACGGCGGTCAAGATAAGTAATCTCCACGAAGCAATCGTTCGTGACATCGGTGTAGAGCCGCACGCCCTGGGACTCGTGGCCCCGCCCGATCTCCCCGAGGGCGTTTCGCTGGATGAAAGGCTCGTGGAACTCGAAACTCGGATGAACGCCCTCGGTCCGATTAACCCCCTCGCGCTGGAGGAACTGCAGTCGCTGGAGTCTCGGTACCGCGAACTCGATGGTCAAGTCAGTGATGTGCGAACGGCTCGTCGAGAGCTACAGGAGGTCGTCCACGCGCTGAACAGTGACATTATGACGACGTTTGCTTCGGCAATGGCCGATGTCAATGAGCACTTTTCAAACCTGATTGCCCTGCTCTTCCCCGGTGGTCAGGGTCGATTGACGCTGACTGACGACAGTGACATGTTGAACACCGGCGTGGAAATCGAAGTTCGACCCATGGGTCGCAATATTCGATTGGTGTCGTTGCTCTCTGGAGGCGAACGGTCGATGGCGGCCCTGGCATTTTCCTTTGCCGTCTTCCGCTCGCGACCTAGCCCGTTCTACATGATGGACGAAGTCGAAGCAGCGCTCGACGACGTCAACCTGCAGCGATTCTTGTCGCTCGTGGCGGATTTCCGCGACGAAGCGCAGTTATTGATTGTGACGCACCAAAAACGAACGATGGAGTCCGCCGACGCTCTCTACGGGGTAACGATGAAGCCGGGTGATTCGTCCAAGGTGGTGAGCCAACGCGTCAATCGAAAGGGCACTGCCGAGGAGCCTGACGCGTGACATCCACCGTATTGCTCGTCGTTCTCGCGGTCGTCGCCCTGAGTGCGGTGATCATCGTTGTTCGTCATCGACGCGGTCGTCGCGTGGTATCAGTGACTCCTCGGGAGCCCATGCCCGAGGTGTTGGTATCGGGTTCAGAAGAACTGCCGTCGTTGACAACGGAGACTCTTGCTCGCCGACTGTCATCGTCGCGTGGTGTTTTTGACCGTATCCGTACCGTGGCGACACGGGGATCGCTGTCACCCGAAGAGCTCGAACTTGTCGAAGAGGTCCTCCTGCGGAGCGATGTCGGCGTAACGCTCACGACGCGCGTGGTGAGTGAACTGCGTGAGCACGGGGCGCCTGACGGTGTTGTCGCCGCCGTTCGCGACCGCCTGCTCGACATCGTCGCTGCGGGAAATCGTGACATGGGTCGCGACGTGTCATCGGGTCGCGTCCCGGTGTGGCTCTTCGTCGGCGTCAATGGCGTCGGCAAGACGACGACAATTGGCAAGGTGGCGGCCCGCGAGTGCCGAGAGGGTCGCACTGTTGTTCTCGCCGCGGGCGATACCTTTCGCGCCGCGGCGGCCGACCAACTCTCCCTCTGGGCCGAACGTTCGGGGGCTGACATTGTGCGAGGAGCGGAAGGATCAGATCCGGGGGCAGTCATCCACGACGCCATTGGACGCGCCGCAGCAAAAGGCTGCGACCTCGTCATCGCCGATACGGCTGGTCGCCGTCACACCTCCAGCAACCTTCTCGATGAGTTGTCCAAAATTCGTCGTGTCGCCGATCGAGAACCGGGCCAGGTAACCGAGACGATTTTGGTACTGGACGCCACCACGGGGCAGAACGCCATTAGTCAGGCGCGAGAGTTTCTCGCCGCCGCTCAGGTCACTGGTCTCGCGTTGACGAAGTTGGACGGCACGGCCCGTGGGGGAATCGTCGCCGCGCTCGCTGACGAGTTTGGGCTGCCCGTCAAACTGGTGGGGGTGGGGGAGTCGATTGACGACCTTCGACCGTTTGATCCACCGGCCTTCGTCGATGCCCTCTTGGGCGAGTGAAGGTAGTCTCCCTCTAATGTTCGACAGTCTCAGCGATCGATTGGAGCGCCTGAGCTCATCACTTCGCTCGCGAGGTCGACTGAGTGAAGCCGATGTCGATGACGCACTGAGCGAGGTCCGCACGGCCCTCCTCGAGGCCGACGTTGAAGTCAGCGTTGTCCGCGCCTTTACCGCAGCCGTAAAAGAACGACTTACCGGGGAGGTGCTCAGTACCGCGCTTTCGCCCGGACAACAGGTCATCAAAGCGGTTCATGAACAGCTCGTTGAAGTATTGGGCGGTAGCACTCTCAAGGTCACCTACGCGTCGGCTCCCCCCACCGTTGTTCTGCTCGCGGGTCTGCAGGGTGCGGGAAAGACCACGACGGCCGCCAAGCTCGCCCGATGGTTTAAGCAGCAAGGGCGTCAGCCGATGCTGGTGGCCGCGGACCTCCAACGTCCAGCCGCCGTTGAGCAACTGCGGGTTCTCGGTGAGCAGATTGGGGTGGACGTGTTTTCGGCGTCAACGGACCCCACGTCGGTTGCCCGTGATGGACTCGCCGAGGCCCGTCGCATTGGACGTGATGTGGTCATCATCGATACCGCCGGCCGTCTCGCCATCGATGACGCACTCATGGCCGAAGTGCGATCGATTGCCGATATCACGTCACCTCACTACACCTTTCTCGTCATCGATGGGATGACTGGTCAAGACGCCGTGCACACGGCGAAGCGTTTTCACGACACGCTGGCTCTCTCAGGTCTGATTGTGACCAAGTTGGACTACGACGCTCGTGGCGGCGCCGTGCTTTCGGCCCGCGGTGTGGTGGGGCGTCCCGTGGTATTTGCGAGCGACGGTGAGAAGCTCGACAACTTCGATCTCTTTCACCCCGACCGCATGGCGTCACGCATATTGGGTATGGGCGACGTCCTGACTCTTATTGAAGAGGCGGAACGCAAAATGGACGCCACGGTCGTGGAGGCCACGGCGACGCGCCTGCTGCAGGGTCACTTCACATTGGACGATTTTCTCTCACAGTTGCAGCAAGTGCGCAAAATGGGTTCGCTCGGCAATCTGATGAAAATGATGCCCGGGATGACGAAAGATGTTCGTCAGGCTGCGTCGCAAGTCGACGATCGAGATCTCAACCGTGTGGAAGCAATCATTCGCTCGATGACCCCGTCGGAACGCAACAATCCCACCATCATCGATGGCTCTCGCCGCCTTCGCATCGCTCAAGGGTCGGGAACGTCGGTGTCGGCCGTCAATCAACTACTGAATCAGTTTCGTGAAATGCAGAAGATGATGAAACAGATGGCGACGGGCGGCGGGTTGCCGGCCGGGCTCGGTCGAATCCCCGGTGTGCCGCCCCGCGGCGGGTTAGGCGTGGGACCCGCCGGGCCGTCCAAGGGCTCGGGTGGCGGAGGAAAGAAGAAAAAGAAGGGCGGAAGGGTTACCCCTCCCAAGAACCGCTAGGATTTCTACTCCGTGGCCGTCTCGTCAGATGGCCCACGTGAAGTTTCTCGAAGGGACATGTTGTGGCAGTCAAGCTCCGTTTGGTGCGTATGGGTAAGAAGAAGCAGCCGACCTACCGGGTCGTCGCTGCGGACAGTCGTCGCGCCCGCGGCGGTGCCTTCTTGGAGATCGTGGGCACCTACCAACCCCGCGGTGTCTCGCAAGCGAACCCCGACACCGTCGTTTCGATCGACAATGACAAGGCCGTTGCTTGGTTGCTCAACGGCGCTCAGCCGACGGAGCGCGTGGCCAAGTTGCTGAAGTCGTCCGGCGCCCTTGACGCCTTTGAGGCCGCGAAGGCGAGCAAGTGAGCGAAGAGTACGTCGACGGCGATGTCAACTTCGTTGACGGCGACGACGCAGCTCTCGACCGCGCCGTGATTGCTCCTCGCGTCTTGGAGTACATCGCTCGCGCACTGGCCGACAATCCCGACGCCGTTTCGGTGAGCGTCGATGAAAATCCTGGTCGCGGTGTCAAGTTGTCACTGTCTGTGTCGGCCGATGACCTCGGTCGCGTCATTGGACGGCGAGGACGTACCGCGTCGGCTCTCCGCACCGTTGTTGGTGCCGCGGGTGCTCGTGACGGTGTCACGACCTCCGTCGACATTCTCGACTGAGATGTCCGCGAGCGACGACTCGCTGCTCGAAGTCGGTCGAATCGTCAAAGCCCACGGGATCCGTGGCGAGGTGGCCGTCGTGTTGACCTCGAATCGCTCCGAACGCACTGAACCGGGAAGTGTTTTACACACCGATCGTGGTCCACTTACCGTCCGTTCGAGTCGACCACATCAAGCCGGCTTTGTCATTGCGTTTGAAGGTGTCAACGATCGCAATGCGGCGGAGCGACTGCACGGATTGACCTTGCGTGCGCCTCGCCTCGACATTGATGACGAGGACATCATCTGGATCGACGATCTCTTTGGAGCCATCGTGGTGACGTCGGATGGAGTGGAACGAGGAGTGGTGGTCGAAGTGATGGAGAATCCCGCGAGCGATATCCTCATCCTCGATACGGGATTCCTGGTGCCTCTCACGTTCGTTGTCGAGATGGAAGCCAACACGAGAATTGTCGTCGACGTGCCCGAAGGTCTGTTCGAGTGATGTTTCGTATCGACGTTCTCACTCTTTTCCCTGACGTCGTCGAGCACTACTCGTCCGAGAGCATTCTTGGCCGCGCCGCCGCTCGTCAGGTCTGGCAGTTACGGACCCACGACATTCGTTCGGCGACAACGGATCCACACCGCACCGTCGACGACACTCCCTTCGGCGGTGGGGCAGGAATGGTGATGAAGGCGGAGCCCATCGTGCGCACCGTTGAATCCATCACTGATCTCCCGCGCCCACTCATTGCCGTCACGCCATCGGGACGCCCCTTCTCTCAAGGGGTGGCCCGAGAGCTGGCGGCGACGAACGGATTCTCTCTCCTCTGCGGACGCTACGAAGGTTTTGATCAGCGGGCTCTTGATCTCGTCGTTGATGACGAAATCAGCGTGGGTGATTTTGTCCTCGCGGGTGGTGAGTTGGCCGCCCTCTGCATCATGGAAGCGTGCGTGCGACTGCTCCCCGGAGCCTTGGGTAATGACGCGTCCAGCGATGACGAGTCATTCTCGGATGGTCTCTTGGAGTATCCGCACTACACCAAACCGGCTGAATTTCGTGGCCGCAGTGTGCCCGAGGTCTTACGTTCGGGCGACCACGCCCGGGTCGCGCGATGGCGTCGCGCGGCGGCGCTTCGCCGGACTGCGGAGCGACGACCCGATCTTTACGCGGCGTATCAACTCACGAGTGAGGATGAAGCGGCGCTACGAGAGTTTCCGACGGATTAGGGCGTTCGGAATTTTGGCAGCATGGCCAGGGCGACTAAGTAAAAGCACATCGCCACGATCAAAACCGTCTGGAAACCAAACTGCATCGCGCAGATGGTGGCAAGCACCGACCCTGTCACTGAAGCGAACCCATTTATCGCCCAGCTCCACGCCACGTAGGAGTCCGCGTGCTCACTGAGTGCAGCCACTTGCGCCACACCGCGCGGCATGAAGGTGCCCAGAATGAGTCCCAAAGGTGCGAGGAGCACGAACGCCACCACGATGCGAACGGCTAACGGCAGTCCTAGCAGTTCGTTCGTGAGCGGCCGAAGACCAAAGGCGTAGAAGGCGGTGAGGCCCACGATGCCGGCCACGCCTATCGGTGTCGCGTGACGATGGCTGTTGACTCTGTGAGCGTTGAGGGCACCGATTCCTGCGAATACCAAGAGGCTCATCAGAGAGACGGTGAGCGAGTACGTCGGATACCCAAGGAAGAGGTTTAAGAGTTGGATCAAGATGATCTCGAAGAAGATGAATCCAAAGCCCAGCATCGCAAAGTAGAGGGCGCTACTGCGCTTCTTCGGCAGAGTGCGCCACGTGTCGCGAATCTTAAAGAAGGGGATGAGTAAGAACAGTGCCGCGAGAACGATGCTTAATCCCAGCAACAAGAACAAGACCCGTTCCCCGACCGCAATCTCCCGCGTGCGGTTGTTGTTCTGGATGGGATCTGCGAAGTTCGTGAGGACCCGATCGAAGCTGGCGTAGTGGTAGAAGTACGGCTGATTGTCATTGACGGGGCGGACGTCGTAGACGTAGTTGTTGTAGAAGCGATGCAAATCGGCCGTTGGCGCGCTCACAATGGTCTTGATGGGATTGTCGTAAATGTCTCGCCCCGGCGCCCAGGTCAACCACCCGTTGAACTGCGACGACGTGACGAGGCTGTTCAGTCGCGTGACGTCGGCATCGGTAAACCCTGACTTCTTCACGAGAATGGTCGTTTGGAAAGGTGTTGCGAAGGTGTCGGGCGTTGAGATCACCACGATTTTGCTGGCGGGGTCGGCAACTCCCTGATGTTCCAGTGCTTGTCGGACATTCCCCACGAAACGGGCAGTGCGGGATGGTTGGTCGCGGTAGTACTCACCAAATTGAGCAATAAATACGCCATTGTCGGTGAGGTGCTGGTACACCTTCTCTACGGCATTCGAGGTGTAGAGATAGCTCTCGGAAAGCACGAAGGCACCCGCCTGCGATGCACTTGAAGCGGAGTACGAGTCGGGAGCGGGGTACCACACCAAGTCGTAGTTCGTGGAGGTGCGAGAGATAAACGATCGACCGTCAGCGTTGAAGTAATGAACACCGGGGTAGTGGGCGAGATCGCCACCGTACTTTTTGTACTCGTTCGTAACGAGGTGATACGTCGCCGGATTGAGCTCTACGGCATCGATTTTCTTCGCACCAAAGTACAGCGACGCAAGGACTTCATGGCCTCCCGCAGCTCCGATCACGGCTTCACGCTTCGGGGTGCCGCCCAAAGCAACAAACGGGAATGCGCGGATGTCGCGGTCGTAGTGGTACTCAGCGAGCGAGTCTCGTTTCCCGTCCCACTTGTAAATTGCCGAACCGGGCAGACCGTCGTGATAGAGCAAAACAACGTTGTCGGAAATTGGGAATGCGTCAATGCGAAATATTGGGCTCCAGTGGGTATAGGCCGGAGTGCTGTAGGTCGATTTCGAGCTGTCAATTTTTTGGTCGGGGAGTGACGAACCACCGATGACAAATCCCAGAGCGATCGCGGGAACGAGGGCCCAGGTAATCACGCGGCTTGCGTAGCTTCGCCTGACGGCTCGAAAGGTGGAGAGGGCGTAGAGAAGAGCCGCCAACATGATGGTGGTTGGCGGACTCCAGTGTGAGTTGAGGTAGCCCACCATTGTGCAGGCCACCGCTGCGCCGATGAGATCAGAAAAGTACAGGGAGTTCATTCGCTCGGGCTGTCGGCCGAACAGGGTAGACAGCGCAACGCCTGGTCCGAGGAAGCCAACAAAGACCAGTACGCAGATCAGCCCCAGATAGACGATGGACGACAGCGAGCCCCAGCGATATGTCCAAATTGAAAGGGTGTTGACGGGAATGGGAGTAATGGCGAGATAAGTCCCAATGACGAGCAACGAACCACTCCCCATGGAGATAGCCAGGACCTTGTCAGTGGACCACTGACGGAGTTTTTGGGAGACCGCCACGAGGACTCCACCCGCGCCGAGACCCAGTAGGGCGAGTCCGAGGACCAAATAGGTGTAGTAGTAGTACAACTTGAAGGAGACCACGCGCGTGTAGCTGATCTCGAGGAGAAGAACGGCCAGGCTGATGAGAAACGCCTCGGCGCGGTAACTCACCGTACGTGATGTAGTTGGGGCCACGAGATCCTCCGTTGGTCTTGCCTAGGCTAGCCAACGACCCTGCGATATCACGGGTTGAGCTGCGTTATCACTCGATTTTTCGTGAGCTTTTTGCACCAGAATCTGGACTCTCGGAAGGCCTCGTGGGGAGCCCGCTATGATTACAGGGCTGGATTTCTCTCGTAAGGATTTGCCATGAAGCCGACCGATCTCATTGACCAGGACAGTCTCCGCAGTGACATTCCCGCTTTCCGTCCCGGTGACACCCTGAAGGTGCACGTGCGAGTGGTAGAAGGAACCCGCGAGCGCATCCAGGTTTTCCAAGGCGTCGTTATTCGTCGCCAGGGCAGTGGAGTCCAAGAGTCCTTCACTGTCCGAAAGGTGAGCTTCGGGATCGGGGTGGAGCGGACGTTCCCCGTACACGCTCCCACTATCGCCAAGATCGAGGTAGAAAGCCGCGGTGACGTTCGACGCGCGAAGCTGTACTACCTCCGCGATCTTCGTGGTAAGGCCGCCAAGATTAAGGAACTCCGCGAGACCCCAGCGGAGTAGCAGTCGCACGTGAGCGACGTTCGTCTCGAATTGGTAGACGCAACAACGAGCTCACTGCATTTCGCTGACTCGTATCTTGTTGCTACGGGTGGTGACCAGTGCACCATCTTCGCTACGGTCCTGAGCCGCCTTGGCACGACAGAGGGACTCTGGTGGCGTCTGACCGATGGCTATTCGCCCGCACTCATCGCTCGTGATATTGCGACTCTCAGCCATATCGGTGAATTTGAGGTCGTGGTCATCGACGGCCCGAACTCCGCTGAGGCCGTCGACATCATCGATGCTCTCCTCACGGGCGAACCTGTGACGCGCGACTCATCGTTCGGCAACCTAGTGAGTGCTATCAACCGCCCACGGCCTCCACGATCACTCCACATTCGTCGTGGCGAGAGGGTGGAGACGTTACGCGGTCGCCTCGTGTCGTGAGAACGAGAAACTAGGGTTTCCACTGTGGTGATTCGCGGCCGTCATATTTTCGGTCTCGATGGACTGCGGGCCATCGCCGTCCTCGCCGTTGTTCTCTATCACCTCTCCGTCTCCGCATTACCGGGCGGGTTTTTAGGAGTCGACGTCTTCTTTGTTTTGTCGGGTTTTCTCATCACCTCACTTCTTGTTGAAGAGCATGCTGACACTGGACGCATTGACTTCCTGAGTTTTTGGCGACGCAGAATGCGGCGTCTCCTGCCGGCCCTCTTTTTGATGTTGGTCGTAGTCGCGCTTTTCCCACTTACAGCGGGATGGGTATCAGGTCCGCTAGCCGCAAATTCAATCGATATTGGATCACTTCGCAAATACGCCCTCGCCACCTTGCTCTACGCAACGAACTGGTTCGTGGCAATTTCTGGAGATAGCTACTTTGCGCACTTCAGCGCACCGTCACCGTTAGCGCACACGTGGTCCCTCGCGATTGAGGAGCAGTTCTACTTTCTGTGGCCACTGGTGACGTTTCTCGTGGCTCGCCGGATGAACGCCGAGCGACTCGGTGTTCGGGTTGCACGAGCCATCGTGGTCGTCTCGTCGGGTGCAATGGCGTTGACCTTCGTCATCGGTGGCGCCTCATCAGTCAATTTCATCTACAACGCGACGCACACTCGCTTGTTCGACCTCGCCGCCGGAGCGGCACTGGCGTGGTGGCTACACAATCGGGACATTCACGAGATTCCCATGCTGCGGTACGCCGGGCGCATCGGACTAGTGGTCCTCGCGACTCTGTTCATTGTTGCGGGCTCGCCACAAGGTGATCCCCGCGAATGGATGTGGTTTGGAGGTTTCTTGGTTGCGACGTGCGCCACGTGTGCCGTCATTATCGGAATCGTTCGAGGCGAGCAGTTCGTGAGCGGGCCGTTGGGGTGGTCGCCTATTCGTTATGTGGGTCAGGTGAGTTACGGTCTCTATCTGTGGCACTGGCCCGTGATTGTCTTAGTGACCACGTCGCTGACGCACCTCGCGGGCAAGCGTCTCACCGTTACACGCATTGCTCTCATGGCGATATTGACCCTGGCGAGCTATCACTTTGTGGAACGGCCAATTCGCGAACGTCGCGGACCTCTCGCGGTACGTCGGGTCATTACCTTCGGTGGTACGGTCGCAACCGTCGCTGCGGTATTCATTGGTACGACAGTGTCATTTCTGCCGCCGGTCACGTTCCGTGATCAACTCATTCGCTACGCGCCGTCGAATCCGCCGGTAGGGGGCGGCAATATCGTTGGCCTTAAGGAAGCGCAACGTCACTTCACAGCTCCCACCGACCGGAATATCTACGTGGCTTCTTTCGGCGACTCCATTGCGTACTACGGCCGATTCGTTCTGCGCGCCTCGATGACCACGGCACCTCGCGTCCGAATCAATACCCGCGCCCTTGGAGGCTCGACGTTCGCGGGGGATTCTGATGGTCGCCGCTCGTCGCTCGATCTATTGAGTGAGCGACGCTATGACGTGGCTCTGGTTTCGACGTCGTGGGACGATCAACTCGCGCTTGAGAACCCCGAACTCTTTCGACGTGAATACCGAGACCTGATTCAGCTCTTTCGCGCGCAGGGCGTGCAAGTGGTGGCGTTCGTGGGAGTCCCCTTACGTCGGACGGCCGGCTTCAGCTCAATGACCTCTTCGCAGGTGGAGGCCGATAATGCGCGACTTCGTCGTGGGCATGATGCGTGGCGCCGTCAAGTAATCAAAGTGGTGAAGTCAAGCGAAGGTCAGGCCGTGTTTTTCCCCATTGACTCGGCTTTTGCTCCACGGGGCCGCTACGAATCCCATCTCGCCCCACCGCGTCATCCCGATTCTCCACGGACCACCTGGAATCGAGTGCGGATGGTGGATGGAACGCATATGTGCCCACCAGGTCTCGTGATGTGGGCGGCGGCAATTAGTTACGACGTAATCACATTGACGGGTACTACCAGCACGTCGCGGGAGTGGTGGCTGGGCCAGTGGATTGATAAACCCGATCCACTGGCGATGGATGTCCGTTCGCTATGCCCCATGGACCATCCCACGTCCTGAACGACGTTACTCCGGCTGCTGTGCGATGCGGTCCGGCCGAATACGTACCGTGACACGAATTTCACCTTCGCGGCGGTACGGGTATGAGTCAAGGTCGAGATATTTCTTGCTGAGGCGATCAATCACTTCGTCAGCACCTTCGGTGGTGAAGCCGACCACCGTCCCGCGAACGGCGATGACACTGTAGGGATTATCTGGATCGACGGCAGAGAGAGCGACCCGTGCGTCGTTCGCCAAGTTTCTGGCCTTGGCGCGACCAAGAGCCGTGTTGATAATGACGTCGTCGCCATCGAGTTCGCACCATACGGGCGTGGCGTGCGGTGCGCCGTCGGGGCCAAGCGACGCAACGTGAACGAGCATCCTCTTCGCAAAAAGATCTCGACTGGCGGGGCTGAACTGTTCGGGCATAGGAGTCTCCTGACGTGTTTACCCCGCTAGTTTGGCATCGATGAACATCGGTGCTCACGTCCGGGGTGGTGGCAAGCTCGTTCCGTCCCTCGAGGCGGGGGTCGAAATTGGCGCCACATCAATCCAAATCTTTACTCAAAGTCCTCGGATGTGGAAACCGAGCCAGTACGCACCGGAGGTCTTGGCGGCCTACCGAGAGGCCGCGGCGTCGCACCCGTCCATTACGGCCACGTTTTCCCATGCGACCTACCTCATCAATCTGGCCAGCGATGATGCCGAACTGTATGAAAAATCAGTAGCGACCCTCACTCACAACTTGTCCGTCGGCCGCGGGATGGCGGCGCAGGGTGTCATTTTGCACGTCGGCAGTCATCGCGGATCGGGGTTTGAACAGGCGCTCGAGCGCGTCGCAGAAGGATTGCTCCGCGCACTAGATGACGCCGACCGGGCACCACGCGGCGTTGATGACTGTCCGATTTTGATCGAAAACGCCGCCGGTGCCGGTGGGACAGTGGGGCGCTCACTCGATGAGATTGAGGCGATTATTGATGCCTGTGGTGGAGACGAACGGCTCGGTCTCTGCATCGACACCCAACACCTCTGGGCGAGCGGCTGTGACTTTAGTTCGGTCAATGGCACCAAGAAACTGGTGAAGGAGATCAATGACCGTTGTGGTATCGAGCGACTGAAGTGCCTTCACCTCAATGACTCCAAGATTGAACTCGGTGGGAATCGTGATCGACACGCCAATTTGGGCGAGGGGACTATCGGCGCTCAGGGTCTTGCGCCGTTGCTAGGTCATCCGAAAATCCGTCAGCTACCACTGATTTTGGAGGTACCCGGTGACGGTGATGGCCCTCGTGCCAGTGACGTACAGGCTGCGGAGAAAATCGTGCAAATGGGCGTCAAGTTATACGCCAAGAAGAAATAGGAGTTTTAATGACGGAATTTCGGATTGAGTCCGACACCATGGGAACAATTGAAGTGCCCACATCCCACTACTGGGGCGCCCAGACTCAACGAAGTCTGCACCACTTCGAGATTGGGCACGACACGATGCCGCCCGCGCTCATTCGTGCCTTCGGAATTTTGAAGCTGGCGAGTGCTCGAGTCAATGCCGCACTCGGCAAACTCCCCGTCGAGAAAGCAGAGTTGATCGAACGAGCTGCTCGAGAAGTGGCCGACGGCGTACTCATGTCAGAGTTTCCACTGCGCATCTGGCAGACGGGGTCGGGTACGCAGACCAATATGAACGTCAATGAGGTGATCTCGAATCGTGCCATTGAGATGGCGGGCGGGGAGATGGGCTCGAAGACGCCTGTTCATCCCAACGATGACGTCAACATGTCGCAGTCCTCGAATGACACTTTTCCGACGGCCATGCATATCGCAGCCGCGACGGAGGTCACGAGTCGACTTATTCCGGCGGTGCAGTATCTGCGTGACGCCATTCACAAAAAGGCACTCGAATACGCCGATGTCGTCAAGATTGGTCGCACGCACCTCATGGACGCCGTGCCCTTGACCCTCGGTCAGGAGTTTTCTGGTTACGTGGCGCAATTGGACGCCGATATCGAGCGGCTACATCAGGTTTTGCCCGGGCTCTACGAATTGGCGGCCGGAGGAACGGCGGTTGGTACCGGGCTCAACACCCACCCGGAGTTTGGCGAGCGCGTGGCTCGAGAAATTGCACAGTTGACGGGTAGTCCATTCGTCACGGCGCCGAATAAGTTCGCCGCTTTGGCCGCGCATGACGCCCTGGTATTTGCTCACGGCGCTCTGAAGACACTCGCCGCGAGTCTCTCGAAGATTGCCGATGACATGCGTTGGCTGGGGTCGGGTCCGCGGTCCGGTCTCGCCGAACTACGTCTTCCCGAAAACGAGCCGGGAAGTTCCATCATGCCCGGCAAGGTCAATCCCACCCAGAGCGAAGCAATGATCATGGTGGCAATCCAGGTATACGGTAACGACGCCGCCGTCGGCATTGCGGGAAGTCGCGGCAACCTCGAATTGAACGTCTGTAAGCCGGTCATCATTCATAACTTCTGTCACTCCGTTGACCTCTTGACGGATGCTTGCCGTCGATTTACGGAGTTCTGTGTCGACGGTCTCGAACCCGACTACGAACAGATTCAAGAGCACCTCAACAACTCGTTAATGCTGGTGACGGCCCTGAACCCCCTCATTGGCTACGACAAGTCGGCGCAGGTAGCAAAGAAAGCACACAAGGAACGCACCACTCTGCGCGAAGCCGCCTTGGCCCTGGGGTACCTCTCAGCGGAACAGTTTGACGCAGCGATTGATCCTTCCTCGATGGTCAATCCGTGACCCGACCCCGACGACTTGACGACGGAGTCGTGGAGTCGTGGGCAGCGGCGCATCCCCGATGGCGACGAGAAGGTGAGCACCTTGTGCTCGAGGCACAACTGCCCTATGACGTAGGTTGTGCCCTCGCGACCGCCTCTGTGCCGTTGGCGACCGATATCGACCACCACCCCGTCATCACCATTGGCTACGACTCACTACGTATTGAGCTGTGGACTCACGATCGTGGTGGGGTGACGCAGTTAGATATCACCTTTGCGGAGTTCGTGGACAAATTTCTCCACGAACGTCACCTTTAGACGGGATTTCCCCACAGGGCCATCCAGCGCGAGAGGTCGTTTTCGCACGGCAGCTCCTCGTTGAGGAAGTTTCGCACGCGAATCTCGAACTCATTGTCGCGCTTCCGGTCGTCGCGACCGGCGAAGGGATAAAAAGTGCCCGACTTGGCGAGGTAGACGAGCTGGACGGCGCCTTCTCCCGGCGGCGGCTCAGGCCGAAACCCAAAGACGCTGCACAGGAGCTGGGGGCCGAGGCCGTTTTCCTGGAGTGTGGTGTGGGCACCGTGCACTCGGGCGACTAAGTCACCGATGTCGTCGTCGTTGATCACAATCCAGTTGTAACCAAGTTCATCGACCGTGAATGAAATACGGCCCTCCGTATCACCCACACTCAGCAATTTCTTTAACTCATCGTCCGACTCGAGGGCGTTTGCCCCTGCGGTGGCTTTGTAGCAGACCGCGGCTCGCCCGGTTGTGACTAAACCGAGTGATGTCTGCAAAGTGATGACGGCACTGGGTAGGCGAAAGAGTGCATCTAATTGAGGTTCAACTGGCTTGCTCCAACCAAAGAGCGAGTCGAGTAAACCCACTACTGATTCATCTCACGCTGTAGACGAGCGAGTTGGTCCAAACGCTTCTGTAGTGGCGGGTGAGTTGAGAACAGGGCACCTACTGAGCCTTTCGCCAGCGCGGGCGTGAAGAAGAAGGCGTTCATATTTTCCACCCGGCGCAGATCTTGGTTGGGAATTCGGGCCATATCACCCGTTACCTTCTGCAGGGCGCTCGCGAGCGCACTGGGCTTGCCAATCAAGATGGCTCCTGCCCGGTCGGCGGCGAGCTCGCGGTAGCGCGACAGGGCCATGGTGAGCAAGAACGACACCGCGTACACCACCATCGACACCAACCAGATCAGCACTTCCGCGAAGAAGGCGTTGGAGCGATCGCGGTCATCACCGCCACCTCCCAACATTGCCCCCCACATGGCCATGCGCATCATGATGCCCGCGAGCATTCCCACTCCCGACGCGATGGTCATTACCGCCACGTCGCGGTGAGCGACGTGACTGAGTTCGTGAGCCAGAACTGCCTCGAGCTCTTCCGCATCGAGGCGCTCTCGGATACCGCGAGTGACGACGACGGCCGCATGGGACGGATTGCGACCGGTGGCAAACGCATTAGGTAGGTCGAGGTCAGAAACGCCAACTTTGGGCTTGGGCATATTGGCGAGTTGGCACAGACGATCAATCATGGCGTGCAGTTCGGGCTCTTCGTCCGGGGATACGACGCGGGCCCGAACCGACATCATGGCGATCTTGTCGGAGAACCAATACTGACCAAACAACATGGCGAACTCAAGGACAATGATGAGGGAGTAGCCCACACCCAATTGGGACAAGATGATGCCAATGAGGGCGTACAGCGACAACAGCGCGGCACCCGTGATGAACATGCGAACCGACAGTCCGTGGTCCTTGATGAAGCCGTCGTTCTTCTTACTCATGACTGTGATCCTCCTTCTGAAGTGATTTCGGCCTTTAATGCGGCGAGCTGCGCATCCACCGACTGACCCGCCGTGGCGGCGTCGAGTTGCGCTTGAATGTCGTCACGGGGCGACGTCAGATCGGTCAATGTGCCTGACGCGATGAGTTCGTCCAGCGCTCCGGAGCGTGCCTGCATTTCCGCCACTTTGTCTTGGGCGCGCTGTAACGCGGCGCCGGCGTCGGCCATCGAACCCGAAATTCCGGCAACGGCCTCGTTCATTTCCGACTGCGCCTCGGCCGCCGTGTAGGTGGCCTTGAGCGTTTCTTTCTTGGTGCGGAAAGCCTCAACTTGAGTCTGAAGTTTCTGCATTGCGTCGCCGAGTTTCTCTTCTTGCTCCGCAACTTGGGCGTGCTGAGTTTCGAGCTCGTTGATTTGATTCGTTAAGGCTTCGCGCCGAGTGAGGGCTTCCCGGGCGAGCGCCTCATTATTTTGGCCGAGCGCCGCCTTCGCCTGCTCTGACAACTTGGTGGCCTGAGCCTTGATCTGTTCGAGCTGAATCTCAATTCGCTTGCGTGAGGTGGCCACGTCGGCGACCGCTCGACGCATCTTGGTGAGATTGTCCAGCTGCTGCTCGTACGACAGGTCGAGCGTCTCGCGGGGGTCTTCGACCTTGTCGAGAACTTTGTTGGTCTTAGCCTTTACAACTGTGGTGAAGCGAGCGAGTAGCCCCATGTCATCCCCTTGGGTGTGTGACGTCGTGTCATTTCCTGTCTGTAGTCTGCCGTGAAGCCGTGACATCACGGTCACCCGAAAGACCGAAATCTCTAAGAAAATCTAAGAATTTGTGGTGAATTGGGCGATTTTCGACCAACTCAGTAGTTCAATCCCTAATTCGTGTGCGGTGGAGGTCAAGTGACCGGCCTCAAGGACCCGCAGGGTGGCTTCGCGTTCGGAGGCATCAGGGACCACGGCGCGCAGTTCGTCGCTCGGCACAGCCACATGGACGATCATCTCGCTGACTCCTTGAGGGAGTTCGGCCAGCACCGCTTCGAGACTCTGTGTTGAGCGCCAGTTCACGGTGGCGGCCGTCACAAAGTGACCGCGTTGTTCGGCGAGGCGACCCGCGTGCAGCGCACCACCGGCGATCGTGTAGCCGTGTCGAATGGGAAGTCGGTACTCCTCGGCAACGTCAAGGAAGACATCGAAGAGAGCTAAGTGGCGTGCCACGACGTCATCGTGCGAGGCCAGGAACGTGGGAGTGACCCCGAGGGTAATGGCCCGCTCAATCTGCGCTCGAAACTCGCGATGCACTTCGTCGGGGTCCGCATGCTCTGCGGCGTCCGATGCGTCGAGGGGGAAGCCGCCCCGACCGCCGAGCAGTGACGGCGCGTAGGTCACGGGTCGAAGTTCCAGCAGTTCGTGTTCGGCACTCAAGGTGAGTTGCACGCCGAGATCTGGGCCAAGTCGACGGACTGCTTCGCGAGCAAATGGTGCCACGACGCAGAGCGACGCATCGGAGATGAGATTCGCCGATCGAGCTCGTCGAATGCCTTCATTCACCGCCACCGACAGACCCGCATCCGCGGCGGTGACGATGAGTGCGCGATCGGCTCGAAGTCCTAGTCGATGAAGTAGTTCGCTCACGAACGCGGGAGTTCGCGATCTTGTGCCACGGCCTGTTCGTTGAGCTCACGACGGTACTCCTCGAGCTGCGTCGCGAGTGAAGGGTTCGTCACGGCGAGAATTCGAGCAGCCAGGAGACCAGCGTTCGCTGCATTATTGATGGCGACGGTCGCGACGGGTACGCCCTTGGGCATCTGCACAATGGAGAGGAGCGAATCCAGGCCATCGAGACGGGCCAGTTCGACCGGCACGCCAATCACTGGCAGAGTCGTGAGGGCCGCGATCATTCCGGGAAGGTGCGCGGCACCTCCGGCGCCCGCGATGATGACCCCGAGGCCTCGTTCGCGGGCGGAGTGTGCGTAGTCCACCATCTTCTCGGGGGTCCGGTGTGCCGAAACGACGTGAACTTCGTGGGGTAGACCGAAGCGCTCCAGTACTCGCACAGCGTCGACCATTACGGGGTGGTCGGATGCACTCCCCATCACCACACCTACGACTGCCGACATGATGTCCCTTCCTTCGCATCAGCGATAGAAATCCTTACCAAGATTACCATTGGCAACCGTGGGGATTCCTATCCGTGTGTGGTCGTTACTCCGGCGCCTCTACAACTTTGATCGTGCCACCACGTGGGCGGAGTGTCGTGATGCGTTGCGGGGCAAGACGCCGGGCGTGCCACGAGGTCGTCGAACCGTGGGACTGTTCGTTGACTACTCGATGATTGCGTTGAGTGCTGTGTATCTCGCGGCGTACAGTCTGGAAGTTTTGGTCTTCGACAACGCTCGATGCGAAGGCCGTTCCATGACACCTCTGAACATCATGAATACCGTTCAGCAGTGGGTTTGGGCGATTTTCGTCGTTGAACTGGCCTACCAAGTAGTGGTCTTCTGTGGCGCACCGGCGGGACGGCGGCGAGTACGGGCGTTCTTCGCCGACAATGTCATCTCCATCATCGCGGTGATTTTGCCGTTCTTTCGCGCGCTGCGAATATTCCGCGTCATGGCGATGACGTCCTCGGGGCTGTATTCACGACACAACCATCGTGTCGACCGAGTGCTCTGGAACATTGCCGTCGCGGTCGTCATCTTGAGCTACGGCGGGGCGCTGAGTGCATTGCAGTTAGAGCATCGCTTCTTCCTCGAGACGTCGACGTGCACCGCTGCGCTCGATCCCCACATTCATCACAATGCCGTTTTGACATTCACTGAAGCCCTGCAGTGGTCACTCCACGCCTTGTCCATTGGGAGTAGCTACACCATTTATTCGCCAGACGGCAAGTGGCTGGAGCTACTCATGAACATCGCGGGATTTATCTTGTTCGGCTCCATCGTGGGAGTAATGGGCGACCTGCTCTCGCGACACGTGATGGAGACCTTGGACGACGACTCTCCGCACTAGTGCGTGAGGAGTGAACGAATGGCCGCCTCGGTCTCGGCCGTCTCGCTCGGTGAAAGTCCGGTCACCGTGACGTGCCCCAACTTTCGGCCCGGCCGAAACGATTTGCCGTAGTGGTGGACGTACACACCACGTAGTTCGGCTAGGTCGTTCCACGGCGGCTCGTGTGATCCTCCAACGATGTTCACCATGAGCGAGAGGGGCGCAGCGAGAGCGGTGCTGCCAAGTGAGAGACCGGCGACGGCCCGGAGGTGATTTTCAAACTGGCTGGTGACGGCTCCTTCGATGCTCCAGTGCCCGGAATTGTGAGGACGAGTGGCAACTTCATTCACGACGAGTCCGGTCTCGGTGACGAAGAGTTCGATGGCGAGAACCCCCACGGCCCGAACGCAGTCGGCGACGCGCAGGGCGAGTTCCGTCGCCGCTGTCTGCAACGACGTGGGGAGTTGACTCGGG
>JAGWWX010000015.1 GCA_018970215.1 Acidobacteriota bacterium | reverse complement strand
TGCTCAGATCTTTTATTGATTGTCGACGAAATGCGATTGTCGAAATCGACGCCTGGCCCAAGCGCAGGCTCAACAGGATCCTCTTCACTATTGCTTGAATTAGCTGACTTGCGAGATCGTGGAATTATTTCTTCGGAGGAGTTCGAAAAAAAGAAGCAAGAAATACTTGATCGAATGTGACATTCATGATTATTTCTCAACTATTTACGAAGAAGTGCGTGGCTGTGGTAGTTGTAGTCACTTCATTCGTTTCTGTTTTTAATTGGAATTCAGCTTTTGGAAATCCTCAGACTGTTGACTATGGCGCTGGCGCAAGTGTTGGACCAATTGCAAAAGTCGCACTGGGTCAATTGTCCGTAAAGGGTAGATCTCCCATGACCGGATACTCACGCGACATGTTTGGATCCCCGTGGTCTGACGTTGACGGGAATGGTTGCGACCAACGTGACGATGCACTGTGGCGGGCAAGTTTGGGTCACGCAGTAAGGGCAGATGGCTGCACCGTGACTCGAGCCACCGTGATTGACGTGTATACCGGCAAGACCATCACATATATCCGCGGCGGAGACTACGCCAACGGACTCGACATCGACCATGTTGTTGCTCTCGGTGATGCGTGGTCGTCGGGAATTGGTTATAAGAGTTCGGTCGTCCGCCTACACCTCGCCAACGATCCGCTGAACTTGCTCGCCGTAGATCCATCGTCAAACCGTCAAAAGGGGGATTCCAACGCGGCGAGCTGGTTGCCACCCCGTACGGCGTATCGATGCTCGTATGTGGCTCGTCAGATCGCCGTGAAGCGCAAGTACGCACTGTCAATCACACCATCCGAACGTGATGCGATGGCGCGGATCCTTCAGAGCTGCCCACTCGTACGAATTCCCGCCGGTGGACTACCTCCTCTGTCGGCTGCGGCAGTCAAGAATGTATCTACTCCCAGTGGAACAGGAAGTGAAGTGACGACTCCGAGCGGATCGGCGGGTGGTGGCCAGGACCCACGCTTCTCCTCATGCGCAAAAGCCAAAGCCGCCGGTTACGGCCCCTACGTGAGTGGTCGCGACGTGGAGTACACGTGGTACCGGGACGGCGATAACGACGGTACGGTGTGCGAATAGTGCAGTGGCCCGACTTCGCGTCGAAGCCGGGCCACTGAAGTGAGTTACGTTTTAGAAAAGACTGATGACGTCAATCCGATCCAAAATTTCTTTGGTCAATAGTGGCATGGCGTCGAGAGCCGTCATGTTTTCGCGAACTTGCGCGGCGCTGGATGCACCCGTAATAACCGTCGAAACATTCGGGTTTTTCGCGCACCACGCCAAGCTGAGCTGACTGAGGGTGATGCCCAGTTCATCTGCGATGACTTTGAGCTCGGCAACTTTGGCATTCCGTTTTTCGTCAGTCAGCATGCTCCGCAACCACTCGTAGCCGGGCAGGGTTGCGCGACTTCCTTCCGGAACGCCATTGAGGTACTTGCCGGTAAGAAGACCTGAGGCCAGTGGGGACCAGATTGTGGTGCCGAGACCGATGTCTTCGTAGAGACGCTTGTACTCCTTCTCAACGCGATCACGCCAGAAGAGGTTGTACTGCGGCTGCTCCATTAGTGGCTTGTGTAGGTGGTGCTTGTCCGCAATGTCGTACGCGGCGCGAATTTCGTCGGCGCTCCATTCCGAAGTTCCCCAGTACAGCGCCTTGCCCTGCGTGATCATGTCGCTCATGGCCCACACGGTTTCTTCAAGTGGCGTGTTGGCGTCGGGTCGGTGGCAGAACACCAAGTCCACGAAATCCAGCCCGAAACGCTCCAGCGATCCGTCGATTGCTTGGCTGAGGTACTTTCGGTTCAGCGTGTTCTTCATGTTCACGGTGTTGTGAAGTCCCCAGAACAGCTTGGTCGATACCACGTATTCGTGACGCTTCCATCCCAGTTGGCGGAATGCTTCGCCCATAACTCGTTCTGACTCACCCGCGGCGTAGCCCTCGGCGTTATCAAAAAAGTTGACCCCCGCGTCACGCGCTGCTTGAAGACATTCGGCTGCTTCGGCTGCTTGGGCGATCTGGTCTTTGTTGGCGAACGTGACCCATGATCCAAACGAGAGAACGCTGACCTTGAGACCGCTACGTCCGAGACGTCGATATTCCATTTCCATGTTTTCCTCTTTCTTTACGATTCTTCGACAGGAAATCCAGCGTGAACGATGTCGAGATATCGACGGAACGTTCGACGGGCCGCTACGCGATCGTGCTCGCACCTCTCGGCCTCATCACTGTCAAGTCCGTGGGTTAAGACCGCAACGTGGTACGCATCTTCGCGGCGTAGAAGCGCGATGCCGGACTCGAGAAGGCCGCTCACGCTGTCGGCAGTTTCGGGTGAAAGGTGGTGGGACATCAGGCTCCGGCAACCACGGCATCAGGCTTGCGGGGAACGTCGGGCCATTCATCGAACGTGATTCGTGACGACGTCTCGTCGCGCTTCAGCCCCGTTAGAACGAGCGCCGCCACAGCCGCACAGGCGGTCACGAGGACCAGTCCGAGGAGCGCCTTTATCAACTTCACGGGGCGAGACTACCCGCCCTAGACCCTTGGTGAGCAAAGGGGTAGAGTGGTGTTAATGACATCAACCCTCACTCTCCTTCTGCTTAGCTAGGCGGGCGCCTCGAAGCGCCCGCCGAACCTCCCGCTGTGCGGGAGGTTTTTCATTTGCTGATCATCGAGAGTGACCGAGACGACGAGAGGACCATGGCGACGTTCCCCCAACAGTCGAGCCCTATGCCGTTTGGCAAGTACCGCGCCCACATGCCGGTGGACTTGACCGACCGTACCTGGCCTAATCACCGCCTGCTCGCCGCCCCTCGCTGGTGCTCCGTGGACCTCCGAGATGGCAATCAAGCACTGATTGACCCCATGGATCACGAGAGGAAGTTGGCAATGTTTCGCCAACTTGTTGCGATGGGTTTTAAAGAAATTGAAGTTGGCTTTCCGTCGGCATCGCAGCCCGACTTTGATTTCGTGAGGTACATCATTGAGAACTCCGTGATTCCCGACGATGTGACCATCCAAGTATTAACCCAGTGCCGCGACGATTTGATCCGCCGAACATACGAGTCTCTCCACGGAGCCCAGCGGGCGATTGTGCACTTTTACAACTCCACGTCGACTCTCCAGCGGCGTGTGGTGTTCGGTCTTGACGTAGGCGGCATCACGGAGATTGCCACCAACGCCGCGCAACTCTGTCGAGAGTTGGAGTCAACGTCTCCCGCGACGGAATTCCTGTACGAATACTCGCCGGAATCATTTACGGGAACCGAACTCGACTTCGCCGTCGACATCTGCTCGGCTGTCATGGACGTTCTGCAACCCACACCAGAGAGAAAAATCATTCTTAATCTGCCCGCAACGGTCGAGATGTACACCCCAAATCTTTACGCCGATGCCATTGAGTACTTCTTACGCAAGATTCCCCGACGCGACAGCGTCGTACTGTCCTTGCACCCGCATAATGATCGCGGCACCGCGGTCGCCGCCGCTGAGTTAGGCATCCTCGCCGGAGCCGACCGCGTGGAGGGGACTCTCTTTGGTAACGGTGAGCGAACGGGCAACGTGGACGTGGTCACACTCGCCATGAACTTGTTCAGCCAAGGCGTGGACCCCGAGCTCGATATCAGTGACATTGACAAGGTGCGTCACGTCACGGAGTACGCCAATCGTCTGCCCATTCACCCGCGTCACCCCTACGTCGGCGAGTTGGTGTACACCGCATTCTCTGGGTCACATCAAGACGCCATCAAGAAGGGCATGGCAGCCATTGGTGACGAGTACGACGTGTGGGAAGTACCGTATCTGCCGATTGATCCGAAGCACACGGGTCGAACCTACGAAGCCATCATTCGTGTTAACTCGCAGTCCGGGAAGGGCGGTGTGGCATACATTCTTGACACCGAGTTCGGGTTGGATCTTCCGCGCAACCTACAAGTGGAGTTCTCGCGAGAGGTTCAGGCCGCCGTGGAAACGTCGGGGACCGAAATCTCCGCGTCGGGCATCATGGAAATATTCACGGAAACCTATCTGCGCGACGACGCCCCGATTCGCTTGCTGTCGTCTGAGGTCCAGGCGGGAACAGGCAAGACGCGAATTTTTGCTCAACTCTTGGTCAACGGCGAGCACACCACAATCAAGGGTGAGGGCAACGGTCCCATTGACGCCATGATGGCCGCTCTCCGCGAAGAGCTACGAATCGACTTCTCTATTCGCGACTACCACGAACACGCGCTCACCGCTGGTTCCGAGGCATCGGCAGTTGCGTACGTCGAAGCAGAAAGTCCCCGGGGAGAAAAGTGGTGGGGTGTCGGCGTGAACCCCTCCATACTCGACGCATCCCTTGAAGCCGTCATCTCTGCCGCAAATCGTCGCCGTTAGTTCGTGGTTCGCTCGGGTAGCGTGAACTGGTGACATGGCATCTCTTCGCCACATCAGCGGGAGTGCTCGGTTTGCTCAGCGGCTATTGGATGACGTGGGTTCAGTACCACCGAGCCCGCACCGTGGGCACGGAGGGAATTTCACTCGCCACCTGGCTTTTGTTTCTATGGATGGGGTTTTTTTGGGCGAGCTACGGGCTAGCGATATCTAATCATCTGATGTGGGGCGGCTCCCTGCCACTACTGCCACTACAGGCTGCGCTGGTGTGGCAGTTGGCTCCGAGAAAGCAACCGACGACGGTCGTGTCGACGTTCGTAGCAACTGCAATTCTGAGCTTTGGTACGACAGCGTTATGGGGTTGGAACGCGGGAGTAGCGGGCACCACCGTGGCAATGTTTTGGAACCGGCTGCCGCAGATCGTAGAACTCATTCGTGACCCTGACGTACGGGGAGTGTCCATTTCTTCGTGGACCATTGGTGCCGCCTGCAGCTTGTTGTGGGTGACGTATTACTTTGGCGAACGTCTGTGGTTTGCTCTCGTCGCGACGGCAGTTGCCACCGTGAGCAATTTGGTTATTGCGGGATTGGCCTACTGGCGTCAGCACCAACAAAAAACAACGTCGCTGATCTAGTACGGCCACTCTCCGGTGGAGCCGAGCGCTTTGGCGATTGGCCGGAGACGAGCAGCGAGAAGAACTTTGTAGATGAGGTTCAACGCAAAATATGGCAACTGTGCCACCTGGGAGAGGAAACTCCGGAGTCGCTGTGCGGGCGTGGTGCGAGTCTTTCGAAACTGGGCCATCGATTGACTACGCCCTTCGTAGATCCAGTCGCGTGACCAAAAAGTGAGGATCGCCAGTGCCAGGGTCACGCCGATAGAGGAGAAGGAATCGTGAACGAGTAGTCGACCACCGTCTTTCACTTTTGCGCCCCATTGACGGATATCTTGGCTCGCTGGCGCAAAGCGGTGGGCACCGTCCACGTACAGCAAGTCAATATCGTGAGGAACATCACCGAGAGCGTCATTTGCAAACTTGCGAAGATACGTCACCCGATCGCGCACGCCAGAATTTTCGAGGTTGCGTAGGAATACGTGGTGGTCGCTCTCGGCTTCCTCCGCGAATCCCTCAATCTCTTGTGGTCCGCGATCGTTCCCACCGTGTGGGTCGATGGCGTACAGCGCGACCCCCGGTGTGGCCGCCGAAGCGAGAACACACATTGAACGTCCCTGGAAAGAGCCAATCTCGACGACCGTCGCCCCCGCCGGGAGTTCCGAGGAACGGTTCCACAAGCGCTGAGCTTGGTCGTGAGTCATCCACCCGTTTACCTCGGCTAGGGATGCATAGACGCGTGAGAACTCTGACATGATCACCTCGTGTAGAGAAAGTGTAGTTACATCAAATGGCGACGCAAAGTGTCTAGCGGAGTCGGGCGCAAGTGACTTTCGTGCGCCGCAATCTGCTCTTCATGCAGAAGGGTGATGCCGATGTCATCCCATCCGTTAAGGAGGCGCTCACGGGTTATTGGATTGAGTTCGAAGTGGGCCACGAACCCCACCTCGGGAATCTCTACGAGTCCTCGTTCAACATCGATAGTCAGTTCAACTCGTGGGGAGCTGTGCAGCATGCGGGACAGATGCGCACACTCGTCGTCACGTAGGACTACTGTCACGAGGCCCTGCTTCGATGCGTTATTCCGGAAAATGTCGCCAAAACTCGGAGCGATAATGGCCGAGAAGCCGTAGTCCATAAGGGCCCAGACTGCGTGTTCGCGGGACGATCCTGTGCCAAATCGCGGACCTGCCACCAAAAATCGTGCGCCGTGAAAATCCGGTTGGTTCAAAATAAACGACGCATCATCTCGCCACTCGCTAAAGAGACCTCGTCCAAACCCCGTCCGCTCAACCCGCTTGAGCCATTCCGAGGGAATGATTTGGTCGGTATCAACATCAGACCGGTCGAGCGGAACTCCTCGTCCGGACAGGATGCGAACCGGTTCCACTACTGCACATCCTTGGCGCGGGCGAAACGACCGACGAGTGCTGTCGCGGCCGCCACGGCGGGCGAGACTAAGTGCGTCCGCCCACCTCGACCTTGGCGACCTTCAAAGTTCCTATTCGACGTCGAGGCGCATCGTTGTCCGGGTAGTAGCTGGTCGGGATTCATTCCGAGACACATGGAACACCCGGGCTCGCGCCATTCGAAGCCCGCTGAAATGAAAATGTCGTGGAGTCCTTCGCTCTCGGCCTGAGCCTTCACCCGGTGTGAGCCGGGCACTACGAGGGCCCGCACGCCGGGTGCGACTTTTCCGCGTTGTGCAATGTCAGCAGCGACCCGCAGATCTTCGATGCGAGAGTTGGTGCACGATCCAATGAACACGACGTCAACGGCTATGTCTCGCATTGCCTCGCCGGACTGAAGTCCCATGTAGTCGAGTGCGCGTTCGGCGGCACTTTTCTCTGCATCCGTCGGAAACTCGCTGGGTTGGGGAACGACGCCGTCGACTCTGACCACTTGCGATGGATTGGTCCCCCAGGTCATGAGGGGTGAAAGCGTGGCGACGTCAATTGTTATCTCCGCATCGAACACGGCATCGTCATCTGACTGCAGTGAGCGCCACGACTCGGCGAGCGCTTCGAATTCTGAGCCGGACGGGACGCCGGGCCGACCTCGGAGATACGAAATGGTGGTTTCGTCGACGGCCACGAGACCCGCGCGCGCCCCGGCCTCAATACTCATATTGCAGAGGGTCATTCGCCCCTCCATGGAAAGTGACGAAATTGGTGTGCCACGGTATTCGAGAACGTATCCCGATCCGCCGCCTGTCCCCAGTGCGTGAATTAGAGCGAGGGCGAGGTCTTTGGCGGACACGTCCTGCGGAGTGTCACCAACGAAATTGACCGCCATGGTGCGTGGGCGTTGCTGGGGGAGTGTCTGGGTGGCGAGGACGTGTTCGACCTCTGACGTACCAATACCGAAGGCCAGAGCCCCCAGTGCGCCGTGCGTGGAAGTGTGTGAGTCCCCGCAGACAATCGTCATACCGGGCTGGGACACTCCTAACTCCGGTCCAATGACGTGAACGATGCCCTGGTTCGCATTACCCCGTGGAAACAACGTGATGTTGAAATCACGACAGTTGTCGTCCAGCACTTCGAGTTGGCGACGTGAAATGGGATCAGCGATGGGGGTCGACAGGGGATCGGTCGGAACATTGTGGTCGGCGGTCGCCAAAGTGCGATCCGGACGACGGACTCCTCGACCAGCAAGTCGCAAGCCGTCAAAAGCCTGAGGACTGGTTACTTCGTGAATGAGATGCAGGTCGATATAGAGAATCGTTGGCTCACCGTCGACCTCGCGAACGACGTGGTTCGCCCATATCTTTTCGAAGAGCGTTTGCGGAGCGGTCACTACCGAAGGCCAATGATTCGCAGTGTTAAGTCACCAGAAGGTGCGGCGTACGTCACCGAGTCGCCGAGCTTCTTTCCGAGGAGTGCTTCGCCCATCGGTGACGAGGGAGATGCGGTCATCACGCCATCGGGTTTTTCCTCAATGGATCCGACGAAATAGTCCGAGGCATCGTCATCGCTGTCGCCATCGAATACCACCGTGACGATAGATCCGTGCTGCACGATCTCGGAGTTGTGGTCTTTTTCAATAATTTCGTGGTTGTGGATGATGTCCTCGAGGATTCGAATTCGAGCCTCCATTTTTCCCTGGTCATCTTTTGCCGCGTGGTAGTCCCCGTTTTCGGAGAGATCGCCAAGGGATCGCGCCGCTTCGATGACGCGGGCGATCTCTGTTCGGCCCACCGTGGTTAGGTGGTGCCACTCCTCACGGAGCTTGTGGAGAGTTGCCTCCGTAATGCGGTGAATTTGACCAGACACATCAACCTCGTTTGTTGAACCCCCATTTTACCGCCCTGGCTGGTGCGGTCCTCAGGCGGTTTGCCGTCAGCCGCCACTTTCGGGGAGAATGAAGTAACCGAAGTCGAAAGGGTCATCGTGTCTATCCATCGCGTTGCCGTCATCGGCGGTGACGGAATCGGACCCGCAGTCACGGCCGAGGCCGTCAGGGTGGTTCGGGCCACCGGTATTGACCTCGCGGTGACGGAATTTGAACTCGGTGCCGCGCGCTACCTGCGCGACGGTTTCGTTCTCGACGATGCAACGTTGTCGGAGTTGAGTCAATTCGACGCGATATTGCTCGGTGCCATCGGACCGGCAATCGGGGATAGTCGAATCCCCAGCGGTCTATTGGAGCGCGGATTGCTGTTGAAGTTACGGTTCGGACTCGATCTCTATATCAATTTCCGTCCATTCCGTGGGGTACCGAAATCCCTTGCGGAAGGCTGCGAGTTCGCCATCGTGCGTGAAAATACCGAAGGACCCTACGCCGGGGAAGGGGGCGTGCTCCGGCTCGGTACACCTCACGAAGTTGCCACACAAGGTTCGGTGAATACGCGATTTGGCGTGGAACGCTGCGTTCGTTACGCCTTCGAGAAAGCTCTCAGCTGGCCGCGTCCCAAAGTCACTCTCGTCCACAAGACCAATGTTCTGACGTTCGCGGGCGATCTGTGGAAGCGAGTTGTGGATCAGGTTGCCACTGAGTATCCGTCGGTTGAAGTCGACTATCAGCACGTTGATGCAGCTTGCATCTATCTCGTAGAGGATCCCGCACGGTACGGCATCATCGTGACGGACAATCTCTTTGGCGATATTTTGTCTGATCTCGCGGGTGCTGTGACCGGTGGAATTGGCTATGCGGCCTCGGCAAATTTGAATCCCACCCGAGTACACGCCTCACTGTTCGAACCCGTTCATGGTGCTGCTCACGACATCGTGGGGAAGAACCTTGCCAATCCACTAGCGGCAATTAATTCGGCGTGTTTGATGCTGGACCATGTCGGCGAATTTGCTGCGGCAACTCGCATTCGTGCCGCGGTGGCAGACTTTGATGGTGACGTAGCAGTTATCGGGACTGCGGGCGTTGCCGATGAACTGATTCGGAGGTTGTAATGCCCATCACACCGACCAAGAAGATTTGGATGGACGGCCAGCTCGTCGCCTGGGACGACGCCATGGTCCACGTGTTGAGTCACGGACTTCACTACGGCACGGGGGCCTTCGAAGGAGTCCGTGCGTACCCGACGTCACAGGGGCCAGCAATTTTCCGCCTGCGCGAGCACATGCAGCGATTGCTGAACTCTTGCAAGATTCTGATGATTGATGTGCCGTTTACGCTCGATGAACTCTGCGACGCCGCGGTGGACGTTGTTCGTGCGAACAACATGACCGACGGCTGCTACATCCGCCCATTGGTGTACCTGGGTTACGGGGAAATGGGTGTCAATCCGCTTCCGGCGCCGGTCAACGTGGCAATCGCGTGCTGGCCGTGGGGCGCGTATCTCGGCGATGATGGGCACGCGAACGGTGTCAGGATGAAGATTTCATCGTGGCACCGCCACAGTCCCAATGCCATGCCCACCGCAGCGAAAGGGACCGGACTGTACGTCAATTCCGGTCTCGCCAAGGTTGAGGCAATCAAAGCCGGGTACGACGAAGCAATTCTGTTAGGTCCCGACGGACGGATTTCCGAGTGCTCGGGTGAAAACCTCTTCATTGTTCGTAACGGGGTCATCGTGACACCACCTCCCTCTGAGGCGGGGGCTCTCGCAGGTATCACCCAGGACTCCATCGTGACCCTTGCGCGCGATGTGGGCTACGAAGTTCGATTTGAGGCAATGGTTCGAACGGACCTGTACCTCGCCGACGAAGCGTTTCTCACCGGTACAGCTGCGGAGGTGGTGCCGATCGCGTCCGTGGACGATCGCGTTGTGGGTACCGGCAAGCCCGGACCACTCACGACCCAGTTGCAAACCACCTATTTCAAAATCGTTCGCGGTGAAGTTCCGCAGTACATGTCGTGGCTTACCGTCTGCTAATTCGTCAGTCCCAAACCATAAACTGACGCCGTGACGCAGCCACATTTCGTTCCCGTCGCCGACGTGGCAACCGTACGGCCGAGCATTCCGACTCCCACTCCCGAAACGGGTCGTCCGAAGAAGCCGGGGCTTCTCGGCGCTCCCCGTCACCAACGGGTTCGCGGGCAGGGGACGCCGGGTCCTGACGGGGGATATGCCCTCACCGTGACGCACGCTGTGCTGGAACAATGGCATGGCGACCACATCGACGGAGTTGACCATCACGACCTCGTGGCCGGTGTGGCCGCGCTCGCGAGCAAACGTGCGGGACTCTTTGGGCGGGGTCCGTCGAGAAGTGACGTCGAAGTTGCTCTACGTCTTATCGGCGTGAGCGCTCATTCAGCGTCAATCTCGCCGGCGTGGGAGGTTCGCTTCGCCGGGATCGGACATTCGTACTTTCGACTACGTGATTTCGTCGATGCGGTGGGCGACGAGTTCCTCCGCGTTTCACCGGCCGACGCTTCCACGCTGTCGCTGTAGCTAAAAGGGGGCTCTGATGAGCTTTGACCTGACTCTTGAACAACGAGCATTTCGCGACATGATGCGCCAGTTCGTTGACGATCGTATTGCGCCACACGCAGCAAAGTACGACAGAGACCAGACGTATCCGTGGGAGTCGTTCGCTGCGTGTCGAGAGTTGGAACTGCCCGCCCTCGGAATCCCTGAGGCGTACGGTGGTGCCGGTGCCGACATGGTGACGCAGGCGATTATGGCGGAAGAGCTGGCACGAGGCTGTGCGTCGACGTCCGTGACGATGCTGATCTCGAAACTCGGCATGCTGCCCGTGATGAATTTCGGTTCCGAAGATCTCAAGCGCAACTATCTGCCAAAGATTGCTGCAGGGTCAATACAAGCTTCGTACTGCCTTTCCGAAGCCGATGCCGGTAGCGACGTGGCGTCCATGCGGTGCCGTGCGGATCGCGATGGCGAGGACTACATCTTGAACGGTTCGAAATACTGGATTACCAATGCGGGAGTATCCGACACGTACACGGTCTTTGCGACCACGAATCCCGGCGCCGGGTCGCGGGGGATCTCGGCATTCCTCGTGGAAAAGGACTGGGGTGTGACGTTCGGTGAACACGAAGACAAGATGGGACTACGAGCCTCACCGACGAGTGAAGTGATTTTCAACAACGTTCGGGTTCCTTCTACGCATCGCATCGGTGCGGAAGGTGATGGTTTCAAGATTGCGATGCACACTCTTGATCGGTCTCGGCCGACGATTGGGGCCCAGGCCGTCGGAATTGCACAGGCAGCAATTGACTACGCCGCCGGCTACATGAAACAGCGTCACGCCTTTGGAAAACCAATTTCTGAGCTCCAAGGCCTCCGCTTCATGTTGGCCGATATGGCAATTCGAACCGAGGCGTCTCGGGCTCTCGTCTATCGCGCCTGTAGCGCAATAGACCAAGGCGATCCCGAAGGAACGCTGACCTATTTGGGCGCCGCGGCGAAGTCGTTCGCTTCCGACACGGCGATGTCGGTGACCACTGACGCCGTTCAGTTGCTCGGTGGTTACGGGTTTACGAAGGAATTCCCCGTCGAGCGATTCATGCGCGATGCCAAGATCACCCAGATCTACGAAGGTACCAACCAGGTGCAGCGCGTAGTGATTAGCAAGCACCTTCTGAAGTAGTGCGCTGCGCTGGCTTGGCAGGACCTTGCCCGTTCAGCTGAATTCAGCGGTTTCCCTCGTACACATGTCTCATCAAGTGTGTACGATTTCTGTATGGCGAAACTTCGGTACACCACCGTGCGCGATCTCGCGTCGGCACTTGATGGTGCGGGACGCCCTAGTCACGACGAAGTGACCGTTTTGAACGACGGGACGAGAATTGACTCCCGTGAGGCAGCGCTTACTTGGCTTCGTGAACTGGACTCGCAGCGCGAAAATCAATCGGAGTAACGAGAAGGCATTGTTGGAGCAGTCGCTAGACCTTCAGAATCTCCTCGCAACACTGGACGAATCTGGTGTCCACTACTTGATTGTTGGCGGCGTAGCAGCTCGTGCCTACGGAGCATCCCGAGTGACAGAGGACTTGGATTTAGTCATCGAGCGAACTGACGCGAATCTTGACAACGTATCCACGGCGCTTCGAGCAATGAATGCCCGCTTGCGAGTCGAAGGAATGACGGACGAAGAAGCAAAATCCTTGCCGGTTCACATTGACCGTCACATGCTAAAAAGCGCCGGCATGACCACATGGATGACCGATTTTGGTCCGCTGGATTTGCTCGCCGGCCTTGAATCCACTGACGCTGGATTGAAGGACTTCAACGCGCTTGTGAACAGCTCGACTGTGCTTCAGGGCGTTGGCTTTACATTGCGAGTTGCAGGACTCTCAGAAATCATTGAAGCTAAGTCCCTGGCTGACCGACCAAAGGATCGTGAAGCATTACCAGAACTCCGCCAACTTGAACAAGATTCTTGACATTCGAGAGCCACTTTTTTCATGCGATGTGGGTATCGCAAAGCTGATATGAAGCTTCCAGCGGAAGACACCAAAATTTTGGAAAACCTGGTTGGATGCAGGCTGCTTTCTTGCGGTTCAGCAACACCTGGAGTCGACCTCGGATATGCCATTCAGAAAGTATTTGTCGAATTCGATGATTCGCTCATTACAGTTCGTGTCGATTAGTGAACGCCAACGTGTGCGGCGAAATCGGCGAATATTTGGCTCTACGAGTTCTTCTCGGATACGACCATCGACGTGATGCCGATCGTGCAGGTGGCGTTCAGTACTTCTTCAAGGGTGAAACGCTTCGAACTTCACTATTCATCGTGCAAGGTTGATTCGTAATCGTGATTCGCAAGTCAGTTCATTTGAGCACGATGCATTGTTGGAGTTCGAATTTGGTTCGGGATCGCAGTGGATTTTGAAGGATGAGCTGTCGACGCCATTCATACAACTCATTACTTCGAAAAATGGTCAGAGCCCATTGCTCCTGAACCCCGCCGATGGGTGGCCAAATACACTTACTGACCACTGGACGGGTGAGTGAATCAAATGAAAGTGAATAACTTATCCCTACTCCATCCCTACAAATGAGCCTGGCTTCATGGGAAGAGACGGACTTTGCCGATGTATGAACCTTCGTGGTGGAAGCAATGGGCGGAGCGGAAGAATCACCGGCTTCACCCAGATCTACGAGGGCACCAACCAGGTGCAGCGCGTAGTGATTAGCAAGCACCTGCTGAAGTAATCGCTCGCTCTGGGTTGTGATGACGCAGGCCGCTCTTCTCAATCTCTGAAAGTTGCATCCAATCCTTCGAGAATTCAGTTTGCTCAGGCCGACCTGACACGACTGACTTTCTGGTTGGTATTTAAGTGAAACTTTGCGGCACACAAAAAATCTCAATCGCCGGGTGATTCGGAACGCCATTTCGGAATTAGTCTCCTGGAACCTCTCACATTGCATTGCACATAATGAACTGTGCGACGTTTGTTCGTGCCTTAGTCGAGAGGATATGTGTGTCAGCTTTTTCACTTCGTCGAATCATGGTTTGTATCGCATCGTTCTGCACATTGGCTGCTGTCGCAATTGGTTCTAGGGGTGCGGGAGCGGTCTCGGTGAACGCCATCGGAGTGGCAGTCTCTTCCGGAAGTACCGCAACGATCACCATGAGCAACACTTCTCCATCAACTGTCGCCACAGTGACTACTACTGACGCTCCTATTCAGGGCACGTGGCAGATGTCGGAAGGTACGGGGTTTTGGGGTGGTACGGGAAGTGCGGCCACTGCGTACACCCCAACCATTGTTCACGACTCTGACGGTGTAGGTCTCTTGTGGAACTCGAGCCAGCCGGTGTGTTCGAACGTCACCGGCACGCTGATTCCAGGAACGTCGTACGAGTGTGTCACCCATCCGACAGTTAAATTCGACTTCAGCCGAGAAGTCACGAATCCCGTCATATCAATTGCGGACCTTGCCGGAGGCGGCACTACGGCAACACTGTTTTCCGACTATGAACTAGTGGAGCCCGGGTATACGTTGACTTTGCTGAGTCACGTTTCGAACTTTGAAGTGCACTCGGATGGTGTGAGTTTCGGAACCATTAACCCACCAGGTACTGGGTTTAATAAGTCAGGCGAGAGTGCGGTCAATTTGCTTCCGAGCGTGGCGTTTGCGAATCGCTATGGAGCGGGCTACGGTTCAATTCAGATCAACGGCACGATGACGTCAGTGAGTTTCCGTATAACTCTGCGCTATCGAACATTCAGTTCGACCGAAGTGACGTCACCGATTGACTACAACGACCCCACGCCGGAGGGAGTCTCCATTTTGATGGCCGTTCCCGGGATCGTGGCACACCCCGATACTCAGAAAATTGACAAGGCGACGCCGTATTCCGGAAGCGCTGCCGTCACTGACAACTCCGGTGAAAGTGTGTACAGCATTCCTGCGCAACCAAGTTGCGGTGCAGTCTCGATGGAGGAATCAGGTTCCTATACGTTTACCGCTAACTCGACGATGAACACCGAGTGCACTTTCACCTACCAGATGTGTTCTGTCGCCGATCCAACCGATTGCGTGACATCGGAAATCACCTTGATGGCCGATAGTACGGGACTCGCTTCGACCGGCAGTTCACTACTAAAAGAGACGTGGGTTGGCGCACTATGTATCGTGATGGGACTCCTCGTACTTGTGCGCTCTCGTTCATATAGATACGGGCGAGTTCGTTCATAACTCACTTCGCGGAACTACCCCAAATGGCGCGTGGGGGTAGTTCCGCGAAGCAAGAGTTTGGGGAAGGTAGTTTTGCTACGCACGAAAGGTACCGATGAGTTCGAAATCAGATAGCACAGTCATCGGTCGTCGAGTACTAGCAACGATTCCTTCGGAACGAATTCTCGATCTCGTTGATCAGCTAGATCTTCGACCGTCGCCGGGCTCGGCGCCCGTTTTCTTGGTTCCCCTGAGGAGCCTGAAGCAAAAACGCGACGTGGAAAGTTTTGTGAAAAGTGCCCCACCGGCCACAATCTCCCTACTTCTTGAGGTGATTGGGCAAGAAGCATTGGCGACAATCATCGAGCGTCTCGGCGACAGTTCGGGCAATCCCACGTACGAAGAACTCTTGACGGTGATGAACTCTCTCTTGGTAGACGGTGGCGATCCCGTTGAACTGCGAGCTGTCTGTGGGCATGTCGTGATGTCGTCATTTCCCGCAGCTCCGCACTGCCAGCAACTACTGATCAATCATCCCGATCTGATGCTTCCCTAATCGGGACGACAGTCTTTCTTCCACCATTCAAGATAAAAACCAGGCACATGCCGGTTGCCCGATTCCAGGTAACAGCTACCCGTCAAAGCCGGTGCGAGTGGATTATCGACATTCCAGTCGTCTGCCCGCACGGTGAGAATTACCGATGCTCCGTACGCCTTGTTCACTGCCTGCCCGGGGTCGTAACCTCCCTCAATCTGACTACCTGGCATCACCACAGTGTGGGGGGTGTCCACGACTGGCGCGAAGCCCGTGTTGTAGTTGGGAGAGAACTTCACTGTGAAGTGATCTGCGGAGTAGTAGGTGTAGGGCCAGCGTGCGGTTCCCTCGATAATCACGTTGCCTCCGCGTTGGACGGTCGCTCGCACGACGTCAGCAACTGCGTGGAAGTCGCCACCCGGGTATGGCCGTTGATAGGCGATGCGGTCGTAGATTCCCGCGATAGGCATCACCAGGATCAGACTGATGACGATTTTCTGAAATGTGCCTCGACGGATTCGTGTGATAATGACATCAAGTCCGAGGCCAAAGAGAAGGAGCAACGGAACGTACAAGTACGTATCTGTTCGGCCCGTGCCGAGCGGCATCACTCCCGCGCTGGCAGCAATAACGGCACCTACCGGACCCGCCACGAGGAGCGTTGAACGCCCACGTTGTCCGATGCCTATGACGATGCCGCCAACAAACATCATCACGATGAGGCCGCCAAGGTAGGAAATTCCGAGTCGAGGGGTGCTATCAACGAGACCCCACATCACACTTCGCCCGATGTGGGCGATAGAGGAGAAAAACCCACTGACGGAACTGTGGTCAATGAAATTCGACGACCACGATTCGTGAAGTCGTGGACTCAATCCACGTTGAACAACAAATGTGAAGCCGCTCAGTGGCACGCCCACGACGGCTAGCGGGAGCACAAGTCGTCCAACGGTGCCGCGCCGAACATGGCGAACCACGACCACCACCAGTAGCCCCAGTACCAGGGGAAGGCTCGTCAAACTCGTCACGAGAGCAATCGCACACGCTCCCGTAAAGATCCAGGGGCTCCGCCCGCGCGACGACAATGCCGCCGCGAACAGGAGAACGCAGGACATCAATATGTCGTGGCTATAGGGCTTGAGGTGGGTCGAGTACTCCACGGCAATACGAGATCCGGCCAGGAGGCCGACGACAATCAGGGTTGAGGCTCGACTCAGGCCCCACCAGCGCGCGAGGACGCCAAGGGCGACGAGGCCGGCGATGCTCACAATGAGCGTGGGCAGCTGTTGGAGCCACGTGGTCTGCCCTACGACGTCCACCCATTGACGCATACCAAGAACGAAGCCCGGTGATGCTCCGACCATCTTCCACGCCGTTGAAAGGTCAACCCGCGACGTGAGCGCAACCCAGGCGTCGTCGCGAAACAAGGTCCCGTTCGACAGCTGAAGAGCTCGCAGAACGGCACCAATGCCGATGACGACGCCCATGGCGGGAAACCACCACGACGTGAGCCGTGCTACAACACCGATCGTGCGGGAGGTGCTCACAGGGTTAGTTTTTCACTTTTTATCCGCCGAGTGCGTAGTAACAGCAGGAGAGTCGCGCCCGCTACCGCGAGTCCGACTCCCGTGAGTTGCACAGCGAGAGACCCGACGTGACCCGACTGCTGGAGAAGAAGACGTTCGTCAATTGCTCGAACAGCACCCCAGACGACCATCGCCACAGCGGTGGTGATGCCACGAGACCAACGTTTTTCACCCCATAACAACGTGATCCACAAGAGGGCATCTTCGGCACCCTGGATCAGAGGGACGGGAACGCGTTTGCCCAGCTGGCCCTCGTAGTACAGCCCAAACCATTGATTGGTCTCGTGTCCGCCACCGGCGACCATGAACTGCGGGCCGAGTACGCGCCCGAGGGCCCACCCCGCCACGAGTGCCGGAACAACGGCATCAAGGAGGTCCAGCAACCGTACCGTCGGCCACCAGCGCCGTGAGAGCGTGAGCGCAATCGGCACGGCACCCGCTAGGGCTCCAAAACTAGATAGACCACCGTGCCATACCGCGATGAGTTCCGTCGGCGTGTCGCGGTAGTACGACCAATTAGTTGCAACGTGTGCCAGGCGAGCGCCCATCAAACCAACGAGCAGGGAATAGATGGCAATTCGGGGCCACGGCACCACATCAATGCCACGACGACGTAGCCGTCGTGTGACGTAACCGTAGGTCACATAGGCCGTGACTCCGAGTCCAACCCCGTAGAGATACAAGGTGAATGGTCCCACGTGCAAGGACGTGGGAAAGGTCGCCGTCACTATCCCCGAGGGCGTCCCGCGCCAGCGAGGCCGGCGTAACGGATTGGCGAGATGTGGACGCGTTGCCCGAAGGTGGGGGCCTCAATCATCTTCCGGTTGCCGAGGTACATCGCTTCGTGTTGTGAACCACCTGGTCCGTAGAACAAGAGGTCGCCCGGCTTGAGGGCGTACAAGGGGACACGGATCGTCGCCGCCATCTGGGAACCGGAATAGTGCGGTAAGGCGACTCCCGCAGATCCCCACGCCAGCATCGTCAAGCCAGAGCAGTCGACGCCTCGTCGACTGGCCCCACCCCAGGAATAGGGCACGCCAATCATGCTGAGCGCAAATCGAATCGCGCGGGCCGCTCTCGCGTTAGGAGGTGGCGCGGGATATTTGTAGTACTTCTCGTTCTTGTGTGTTTTCTTCCACTTGAGATACGCGGCCCGCTCTGCAGCTTCTTGCGCCTTTCGGACGAAGTATGCGACCTGGCCTTGAGCTCCATTGAGGAGATGCTGCATATCTCGTTGGATCTTGAGGGCCTTTTGGTACATGGCCGCAGCGTCATCGCGGGTTTGCTTGGCGGCGAGTTGTTGATTACGTAAGACCTGTCGCTGGCTCGTGAGCTGAATAGACGACAGCTGCAGGCTGGCAACGGTTGTTGACATGTCACCTTCGGCAATTCGGTTGTATACCTTGCGCGCACCGATATCGTCTTCCGGTCGGGCAAAGAGGGGATTGGTGAGAGCGGCAGCTCCGGCGTTGATATAGGCGTTGACGGCCGCCCGTTTGAGTTGGTCGCGGTTTGTCTTCACCTGTCGCTGGGCGGCTTCGACCGCCGCCCGGCTATTCAAGATGCGGTGGGTCAAAGTCGCGTATCGCATCTGCGCCAAGTTGTACTTTTGGCCGAGATACGAGGCTTGGGCTTCGAGATGCTGCACCTTTTTGTAGAGCGCCGCGGCTTTGGCGCGAGCCTCTTGCAGGGATCCGGCCGCGCCGGCAGGGCGTGCGGGAACAATCACAGTGCTGAGGAACACTGCGACAAGCGCCAGCGTGGATAGGCCCCATCGAGAATGGGTTATCCGGTGCTGCCGAATCGTCGTGTGGCGCCACGGGCGCCCGACGTCGGTCACGATACGTAGGTTAGTTGAGATGCGATTTTTTTCGGGTTGTTGTTTCACAAGTGACCAAAGTCCGCGAAACTCTTTATATTGATGAGGAAATAGCCAATTTCGTTTTCACAATAGGATTTGATTTATGTCTGCACGCTCTCGCAATCTTCCGCGCCGCTCTTGTATCTCGACTCCCGGTTCGTCGGAGCGTTTCTTGGCGAAGGCACCTTCGGTTACCGCCGATATGACGTTCCTGGACCTTGAGGACTCGGTCGCGCCGAATGAAAAAGTTGCTGCGCGTGCGAGAGTTGTTGACGCTATTCGCAACGGCCAATGGGATGATCGTGTCCTTTGCGTTCGGGTGAATGCGTGGGACACGTCATGGACGTATGGCGACATTATTGAGGTCGTGGGGAACGCGGGGGAGCGCCTCGACGAAATCATGTTGCCAAAGGTGCAGTCAGCGGCAGAAGTCGTGGCGATGGACCTTCTCTTGACGCAAGTCGAAAAGAACTGCGGATTACCGATTGGACACATCGGCATTGAGGCACAGATCGAGACGGCTCGTGGACTCATCAACGTCGATGAAATTTGCGCTGCGTCACCCCGACTCGAGACCATCATTTTTGGTCCTGCTGACTTTGCGGCCTCAATTGAGATGCCGGTCCTTACTGGTGGCGTCGCGATTCCCGAGTATCCGGGCGATCACTTCAACTACGTCTTTAGTCGAATATTGATGGCTGGCCGCGCTAATGGGCTACAAGTCATTGACGGTCCATTCTTGAAGGTCCGGGACAACGAGGCCCTCCGAGAGTTCGCTCAACGCACACGCGTCCTCGGGTACGACGGAAAGTGGGCCCTGACGCCGGATCAAGCCGCGGTGTTGAACGACGTCTTCTCGCCGACGCAAGAGCAGTTCGACCGTGCGTATGACATCCTCGAGACGTACAACAAAGCGACCGAAGATGATCACACGGGTGCGTTGATGTTCGGTGACGAGATGATCGATGAAGCGAGTCGCAAAATGGCGAAGAAGTTCCTGTCGCGCGGCGAACGCGCCGGACTACGGCGTTCGGCGAACTAGCCCTTCATAACCTTTAGCCTCTGACACATGGGTCACGGCCACGGAGAAGAGCTTCTCGCCATACCCGCATCTCGCTGGGCAATGTCGGCGAGAGAGAAGCGCAATATGTGGCTCATGTTTGGGTTTATTGCTCTTTTGCACGTTCTGGGCTGGGGATTATTGGTCGCTGCGAGCGGTCACCGATACCAAGTCGGCGGAGGGGCAGTGCTGGGCATTGGCACGGGTGTGCTGGCGTACACCTTGGGGATGCGCCATGCCTTTGACGCCGATCACATCGCGGCGATTGACAACACCACGCGAAAGCTGATGTCGGAGGGCAATCGTCCCCTTTCCGTTGGATTCTTCTTCTCACTCGGACACTCCAGTGTCGTTTTCGTTCTCACGCTTCTCTTGGGAATTGGCGCGAAAGCCCTCGGTATCCAGATCCGCGATGACAGTTCGGCCCTGCATCACTACGGAGGTCTCGTTGGCACCCTGGTCTCGGGTGCGTTCCTCTATTTGATTGCCATTTTGAACCTCATCATTCTCATCGGCATCGTTCGTCTCTTTATCGATATGCGGCGCGGACTCTTTGACGACTCCCAACTTGAAAAGCATCTCAACTCCCGCGGACTCCTCATGCGATTCTTTGGGCCCATCGCACGGTCGATTGACAAGCCGTGGAAGATGTACCCCCTCGGACTTCTCTTCGGCTTGGGTTTTGATACCGCGACCGAAATTGCCTTTATGGTCTTGGCCGGCACGTCGGTAGCGGCGGGGTTACCAATTTGGGCCCTTCTGAGCCTGCCCATTCTTTTCGCAGCGGGAATGAGTCTTCTAGATACCATCGACGGTTCATTTATGAACTTTGCGTACGGATGGGCCTTTTCACGTCCCATCCGCAAGGTGTACTACAACATCACCATTACCGGGCTTTCCGTCTTTGTCGCGCTCTATATCGGCACACTAGAACTGCTGCAAGTTCTCTCTCGTCAGTTGAATCTGACCGGAGGAATTTGGTCCGTGGCGCAAAACTTTGACCTCAATAATGCGGGGTTTGTCGTGACGGGGCTCTTCGCGGGTATCTGGATTCTCTCATTAGCCATCTGGAAGTTCGGTCGCGTGGAGTCGCGATGGGAAAAGGCCGCCCGGACGTCGCAACGTGAGCGGGGTGAACAAGAGGATCTTCACTCGGCCGGCATCGTTCTTGGCGGCGTACACGCACCATTTACCATCGACGAGTAGATGACGTCGCGCTGCCGACGGACGTCTTGAACCTCACTTCGCGTTACTTTTGGCGAAGCTCCAGCATTCGACGTGCGATGACTTTGAGGCACAGAGTTTCGTCCGCGCCTTCAAATATTGACAGCACGCGAGCATCGACGAAGTAGCGACTGACGGGATACTCCTCGGCGTACCCCATCCCGCCGTGAATCTGCAACGCTTCGCGCGTCACCCACTCCGCCGCACGACAGACGTACGCCTTTGCCATCGAGGCTTCCAGGGTGCCTTCGCCCTTGGCCATGAGTTTTGCCACACCAAGGGAGTACTGACGCGTCGACTGAATGATCGCCGCCATCAGACCCAATTTCACTTTCGTGAGCTCGTAGTTCACGATGGGCTCACCAAATACCACTCGGTTCTGAGCGTACGTCAGCGCGGCCTCGTAGGCCGCTTGCATTAATCCGACGGCACGCGCAGCCGTTTGGATGCGGCCGTTTTCGAAGCCGGCCATCTGGTAGTAGAAGCCCTTGCCGAGACCGGCCTCACCACCGATGAGGTGTGAGTCCGGTACGAACCAATTGTCGAAGCTCAGCTCGTACGAGTGCATACCGCGGTAACCCAGAGTGTCGATGGGTCGACCCTCGAGGCGGCCATTCGCATCGCTGCGTCCCTCCGACGACGCGTCTTGCGTGAAGAGGAATCCGTGACCGTCGCCAATTGGTTTTTCGACGAGAAACAATGAGAGCCCTCGGTGCGTCTTGCTGCGATCGGGGTCAGTCCGTGCGAGTAGGAGCAGCACATTGGCGCGTGCGCCGAATGTGCACCACGTCTTGGTTCCATTGATGAGCCACCCACCGGCCGTCTTCGTTGCGGCGGTCGTGAGCCCCGCGACGTCCGAACCGTAGTCAGGCTCCGTGACGGCAACGGCGCCCAAGACTTCCGCCGTTGCGACGCGAGGAAGCCACGACTGCTTCTGCTCTTCCGTTCCACCACTGACGAGCGCACGGGTGAGAATCTCTGGGCGAGTAATGAGTGAGCCTCCAATACCGAGACCACCCCAACTCAACTCTTCGGTTGCTACCACCATGCCGAGGTAGTCGCTCTCCGAACCGTCGGCAAATCCGCCGTACTCCTCGGGCACTGACAGACCAAAGCCACCGAGGTCGGCGAGGCCTTGTATGACGTCTTCGGGGACGTCACCGTTGGTCCGGTGAACATGCTCGGCGTGCGGGCGCACGACATTGTCGGCGAAGCGGTGGAAGGTATCTGCCACCATTTGAAACTGTTCATCGAGGTGCCGCTCACCGGGTGTTTCGGCGAGAGACGCGAGAAACTTCGGGTCGCGGTACGTTTCAACGAAGGAGGCGAAGGGGGAATACCAGTCGTTCGTCAGACCCCAGAGTGTCTCGCGACCCAGAATGCGACTCGCAATATTTGCGAGGGCATCCGCTAAAAACGCGGCAGTGAGATTGGCCTCCGTTGTTCCGCGCGCGGCGTAGTCGAGGTTGAAGCGGGCCGTGGCGACGGCACTGGCGGCGTGTGCGAGATCGTAGGCGAAGGCTTGGTTGGCATCGACGCCGCCGCGCGTCGCCAGCTCGTCGGTCGCCGTATCGATGATGGACTGGGCCCGCGAGATGAGATCGGCGGCAACGGTGAGGTCAAGGTCGGGGGTTGGCATAGTTGAAATTTACCCGTGCAGTCCCGTCCTTCGCACAGCCGTAGGCTGGCGAGAATGCGCGTCACCATGCTTCTTGCGGATATGGCCCAAGTGGCAGAGGGGAAGCTCTACATCATGGGCGCCGGCTGGTCGATCACGGGACCGCAACCCATGCCTCAGGCCGTCGTAGTGAAACTCGACATTGAACGTTACGAATGTGACCGAGTCCATCATTGGGAACTCTTTTTGGAAGATGCCGACGGGCGTCCGGTTCTCTTGGACTCTCCCGACGGCGCCCAACCAGTGGAGGTGCGAGGAGAGTTCAGCGTGGGAGAGCCCGAAGGGGTCCCGTTTGGGGCTCCCGTTGATCTGCCAATTGCTATTAACTTTGGGCCGTTACCGCTCGATCCGGCGTCTCGCTACGTCTGGCGTCTGGTGATTGACGGCGAGACGCCCCAGGGTGGAACGCTGGGATTTTCGACGAGGGCAGTCAGCGACGATGAAGACCACCACGTCTTTTAGAGAGAAGGCAAACTAGACGTATGTCAACCTACGACCGACCTTTTGGCCGATACCTCGAAGACTTCGAAGTCGGAGATATTTACAAACACTGGCCCGGCAAAACAATCACCGAATACGACGACCATCTGTTCTGCATGATCACGATGAACCACCATCCGTTGCACACCAACGTGTGGTTCGCGGAGAACGAAAGCGTGCAGAAGCGAAATGTGGTGGTGGGCAATCTGGTCTACTCGCTCGTTCTCGGTATGTCGGTGCCCGATGTCTCGGGAGCCGCTATTGCCAATCTTGAGATTGAGTCGTTACTGCATAAGAACCCCACATTTCACGGTGACACGATTTACGCCGAGACGCGCGTCCTGGAAACGACCGAGTCGTCGAGCAAAAACGATCGCGGCATCGTGACAGTGGAGACCAAGGGCTTTAATCAAGACGGATTGGAAGTCTGTTACTTTCGTCGGAAGGTCATGGTGTGGAAAAAGGATTTCGCTCCGCAACGCCAACGTCCGTACTCCGGTGACGTCTGGAGCTGATCACCACGTAAATTTCGCCCGCGCACTGCGTCGCGCGATTCCCCGCATCGATCGACACTTGCCGTGGACGGGACATGCAAGCCCCTGGGCCATCCTCGTGAGCGAGTTCATGTTGCAGCAGACCTCCGTGAGCCGTGTTCGAGACGCCTGGCAGAGATTTATGGAGCGCTATCCCACACCCGGGGAGTGCGCGCGCGCCCCGCAGTCGGCCATCATTCGAGAGTGGCAGGGGCTGGGGTACCCCCGACGTGCCGTCGCATTGCACCAGACCGCTCGCATCGTGACGGCACAAGGTGGTGAGGTCCCGCGATCTCTGGTCGACTTGATGCAGTTGCCGGGAGTGGGTAACTACACCGCGCGAGCGATTGCGTCTTTCGCCTACGGCGAGCGCGTGGGGGTTCTTGACACCAATGTGGGACGCGTCTTGGCTCGGGCGGTCATGAACCAGCCACTGCGACCCGCAGCGGCACAGGAACTCGCCGACTCGTTTGTCACGCGCGGCTCGTCGGCCCGCTGGAATCAGGCGATGTTGGACATCGGGGCTCAGTGGTGCCGCTCACGACCGCAGTGCACCACGTGTCCCGTGCGCATCGCGTGTCGCTGGCACATTGAGGGAGGCGAGGACCCGGCGGTTGCGAGCGCGGGTGTGTCGCGTCCACAGACTCGATTCGAAGGTTCCGCGCGACAACAGCGGGGACGAGTCCTTCGACGTATTAGTGAAGGTGGCGTGACCTCTGCGCAGCTCGCCCGTATCACGGGCGTCGACTCAACGCGTCTCGAAGCAACCCTGTCAGGGCTTATGCGCGACGGTTTGATTGTTCGTCGAGGATCTCGCTTCGTCTTGGCGGACTAGCGCCCGAGGAACTCACCGATGAGGTGATGGACTTCATCGGGCTGTTCGAGGTGGAGAAAATGTCCGGCATTTGCCACGATATGCATCTCGGAACCGACGGCGAGGTGCTGGAGCGTGTCGTTCACGACTGCGGTGCCGATACATCCGTCATTTTCACCGTGCAGGTAGAGGACGGGCATGGAGGGCGTTGTCGAGAACGTTGCGTGAATAGGCGCGAGTTCAGGCGTACTGGCCGGGGGTTGAAACATTGCGCGGTAGTACCCCAGTGCCGCGGCGAGGTGGGCGGGTTCGGCGAGCGCTTCGCGAACATGCTGGACATCGATCGCACTGTCGTAGTTGGGTGACCAATCGCGCCATAGTCGCTCGATGAAGTCGAAATTCCCGAGAGGCACCGTGACGTCGGCTAAGGGAGATTGGAAATAGAACATGTACCACGAACGCTGCAGCTGGTCGAAGGTCATGAAAGCTTGGGCCATGAGAGCGAGGGGCGGAACTGACATCGTGACGGCCTTGCGCCAGCGTTCGGGTGCTGCCGAGAGAGCGGGATAGGTGCCCGCCGCACCCCAGTCGTGCCCAATCAGGACAGCATTACCGTCGCCCTGGAGTGCGTCATGGAGTCGGATCGCGTCGTGTGCCAAGGTGGCAGTTTGGTAGTCACCGGTCGTCGCGATGGAACTCGGGGCGTAGCCGCGCATCGCCGGAGCCACGACGTGGTAGCCCAATTCTGCGAGGTACGGCATGAGATATCGAAAGGTGTGGTTGGTATCGGGAAAGCCATGAAGAAGTAGCGCGAGGGGGCCGTGGGGGTCTCCCGCTTCGTGATACTGCAATGTGACGTCATCGAAAGTCAACGAGTTGTTCATACCGCCACGGTAGTCACATCGAGGGGTAGTGTCGCGTCTGTGACCTCACTGAGCACGGCGCATTTCAAAGAGGTTGTGGGGCACTTTGCCACTGGCGTTGTCGTTGTAGCCGCGACGACCGACGCGGGACCGGCCGGCTTTACGTGTCAGTCATTCGCCGCACTGTCGCTCGAACCTCTGCTCGTCACTTTTGCCGCCACCACGGAGGGAAACTCCTGGCCTCGCATTCGTGAAGTTGGGCGTGTGGGCATCAGCGTGCTCGCCGTCGACCAAGAATCCGTGGCGCGAGCTCTGGCGTCGAGCTCACCGACAAAATTCGACGATGTCTCGCTCGTTGAGTTGCCCAATGGCGCGCCGGGATTAGTGGGGGCACTAGCCCATATCGAGGGTGATATTTCGTCCGTCACTACATTCGGGGACCACGACATAGTGGTCGTCAGCATTACGGGACTGATGTCATTTCCGGGTAGCCCACTGCTGTACTACCGCGGTGGATTTGGAACCTTTCAATCGTGAGATTCGTTCTCGTGTTGCTTGGGTCCCTCGGCGCCACTGCGTTCTTTCTTCGACTTCGAAAAGTTCGTCGAGATGTGCTGCGGCGTCGCTGGACGCCACTCAATGAATCCGCAGAAGTCCGTTCCCCCAGCTTTCGTCTGGTCGGGTCCGACCACCACCCCGATCCGGAGACGCCGCCGATTCAACGACCACGAATCGAATCGACGGCGGGCTACGTCTTTGGCGAAAATCTTGACGAGTCGGTTTCGTTCGTCAGTCCGCCCTTACGACACGACCGAGCGCTCTCCCAGGCCGGTCGTCGCCGACGCTCACGACGAGGACCCGCGGCCCTCGGCGTCGTCCTCGTGCTCGCTGTCGTGGTATTTCTCGTTAGTTGATCTGATCGAGGATGAAGGCCAGAGTGCCTGCTTCGTCGCGCCACGAGTCGTAACGTCCCGATGGACCACCGTGACCTGCACCCATCTCCATCTTGAGGTACACCTCATTGTCGGGATTGCGAAAACGCAGTGCCTGGACCCACTTTGCGGGTTCCCAAAAACCCACGCGCGAGTCGTTTAACCCGCCCGTCACGTACATGGTGGGGTATTTCTCATCGCGGAGATTGTCGTAGGGGGAGTAGCTCTTCATCGTGCGGTACACCAGCGGGTCGGCGTCGGGATTGCCCCACTCTTCCCACTCGTTCGTGGTGAGTGGCAGCGTCGAATCGAGCATGGTGGTGAGGGCATCCACGAAGGGGACTTCAGCCACGATGGCACGAAAGAGGTGGGGGTCGAGGTTGGCGACGGCGCCCATGAGCAGTCCACCGGCGGAGCCGCCCCGGGCGGCGAAGTGGGCGTTCGTCGTCCACCCATTGTCGACGAACCATCGCCCGCAACGAACGAAGTCCGAGAAGGTGGTGGGCTTTTGGGCCATCTTTCCCATCTCGTACCACGCACGGCCCATCTCTCCACCGCCACGTACGTGAGCGATGGCAAAGATGACTCCGCGGTCGAGGAGCGAGAGTCGAAATACCGAAAAACTTGGGTCGATAGAGATCTCGTAACTGCCGTATCCGTACAGCAACATCGGGGCGGGGGCGAGGGGTGACAATGTGCCGTCGTCGTTGCGTGTTACGACATCTCGTCGCGCCACGACGGAGACGGGAATGCGAACGCCGTCGCTGGCGGTCACCCAAATGCGTCCCGTCACATAGTCATCGGCAACGAATCCACCTCGGACTTCTTGTTGTTTTCGAATGAGCATGTCGCCAGTTGCCATATCGACATCGGCCACTCGACGCGGTGTGATCAACGACGTTTCGACAACGCGCAACACCGGAGATTCGTAGAGAGGAGTCTCCGTCGCGATCATGGTGTGGGGCGTGACGCCACTCGAGAGTACGTATGACCTCTCCAACACATCGTCGCCAAAGGGATCAGCTTCATCACGCAGTGCGACAATGCGAACGGCGGCACATCCGTCCACTCGTTCGGCGCAGACAAGAAAACGCGAGAAGACATCGATGCCGTCAAGTCGGTTGCCCGGTCGTTCGGCGATGATCTCTCGCCACGCGACATCCGTCTCCCGACGCACCATCAAACGAAAGTCGGTGGCGCCCTCGTTGGTGACTTTCAGCCACCAGTTCGTGCCGTCGGCGGCGCGAAAGTGATCGACCCCATATTCAACGCCGTGTGACCGGGCGTCGAGGACGCGGAGGTCCTGCGTCGGGTCGCTGGCCGGCAGGTAATGCATTTCGGTCGTCATGGAGGAGGTCATTGAAACGATGATCACTTGCTGGTCTTTTGAGCGTGAAACACCGAGGAAGTATTGAGGGTCGTCTTCTTGGTGGACGAGTACATCATCCTTTTGGTCGGTGCCGAGGCGATGACGCCATAGCTGCCACGGGCGCATGGCGTCGTCAACGCGAGTGTAAAACGCGTGTTGTGAATCGGTAGCCCACGTAAATCCGTAGTACACGTCGCGGAGCTCCTCGGCGGGAGGTGTCTCACCGTGAAGGGATCGAAAGTTCACCACGTGGCGTTCCGAGCCCGTCACATCAGTTCCCACGGCGACCCACTTATCGTCCGGACTTAACGACAAGATGCCGACTGAGAGGAAGTCGTGCCCTTCGGCTTCGGCATTCTCGTCTAAGACGACTTGTTCGCCGGGGAGTGCTGACTCGGGGTCGATGATGGGTGGGGTAATGCCGTCACCGGTCACGGGTACGCGGCAACTGAGCGGATAGTTGGCACCTTCTCGAGTTCGCTCGAAGTACCAATAGTCGTCTTTTCGAACGGGCACCGACGTGTCCGTCTCGACGATGCGAGCCTTGATCTCTTGAAAAATCATCTCGGTGAGTGGTTCGAGATGCCGCAGTGCGTGCTGGGTGAAGTCGTTCTCCGCCGTTAACAGGTTCCGAACCTCATCGGACTCTCGGTTCATGATCCAGTAGTAGGGATCGGTTCGCGTATCACCGTGCCGCGTGATGTCGTGGGGCCGGCGGGGGGCTTGAGGTGCAGATGTCACCCTGACACTCTGCCAGCAACCGCATCGTTCGGCATCGAGGGTTAGTACTATCACTGTAGGGATAACTCACAAGGAGCACCGTGTCGGTCGACAACCTGGATTTCAGCCGCTACCAGTTGGGATGGAGCGACGAACTCGACGTGGTCTTCAAGCCGAAGAAAGGCCTGAACGCGGACATCGTTCGAGAGATGTCCTCGATTAAGAACGAAGCGGAGTGGATGCGGACCTTCCGACTGAAGGCACTGCAACGATTCGAAAAAAAGCCCATGCTGCCCTGGTTTGCGGATCGCATGCCCGATCTCGACTTCAACGACATCTACTACTACATCAAGCCGACCGAGAACCAGGTCCGGGACTGGGAAGATCTCCCCGACGCCATTAAGCAGACGTACGAAAAACTCGGCATTCCTGAGGCGGAGCGCAAGTATCTCGCGGGCGTAACGGCGCAGTATGAATCAGAAGTTGTGTTCCACCGCAATCGCGCTGACCTCGAAGCTCTGGGCGTCATCTTCTGCGACATGGACACCGCGGTGCGTGAGTACCCCGAATTGGTGCAGAAGTACTTCGGTACGGTTATTCCCCCCAACGACAACAAGTTCGCCGCTTTAAATTCAGCAGTGTGGTCTGGCGGATCGTTCATCTACGTTCCGCCGGGCGTCAAGGTCGACCAACCCCTGCAGGCCTACTTTCGCATTAACACTGAAAATATGGGACAGTTCGAAAGGACACTCATCATCGCGGACGAAGGATCGCAGGTCCACTACGTGGAAGGCTGCTCGGCGCCGGTTTATTCGACCGACTCGCTGCACTCCGCTGTCGTCGAACTCGTGGCCCTGCAGGGTTCACGCATCACCTACACCACCATCCAAAACTGGTCCAACAATGTGTACAACTTGGTGACGAAGCGGGCCCGCGCTGAAGCGGAGGCGCACGTCGAATGGATCGACGGCAATATTGGGTCACGATTGACCATGAAGTACCCGTCGGTCTATCTCATGGGTCCGAAGGCGTCGGGTGAAGTTCTCTCCGTGGCGTATGCCGGCCCCGGTCAGATTCAAGATGCCGGAGCAAAAATGGTGCACTGTGCTCCGGAGACGACATCGACCATCGTGTCGAAATCAATCTCCAAAGATGGCGGGACGACGACGTATCGAGGTTTGGTAAAAGTCGAAGAGGGCGCAACCGGCGCGAAGTCGTTCGTTCGATGCGACGCCTTACTACTCGACGAGACGTCGATCTCCGAAACGAAGCCCTACATGGAAGTCGGGGAGCAAGATGCCTCGATTGGACACGAAGCCACAGTGTCGAAGATTGGTGACGATCAGCTGTTCTACCTCATGAGCCGTGGCCTCACTGAGAGCCAAGCAATGGGCATGATTGTGAACGGATTCATTGAGCCCGTGACACGAACTCTTCCCATGGAGTACGCCGTGGAGTGGAGCCGACTGATTGAACTGCAAATGGAAGGCTCAATCGGTTAACGGGGCGCGCGCCTCATGCAGTACAGGGGAGGCCCACTCGGCGTGGGTGC